>CALMRM010000246.1 GCA_937871605.1 uncultured Terriglobus sp. | reverse complement strand
CTACTACACGCCCTCGTTCAGCACGGCGGAGCAGACCGCCGACTATACCGCGCTGATGGATGCGCTCTTTGACGGCTACACCGCCGTGGGCGAGGGCATGCTGGGCGAGTTGAAGGCGCACACACCCAGGCCCGCTGACATGGACGAGGCCACCTACACCCGCACGCTGCGCGCCCGCGCCTACGATATGGCACGGTACCTGCTGCCGCTGGGTACCAACACGTCGCTCGGGCAGATCACCAATGCGCGCACGCTGGAGGGGCAGATTTCGCGGCTGCTGGGCAGCGAGTACCCCGAGATCCGCGACCTGGGCGAGAAGCTGCGTGAGGCCGCGGCCGGCCCCGCGTGGAATGTGCAGCACCGTGCAGGCGAACAGCTGCTGAACGAGGTGCGCACCCTCGACCCTGCGCTGGCGACGCGTGCTGAGGAGCACCTGTTGCGCGAAGTCCGCACCAGCCCCACGCTGGTGAAATACACCACACCCAGCAGCTACCAGCGCGAAAGCCGTGCGGCGCTGCAGCAGGCAGCAAGCGAACTGATGGGGGGTGCCGCCATTCAGCCGATGCCGCCGGAGTCGCCGAACGTCGATCTCGTTTTGCCGCCCACAGGCGAAGTGCGGTCGCTTGAAATCGACCTCGCGGCTTCACTGCTGTACCCGCACACGCACTACCGCTTTCGCCAGCTGCGCGACACCGTGGCCGCACTCACCGAGCGCCAGGTTGACGAAGTGATCGAACTCGGCACGCGGCATCGCGGGAAACATGACGAACTGCTGCGCGCCTTTTCTGCTGCGAATGGTCTCCGCTTCGACATCCTCATGGACATTGGTGGCTTTCGCGACATGCACCGCCACCGGCGCTGCACCCAGTTGCTGCAGGAGTACACCACGACTCATGGCTATGAGGTGCCGGACTTCCCCGGTCAGCCTCAGCTATCGGCCTCGTCCGCCGGCCGCTTGTACACCGGGCTCATGGACCGAGCGGTTCGCGCACATGAGCAGAGCATGGACCGCCGGGCAGCCGACTACGCCCTGCCGCTCGCCATTCGGTGCCGTTCGCTGTTCACCATGGACTTCGCCCAGGCTGTCTACATGAGCGAACTGCGCTCTACCCCCGCCGGGCACTGGAGCTACCGCACTGTTGCCTGGCAAATGTTCCAGGCAGTGGCGCGCGCCCATCCGGGGCTCGCGCGCCACTTTCGCATCAGTGATCCAACGGAACCCACCAGTCTGCTGCAGCGCTAACCCCCTGGGAGTACACCTTTGCCGCAATCCTCTGCAGCACCTCTGAACGGTGCCGTCCTGAAAGCGCCCACCGCACCCGGCACCCGGCACGGCGGCCACCTCGTCCCGCTGGACGGCCTGCGCGGCATCGCCATTGTCGCGGTCATGCTGTCGCACTTCTTCGCCGTGGACTACCAGGGTCACGGCAGCGTGTACCGGTTGCTGGGCGACCTGCTGCACTGGGGACTGATCGGCGTCGACCTGTTCTTCGTGCTGTCAGGATTTCTGATTACCGGCATTCTCATCGACGCATCCGGTGCGCCCGGCTTTTTCCGGAACTTCTACATGCGGCGTGTGCTCCGCATCTTTCCCCTGTACTATGGCGCCCTTTTGCTGCTGGCGGTTTGCACACCGGTGCTGCACCTGCAGTGGAATGGCATTTTTCTACCAATGGCGCTGTACCTGGGCAACATACAAAAGTATCAGCAGCTGGCGCAGACCCTGGGTGGTGGTGTCTCCCTGAACCACTTCTGGTCGCTGGCCGTGGAAGAGCAGTTTTACCTCGTCTGGCCGCTGCTTGTGTTTCTGGCGCGCACACGCGCTCGTATCATGCTCATCAGCGTGGCCGGCGTCGTTGGTGCGCTGTTGCTGCGCTTTGCCTTTATCGGGGTATGGCACGACACCTACCTGACCCACTTCAGCACTGCTGGCCGGGCCGACACCCTGCTGGCGGGCGCCGCGCTGGCTGTGCTGTACCGGTCCTCCAGGTGGCCGACGGTCCTGCGCTGGAGCCGGGTCGGCTGCCTGTCGGCGGTGCTCGTCTTTGCCCTTTCGCTTACCTTTCAACAGACGCGCCTGCTTCTTTCGCCCTACTGGACAGAGGGTTTGCGCTACTCGGTGCTGGCGGTTGCGGCCGCTTCGCTGCTGGCGTGGACCCTGCGAAATGGCAGGGTGGCAGCTTTCTTTTCCACGCCTGTTCTACGCTTCCTGGGCCGCTACAGCTACGGTCTGTACGTGCTGCACATGCTGTTCCTGCCTGGGCTGAGCGGCCATTTACGGCCTTGGCTGCTGCACCTTACCGGCAGCAAGCTGGTTGCGGTGCTTGGCAACGCAGCGCTGCTCATGCTGCTCTCAATCACCGCCGCCTACGTGTCGTTCCACGTGTATGAGGCACCCTTTCTCAAGCTGAAGCGCTTCTTCGAGTACCGCCGCGCACAGCTGCCGCAATAGGAAACGCAGGGCCATCGCCACGCTCTAGACTTCGCCTTTTGTTTGCCTAGAGCACGCGCCGGGTGCTACCATTGGACCCTGTACCGAGGAGATCGAACGTGGCCGAAGAAGCGCGTAACAAAGCTGTAGAACTCGCCCTTGCGGGTATTGAGAAGCAATTTGGCAAGGGTTCGATCATGCGGCTGGGCGCGAAAGATGCCATTGTGCCGATCTCGGTCATTTCAACCGGGTCGATCTCCTTTGATCTGGCGCTGGGCGTGGGTGGCGTGCCCCGCGGACGTGTGATCGAAATCTACGGACCGGAATCCTCCGGTAAAACGACCATTACCCTGCAGATTGTTGCGGAGGCCCAGCGGGCCGGCGGTCTGGCGGCCTTTGTCGACGCTGAACACGCGCTGGACCCTGTGTACGCGCGCAAGCTGGGTGTGGACACAGACAACCTCCTGATCTCACAGCCCGACTATGGTGAGCAGGCACTCGAAATTACGGAGGCCCTTGTGCGCTCCGGTGCCATCGATGTCCTGGTGGTCGACTCTGTGGCTGCGCTCGTACCAAAGGCCGAACTCGATGGCGAGATGGGTGATTCGCACGTGGGTCTGCAGGCCCGCCTCATGTCACAGGCCTTGCGCAAGCTGACCGGCACCGTCTCCAAGAGCCGCACCTGCTTGATCTTTATCAACCAGATCCGCGAAAAAATTGGCGTCATGTTCGGTAATCCTGAAACCACCACGGGTGGCCGCGCCCTGAAGTTCTACTCGTCGGTCCGCGTAGACATTCGCCGCATCGGCGCAGTGAAGGAAGGCGACGTGGTTGTCGGCTCCCGCACCAAGACCAAGGTGGTCAAGAACAAGGTGGCGGCGCCGTTCCGCGAGGCAGAGTTCGACATCCTGTACGGCGAAGGCATCTCGCGCGAGGGCGACGTGCTGGATCTTGCAGTGGTTCACAACATCGTGGAGAAGAGCGGTGCCTGGTACAGCTACAGCGGCGAACGCATCGGCCAGGGACGCGAGAATGTGCGCAACTTTCTGAAGTCCAACCCAGACATTTTCGACCGCATGAACACGGAACTACGAGCCACCCTGAAGATCGGTGCAGGTGCGGCGGCACCGATTCCTGCAGCCCCCGTTGATGGTGAGGTTCGCGCGCAGGAGGCAGTGCGTCCTTCGCGTCGCTAGGCAGTCGGTGCATGCCCGGTCGTAGGGAGTCGCGCCAGGTTGATGCAAGAGCGGCGTTATCCTCTCGGTAGCCATGCAGATCGTACGCGCCATCTATCCCGGCACCTTTGACCCGCCCACCAACGGCCACCTGGACCTGGTGAGCCGCGGAGCCAAAATCTTCGATCACCTTGTGGTCGCAGTCCTGCGCAACTCCAGCAAGGGCGCGCCCCTGTTCACTACGGGGGAGCGCGTAGACATGCTGACGGAGGCGACCCGCGCCTTCGGCAATGTGTCCGTCAGGACTTTCGGGGGGCTTCTGGTGGACTTTGCGCGGCAGGAGGGCGCGTCCGCTGTGCTGCGGGGTATCCGCGCCATCTCCGATTACGAGTACGAATTCCAGATGGCGATGATGAATCGCAAGCTCGACAGCGCCCTGGAAACCGTGTTCATGATGCCCGCAGAGAAGTACACCTACGTTTCGTCGCGGTTGATCAAGGGTGTGTACCAGCTGAATGGCGACATCAGCGAGTTGGTACCGCCCCTGGTGCTCGAGCGCCTGCAGCAAAAACGGGCCGCACAGGTGGCCAGCGCGGCCAACCAGATGCCCGGCGACGTCTGACCCCGCCGGGCCACCCTCCGTGCGGTCTTTATAATCTCGGCAGCAGGAGAACGCACGCATGGCAGCAGGGTTGGAGGGGAGAGTCGCGCTTGTCACAGGAGCCTCCCAGGGCATAGGACGGGCAATCGCCGTGGCGTTGGCGGATGCAGGCGCGACCGTGGCGCTGGCTGCCAGGAACGCAGCAAAGCTGGCGGAGGTGAAGGCGGAGATCGAAGCCGCTGGAGGGAAGGCGGAAGCGTTTCCGCTCGACATCAGCCGTGAAGAGGCCATCAAGGCTGCCGCAAAGGACGTGGTCGGTGCACTTGGGCCGGTGCACATCCTGGTCAACAAGGCGGGCGTCACGCGCGACGGCCTGGTGCTGCGCATGAAGTCGGCCGACTGGGACGACGTGCTAAACACCAACCTGAAGGGTGCCTTCCTGCTCACGCAGGCCCTGCTGCAGCCCATGATGAAGGCGCGGTGGGGACGCGTGGTCAACATCACCTCCGTGGTAGGGGAGATGGGCCAGGCAGGGCAGGCGAATTATGCTGCGTCCAAGGCCGGGCTCATCGGCATGACCAAGGCGATGGCGCGAGAGTTTGCCTCCCGCGGTATCACCGTCAACGCCGTCGCGCCGGGCTACATCGAAACCGACATGACAGGCGTCCTGACCGAAGACCAAAAGCAAGCGATGCTGGGCGCCGTGCCGCTGGCACGACCGGGCACGGTGCAGGACATCGCATCGGCAGTGCGCTTTTTAGCCAGCGGCGACGCGGGTTACATCACCGGTCACACGCTGGACGTCAACGGCGGCATGTACATGGGGTAACACCAGGCTATGGCACAAATCGAGTCGGTACTCATCCGCGCGGCAGACTGGCCAGGCGATGTGGACGCTGCGACGGCTCTGCTGCGCCACTACGCTGCGTACCTCACGTCAGGCCCGCGACAGGCCGCAGGTATTTGTATGCGCGGCTATGAGGAGGAGCTCGCCAGCCTTCCACAGGTATGGTCGCCGCCGCGCGGTGTGTTGCTGCTGGCCTTTGTCGCAGACTGGCCTGCCGGGTGCGTCGCGGTCAAGGTGCGCACAGACCGGCACCCACTCGCATGCGAGATGAAGCGGCTGTGGGTAGAAGAGACCGCCCGCGGCCACAGGCTTGGGCAGAGCCTGATCTCAGCGGCCGTGGAGTGGAGCCGCACCCGCGGAAGCTGCACGCTGCTGCTGGACACCGTTCCAGAGCTCATGCCCGAGGCTGTTGCCCTGTACCGCTCAACTGGCTTTACCG
>CALMRM010000245.1:430-3568 GCA_937871605.1 uncultured Terriglobus sp. | reverse complement strand
TCGAAGCAGGGCGAGCAGTTTGTAGCAAACACCGCTCCGGCAAAGGCCGCGCGAAAGCGCGCCGTGAAGTCCTGAGTGTTTGCGTTGCGGCGCGACGCGTGCTACAAAAGGTCATCAAGTTCATGTAGCTGTAGGCATGGGCATGAGTTTCATGAAGAGTGGCTGAGGGACGAGCCCTGCGACGCCACGACAACCGGACGAGGTCTGTACCGGTGTCACCTCTCTCCTGATTGGGCACCATCGGGGAACATGAGATTCGGGGTACGGCACCACGTACGGTGTGGCAGGCAGTATGTCCGTCTAATCAGACTTCCTTCGTCTGTGCGTTTCTGCCACAGGCCCATCTCAGTAGAGCGTCGCGAGCTTACCCGTCTCCACACAGGAGAAGGAATCCATGGCGTCTGCGTCGTCTGCGTGTACACCGTACGAACTCTACTCAAAAGAGTCGGGTAAAAGTTACGGCAACCAGCCGCTTTCCATTTGCGATGAGTCGTTTACGCCGCTCGAGGTGCGTTACGACCTCCAGGCCGCGCGGCCGCTGTTCACACGCAAGAACATTGAGGCGGGACCACTGAACATGTGGCGCTACCGCTCGCTGCTGCCCATTCCTGAGGGCTTTGAGCCGGACCTGCCGGTAGGCCTGACGCCGTTGGTGCGCGCAAAGAACCTGGGCAAACGCGTAGGTTCGCAAAGTTTGTATGTGAAGAACGACGCGGTTTGCTTTCCCACGCTTTCGTTCAAAGACCGTGTGGTTGCTGTGGCGCTGGCCAACGCGCGTGCGTTCGGCTTCGAGACGGTGGGCTGTTCGTCGACCGGCAATCTCGCCAATTCCGTGGCCGCGCAGTCTGCGCGCCTGGGGCTGAAGGCGTGCATCCTGGTGCCTGCGGACCTGGAACCTGCGAAGATTTTGAACACGCTGGTCTACGGCGCGCGCCTGGTGCGCATTGATGGCAATTACGATCACGTGAATCGCCTATGCTCCCTGATCGCCGACCAGTACCACTGGGGTTTTGTGAACGTGAACCTGCGGCCCTACTACGCGGAGGGCTCCAAGTCCGTGGGGTTTGAGATCGCCGAGCAGCTGGGCTGGCGCTTGCCAGACAACGTGGTCGTTCCCATGGCGGGCGGTTCGCTCATCCGCAAAATCAAGAAGGCATTCGACGAGCTGATCTACCTGGGCCTGGTCGAGAACAAGCATGTGCGCTTCTTCGGCGCGCAGGCGACGGGATGCTCGCCCATAGCACAGGCGGTGAAGAACAACACAGAAACCATTACGCCGCAACGGCCCAATACGATTGCGCGGTCGCTTGCGATCGGCAACCCGGCAGACGGCCCGTTTGCCTCGCGCATGATTCGCGAGACGGGCGGCTGGGCTGAGGATGTGTCCGATGTGGAAGTGGTGTCCGGCATTCAGGAACTTGCGGAGACGGAGGGCATCTTCACGGAGACAGCAGGTGGTGTCACAACAGCGGTGACGGCTCGGCTGCTATCACAGGGACGCATCAAGGCAGACGAAACCACGGTCCTGTGCATCACGGGCAACGGCCTGAAGACGACGGACTGCATTAGCAACCGCTTTGAGCTGGGGCGTGCGGTTCGGCCCCGCCTGACGGATTTTGAGGAGTACCTTAACGAGCTGGACGGCGCTGTACAAGAGCCGGAACTGGCCCTTGCAGAAGGAGATTAGCGTTGTCGATTCGAGTGATGCTGCCCGCCGCCTTTGCGCGGCACACGGCAGGCACAAAGCAGGTGCAGTCTGAGGCAGCGAACCTGCCCGCGTTGGTCGAGGACCTGGGTACGAAGTTTCCGGAACTGGGCACCCACATGAAGGACGCAGACGGCACCCTGCGCAAATTCATCAACGTGTACGTCAATGATGAGGACATCCGTTTCCTGGGCGGTGACAGCTACGAGTTCCAGGACAAGGATGAGGTCATGTTTATCCCCTCCATTGCTGGCGGGTGTGAACTCGCTTGAGTGCTGGTCCAAGTAGCAATTGTTAAAACCTGGCTCTCAGCAGACAACTTGAGCACGGGCCGCATTGCTCTATGTGAGAGCATGCCAGCACGAAGCGGGCATCGGAGGCGTACGACATGTTTCTTGGAATAGCCGGTGTTCTCTTCCTGCTTTGGATTCTTGGTGAAGTGTTTACGCACGGCGCAAGCCTCGCCATCCACATCCTTGCCATTGTTTGGATCATTTCGCTGATCGGTCACTTCATCGGCGGCAGAAAAGCCTGAGCGAAGGTTCCACACAAGGCATTGAGAAAGGCCGAGCTAAGCTCGGCCTTTTTGTTACTGTCTGGCTTCGGTTCCAGGCATGTGTATCGCCGGCGGGGGCATCGTCTTCGACAACACCTCGGGTGTGTCCTCGCCCAGCTTGGGCAGTGCACCCTCTAGTGCGATCTTTAGCACGTCATCCATTTCGCTGACAAAGTGTAGCTTCATTTCGTCCTTGATCAGCTGCGGCAGTTCCGCAAAGTCGCGCTCGTTATCTTTCGGCATGACCGCCTCACGAATACCGGCACGGTGTGCGGCTAGCAGCTTTTCCTTGAGGCCGCCAATGGGCAGCACCTTGCCGCGCAGCGTGACCTCGCCCGTCATGGCGATGTCGCGGCGCACGGGAATCATGGTGAGCGCGCTCGTCAGTGCTGTGGCCAGGGTGATGCCGGCAGACGGCCCATCCTTGGGAATAGCGCCCTCCGGTACGTGCACGTGGATATCGATGTTGCGGTAGAACTCCTTGGGCAGGCCCAAATGGTGCGCACGCGACCGCACATAGCTGAGCGCGGCCTGTGCAGACTCCGTCATCACATCGCCAAGTTGGCCGGTGGTGGTCAGCTTACCTTTGCCATCCAGTACCTGCACCTCGGTTTGCAGGATGCTGCCGCCGACCTCGGTCCACGCCAAGCCGGTGACAAGACCAACCTCTGACTTCTCCTGCACGGCGGAGTCGCGGAACTTCTGAGCTCCCAGGAAGTCTGCGAGGTTCTCGCGGGTGATGGTCTCTTTCTGGTGCTTGTCACCCTGCTTCACCAGCCGGCGCACCACCTTGCGGCACACATTGCCGATTTCGCGTTCCAGGTTACGAACGCCTGCCTCACGCGTATAGCCACGGATGAGGTCCTTCAACCCATCG
>CALMRM010000245.1:0-420 GCA_937871605.1 uncultured Terriglobus sp. | reverse complement strand
GGTAAACTCGATGTTGTTCTCAGTCAACCCCGTGCCCTCTCGCTGCTTCTTGATCAGGTACTGACGCGCAATCTCCAGTTTTTCGACCTCAGTGTAGCCATGCAGCCGCAGGATCTCCATACGGTCTTGCAGAGGGCCGGGAATCGTGTGCAACACGTTGGCCGTGGCGATGAACAGCACCTGGGACAGGTCGTAGTCCACATCCAGGTAGTGATCCTGGAAGGTAGAGTTCTGCTCAGGATCGAGCACCTCCAGCAGTGCCGACGAGGGATCACCGCGGAAGTCGTTTGCCATCTTATCGATCTCGTCCAGCATGATGACAGGATTTTTCGTGCCTGCCTTCTTCATGCTCTGGATAATCTGTCCAGGCAGGGCACCCAGGTAGGTCCGGCGATGGCCTCGAATCTCCGCCTCGTCGCG
>CALMRM010000244.1 GCA_937871605.1 uncultured Terriglobus sp. | reverse complement strand
GGCGCAGCAACATGCGCCGGACGGCGGCGTGAGGGAACGGCTACAGTCCATCAGCATTCCAACGATCGCGGGTGCTCCCTTTCGTGCAACGGTGGTGACGGACTGGACACGGCTGCTGGCCGATGGTACCCGCGTGACGATGAAGAACCACCGCACCGTGGCGCGCGACAGCACAGGCCGTGTCTTTCAGGAGCGCCGGTACTTCGCGCCGGATGGTGACACCAGGCAGACCATGCTGACAGAGACGGACTTCTACGACCCCGTTCGTAAGGAAGTAAGCGTGTGTGAGCCGACGCGTAAGCTGTGCACCGTGTACCCATGGAACACGCAGGCGGACGCGGTGCTGACGTGTACGCCGGTGACCACACCACAGATGACCGTGACATGCGACAGCCTGGGCACGGGAGCGGTGGACAACGTGGAGACGGTGGGCTCGCGCGAGATCCGCACCGTGGTGGGTGGCCCCATGGGACTGAAGACCCCGGAGCCGACAATACGCGAGTTCTGGTTTGCGCCGCGGCTGGGCGTCAACCTGACAGTGAAACGCTTTGAGCCGCGCGGTGGTGCGCAGAACTTCTACGTGCGCGATCTCTCGCTCAGCGAGCCGGATGCTGCGCTTTTCCAGTTGCCGCAGGGCTTCAAGACGGCGCGGACCGTTATCGAGTAGTTACCGGCGCAGGATGGTCGCGGGTGTCGTAGTCGGCCGGTGTGTGCTCGTCCGCGAGGTCGACCCCTAGGCCGCACGACACAAAGAAGCGGTGCGCAAGCATCACGGATGCCGCAGAAGTCTGCGCGCCGCGCAGGAGGCGCACCCCTTCACCAACCGCAGCGCCGATGCAGCGGTCTGCGCGGTAGGTGCAGCGGGCCAGGTCGTCTACGCTGAGCGCGTGGGTGTTCACGCAGAGCACGGTTTTGGGCGGGGCCATACGGTCTACCATGCAGACGATTTCGAGCTTGGACTCGAGTTCGTCTGGCACAAAGTCGATGACGAGGTCCGCGTTGCGAACGGCGTCCTCAACGGTGGTCACTGTTTGGAGCGAACCGGGCTGGCCTGCCGTCGGAATGGCAGCAAGCGCTTCGCGCAGGCGGGAGGGCAGAACATCTTCCAACACCACGTGGTGCCCCGCTGCGACAGCCAATGCGGCGAGCGAACGGCCCGCGCGGCCCGCGCCGATGAGCGCAAGAACAAGTGGCCCGTTTGCAGATTCAACGGCCATGCTTATGCGCCCTTGATGGCCTCAACCACGGAGGCGTAGCTCGGGTCAGACTTCTGGATGTACTCCGAGACGCGGCTGCGCTCCTCTTCCGTGAGGGTCGGCAGCGTGGCCAGGATGCGGCGCAGCGTGCCGGAAATGTCGTCAACGTAGTTCATGGTGCGGATGGCTTCGCCGGAAAGAGGCATGCGGTTCGGTGCTCCTTGAAGTTCAAGTGTAGTGCATGGTGTAAAGCAGAACGCGAAGGTCGCGAAGGACGTGCACGCGAAGTGCGCGAAGACAACATGCGGGCAAACGCTGTTTCCGAACTTCGCGTATCTCTCGTCGCGCCCTTCGCGCAAACCTTGGCGTCCTTCGCGTTCTGCTTTACTGCCCCGGAGCAGTGCCCTGCTGTTCGCCGGTCTGGTCGGCCAGTGCCTGCGGTGGCATGGGAGCGGCTTCCGGTAACTCTTGCTCGGGCACGTACGCGTCGCGGTCACACTCTTCCGTGATGTGGCGTAGTTGCAGGGCGATGTCCGGGTGCAGCGCGTCTGGCTGGTAGCGCCACGTCCAGTTGTTTTCCGGTGCGCCGGGTGTGTTCATACGGCCCTCGTCGCCCAGGTGCAGCAGGTCTTGCAATGGGACAATGCACATGGACGCGACCGAGCGCGCCGCGCAACGAATCATGGCCCAGACCACATCGTTCGGGTGGTTCAGTGGCCCCAGGTAGGTCAGCAGGTTCTTGCGGTCTGCGTCGCCCGCGGAGCGCCACCAGCCCAGCGTGGTGTCGTTGTCGTGGGTGCCGGTGTAGCACACGGTATTGCGCTCGTACTTGTGTGGCAGATGGAGGTGCGCGCCGCGCCCGGCAAAGCCGAACTGCAGCACGCGCATCCCAGGCATGTTGAAGTCGCAGCGCAGCTTGTCCACCTTGTCGGTGATGACGCCCAGGTCTTCCGCGATGAGTGGCAGCGCGCCACCCAGTGCGGCTTTGAGCCGGTCGAACAGGGCGAAACCGGGCGCTTCCACCCATTCGCCGTTCATGGCCGTTTCCTCCTCGGCGGGGATGCGCCAGTACGCCTGAAAGCCGCGGAAGTGGTCAAGGCGCAGGAGGTCGTAGAGCTCTAGCTGCCGCTTGACGCGCGCGACCCACCAATCGAACCCGTGCTGCTCCAGGTGACGCCAGCGGTACAGCGGATTGCCCCAGCGCTGGCCTGTGGCCGAGAAATAATCGGGCGGCACGCCGGAGACGGCAATGGGCTGGTACTGCTCGTCGAGATCAAACACCTCCTTATTGGCCCACACGTCGGCGGAATCGTACGAGACGAAGATGGCCATGTCGCCCATCACGCGCACATCGCGCGACATGCAATAGGCGCGCAGGGCATTCCACTGCTCCATGAACAGGAACTGGATGGCGGCCTCGGTATCGAGCGCCTCGCGATTCTCCGCGTCGAACGTGACGAGCGCCGCTTCGTCGTGGGCGGCGAGTTCCGCGGGCCACTCATTCCAGTGCCTGTAGCCGTTCAGGCGGCGCAGGACGGTGAAGCGGGCATAGTCCACCAGCCACGCGCTGTTCTTCTGCTGAAAGCTCTCGAAGCGTGTGCGCTGCGTCTCGTCCGCAAAGTGCAAAAAGCGCTGTGCGGCTCGCTCCACCAGGGGCAGCTTCTCGGCTGTGGCCCTACCGTAGTCTGTGGGGCCGTCGTGGCCTGCCAGACCCCGAATTTCATTCGCGGTGAGCCAGCCAGCCTCGACCAGCAGTTCCAAGGACAGCATCATGGGATTGCCCGCATACGCCGACAGCGCCGAGTAGGGCGAGTTGCCGTAGCCGGTCGGGTTGAGCGGCAGTACCTGCCACAGCCGCTGCTGCGCTCCGGCAATGTAATCCACAAACGCATACGCCGCGGGACCGAAATCGCCGATGCCCCCATACGAGGGCAACGAGGTGACGTGCAGCAGGATGCCGGAGAGTCGCTCGGAAATCATGGTCGTGTGATGCGTGTTCCGCGGCAGTCAGAACGGCCCGGGCAAGAGTTCCTGCCCGAGCCGTTCTTGACTACATACCTAACGGCTGCGGGCCTGCCGGGCCGGGCTTCTGCTGCGCGATGCGGATGGCACCGCGTTTGGTGTAGCTGTCGATGAGCGTCTGCATGTACACGCCGAACATTTCCGCGCGCTGTTGGTCCAGCAGCTGCGTGCGCTCCGTGGCAAAGGTGGACGCTGCTTCCTGTGCCGTGGGCTGGGCGGTATCGGTCACCTGCAGCACGGTGCCGCTGCCGCCCGCGTTTAAGGGGCCGCTGATGCCGCCCTTTTGCAGGTCGAACGCGACAGAGGCGGGACCGGCCATCTCGCCCACATCCGGTACATTGCCCTTGCGGTCGACCATCTCCGACGACTTGACCGGCAGATTCATCTCAGCCGCAGCCTTGTGCAGATCGTTCAGGTCGTGCGCGCGCTTGGCCAGCATACCTAGCTTGGCCTGCAGCATCTGCGGCACCTGCTCCGCGCGGTAGTCGTCCAGCACGTGAGACTTCCAATCGGCAAAGCTGGGTGCGTGCGCAGGCTCCACATCTGCCACCTGGTACACCGCGAAGGTGCCCTGACCGGCGGGTGCGAGACGCGGCGCATCTCCCTTCTTGCCGGTGAACGCGGCCTGGACCAGCTGCGCACTATCCGGCAGGTTGGGAACGGTGGCGTCAGAGGCAATGGCGTCGGTGGTGATGGCCTTCAGGCTGTGGTCGGCAGCTGCCTTGTCCATGCCGTTCTTTGCAGCATCCTGAGCCACTTGCGAGGCGAACGCCTGCAGCGCCTTGCCGCCGTTCTGCTGCTCCAGGATGGGGCGGATTTCCGGGGCTACTTCGGACAGCGGCTTGTCGTGCGCTTCATCGCGCGCCTCGGCCTGGATGATGTGGTAGCCGAACTGCGTCTTCACCAGGTCCGAGGTCTGGCCGGGCTGCAGCGCCATGGCGGCGTTCTGGAAGGCGGGCACCATCGTGTTGTCCGCCTTGACATAGCCCAGTTCACCGCCGGAGTCCTTGGAGCCGGGATCGTTGGAGTTCGCTTTGGCGAGCGCGGCAAAGTCGGAACCTTTGCGAATCAGATCAAGCAGTCCCTGTGCCTTGGCCTTGGCTGCTGCATCGGTCTTGGCGTCGGCGCCCTGCGGCACGGTGATGAGGATGTGGCGAACCTTCACCTGCTTGTCGACGTGGTAATCGGCCTTGTGCGCGTTGTAGTAAGCCTGCACGTCGGCGTCGGAGACCTGCGGCTTGCCGCCGGGCAGGTTCGCGGAGGTCACAGCGATGTAGGTGATCTTCCGCTGCTCGGGCACCGCGTTCACATAGCGCGCCTTGTTCTTGCTGAAGTAGTTTTGGAGGTCACTGTCAATGGGGTTGATGGTCTTGGCAAGGTCAGCGGAGTTGACCACGGCGTAGTCGAACTTGACCTTCGCACCGGCCTTGCGCACCAGCTCGCGCACCGCAGTGTCCGAGACGTTGGCACCTGCGGTGACGAATTGCACCAGGCGGCGGGATGTGATCTCCTGCCGCACCTTGCCTTCGAAGTCGGCCACGCTGGGCAGGCCAAGCTGGTTCTGCACAAAAGCGCGGTACTTCTCGTCGCCGATGAACTCGCCGTTGGGGAAGAAGATCTGGCCCAACTGGCCCTGGTGCAATTCATGCTGCACATCGGCGTCGGTCGCGGTCAGGCCCAGGCGCTCGCCCTCGCGGTCTTCCACGGCGCTGGCGATGAGCACCTGCTGCGCCTGCGCCTCAAACCGCGGCATCAGGAAAGGAAGGTACTGCGCAGGCAGGTTCTGCCGCTGCGCCAGGGACTGCGCGTACTGCGCCACCTCGGTGGTCTTGATCTGCGTCGTTTCGCCGGCAATGCGGCCCCACACGCCTGGATTGCGCACCGTGGCATACACACCCTGCGGTGTGGAACCAACCACGCCGTCGTAGAGCCCCGGAACCAGGTAGACCACCATGGAGATGATGGCAAAGCCGATGATGA
Source organism: uncultured Terriglobus sp. (assembly GCA_937871605.1). GTDB lineage: Bacteria > Acidobacteriota > Terriglobia > Terriglobales > Acidobacteriaceae > Terriglobus. Next base: position 394 of record CALMRM010000244.1, on the reverse strand, counting down.
CGGCGAAGACCGCCTTGGTGACACGGTTGTCCTTTTGCAGCGAACGAATCATATGGGGTGCGCGGGATCCTCAGGAGTGGTGACGTGCTCAGCAAGCATCGGCAGCAGTAAACCCTGCCGTACAACTGTGACAGAGCAACCCAGCCTTCATCATAAACGAGCTATAGCAGGCACAAAACACACAGGCCGCTGCTGGTGCAGCGGCCGTGTCGTCATGCGCACTGAAGTGGAAAAGGCTTAGTACCAGTAGCCGCGGTAGTAGCCCCGGCGATAGTACGGGTAAGGGTACGGTGCAGCGTATACACCCACCGCCGGGTACGGAGCCACACCCGGTCCAGGTCCGTAGCCGTACGGACCCGGCTCGCCACGGCCGGTGTTCGGCCCGGCGTAGCCG
>CALMRM010000243.1 GCA_937871605.1 uncultured Terriglobus sp. | reverse complement strand
AGGCCGTGGTCTTCGCGTACCTGCACAGCCAGCAGTACGGCATGGCGCAGCCACAAGTGCCCTTGCAGGGGCTGGACGCGAAGGCGCAATACCGTGTGCGCGCGCTGGATAGCACCAAGTACACCGGGGAGGCGGTGGTGAGCGGTGCCGTGCTGATGGGAGGTGGCTTGCCGCTGCAGCTGCGGGGCGACTATGACAGCACCGCGGTCGTCCTGGAGCGGCAGTAAGTGCGAACCCGTTCCTGACAAGGTGAAACGTTCGGGCGTACACTGCGTCTAAGGATGCAGGGTCAACTGCCTTCAGAGCGAAGGTGTGTCCAGCGCCCGGGAGCCACCCCATGAACCTCAAGCACCTCGTTCTGCTTACGAGCCTGTCCGTTGTGGCTCCTTTTGCGTCTCTCGCTCAGCAAACGCCATCCGGCACACCCACCACATCGCCCCAAGGCACGCCGCAGACCAGTCCGAACGGTCAGCCGACATCCACCGGTCCTAACAACCAGCCCAACGGCAAGCCTGGCACCGGACCCACCGGCGAAAGCCCCGTGACGGCGAACAAGGACGACCTGGATAAGGCGCGCGCCGAGGCCGCCAAGAACAACAACGAGCCCATCCCCGAGCCGGGCGACGACCTGCGCAAGGACATCAAGAAGGGTTCCATCGACGACGTGAACTCTGCCGGTACGCGCGACATCGGCGGCCGCGGCATGGGCAACTGGTTCTCGACGGACTGGGAGGTGCGCAATGGCAAGTCGTATGCCATGGAAATCGAGCGATCCTCGCACCTGATCACCGATCCCGTCATCGTGGAGTACGTCAATCGCGTCGGCCAGAACATCGTAAAACAATCCGATGCGAAGGTCCCATTCACCATCAAGGTGCTGGACTCTGACGAGATCAACGCCATGGCATTGCCGGGTGGCTTCTTTTACGTAAACAGCGGCTTAATTCTGGCCTGCGACGAGGAAGCCGAATTGGCCGCCGTGATGGCGCACGAAACCGCCCACGTGGCCGCCCACCACGCCGCCCGCCAGATGACGCGCATGGAGTACGCGCAGATCGGCATGGTACCGCTCATGTTCATCGGCGGGTACACTGGCTACGGCATCTACGAGGCGGCACAGATTGCCGTTCCGCTGACATTCCTGTCCTTCTCGCGAGGGTATGAGGCGCAGGCCGACTGGCTGGGCGTGCAATACATGTACCGCGCAGGCTACGATCCCCAGGCATTTGTGCAGATCTTTGAGAAGTTGCAAGCGCTGGAGAAGCGCAAGCCTGGCGTGCTAGCAAAAGCCTTCTCCGATCACCCGCAGACGCCGGACCGCATCGCCAAATCGGAAGAGGAGATCGCCACCATCCTGCCTGCGCGCACGGACTACGTGGTGTCCACATCGGAGTTCGACGAGATCAAGGCGCGGCTCGCCCGGCTGCAGAACAAGCGCAAAGTGGATGGCAGCAAGGATCCGAACAAGCCCACGCTGCGCCGTACCAGCACCAGCAACAACGACCCCAACAGCACGCAGGACAAGAGCAACACCGGAGACGATCGCCCAACACTCGGCCGTCGCGAGTAAACCAGCATAACGGACTGGGGCCATAACGTCAGCCCTGAAACGGCTGCGGCCTCGATCCTTCCGCTCTATTCCACTGTTCGCGCTCGACGCCATCCGCACGTGGCGGTAGTGTGGCTGCGTAGCTGGGTTCCAGGGTGGTGCACTGTTCATGGTCGCACATGGACCTTCTGGACGCTGACCATGTGGGGCACGCAGGCACGCGTGCGCACCTACATGACCGTACGCCAGCCATGCCAAAGCTGACGGAGTTGTGTGACCAAGCGTTCTCCGCGTACTGGTACACGGTAGCGAAGGCTGCCGACCAATGGTTCGGCTCGTTAAACAGCAGCAGGAGTCTCTCAGCAGAATCGGCAGCCATCAAACGCACACAAAGTGTGCGACCAATCGCGGCCTTATACAATCAGGAGAACAGCAGCACTACCTAGATTGCGCCAGAGCGCGCCAGCGCTGCCGGGCGAAATGGGCGAAGAAGCACCTGTCCACGCGCGGTGTGTGTCCCGCCGTTGTGCCGGCGCAGTCTGCAGAGGAGAACCCCACCATGATGACCAACACCAGCCCGCTGTACACGGATGAACACGCCGCCGCGGGCACCACGGAACCGATGCCGGACATCGAGACCTGGCAGAACCAGTTCCGCTCGTACGAGATCCTGATTGACGACCCGGAGTTCACCAGCGTGTGTCCGCGCACCGGCCTGCCCGACTTCGGCCATCTGACCATTCGTTACATGCCGCGGGAACGCTGCCTGGAGTTGAAGAGCCTGAAGGAATACCTGTTCTGTTACCGCGAACTGGGGATCTTTCAGGAAAACATTGTGAACCGCGTTCTGGACGATATCGTGAAGGCCTGCGATCCGGTGTGGGCCGAGGTAAAGGGTGACTTTCGGCCGCGTGGCGGTATCAGCACGGTGGTGACAGCGACCTACCCGCGCCCGCACGACCGGGCTACGCCCACACAGTAGCTAGCATTGTGCCCAATCTGCGGCTTAACAGCGGCTCTCCCCGCCTTGAGGTTTGTTTGAAGACTGCATCCATGTTGCTGCGGTGCCTGTCCGTGCAGGCTGCGTTTTGTGCGGCTACGCTGGTTGCGCAGCAGCCAGCCACCCCCACACAGCAGGCTGCCCCGGCAGCACAACAGCCGGCTGTCCAGGCACAGCAGCCTGCCGCCCCAGCGGAGTCCCTGCCAAACGCCCCGGAGCAGGTGCCCCAGGCTGAAGGGAAGCCCGTCAAGGAAAGCGAAAGCGACGAAGAGTTGAACAAGGAGGAGCATCAGCGACTGCTGGGCGTGCTGCCGACGTTCAACGTGGTCCTTGGCGGAACCGCGCCGCCGCTGACGCCGAGGCAGAAGTACAGTCTGTTCTTCCACAGCGTTACGGATCCGGCGCAGTTTGTAGTCACTGGGCTCGATGCGGGCATCGAGCAGGCCGAAGACCAGTTTCCCGCCTACCATTACGGGTTTACCGGCTATCTGAAGCGGTATGCAGCCAGCTATGCCGACAGCTTCGACGGCAACCTCTTCGGCAACGCCATCTTACCCAGCCTCTTGCACCAGGATCCACGATACTTTCGCTTGGGCCACGGCACGTTTTCGCACCGCCTGGGCTACGCGCTAGCGTCCACAGTGCGCGCCAAGGGTGACAACGGCCACTGGCAGTTTGCGACCTCCAACATTGCAGGCAACCTGATTGGCGGGGCCATCTCGAACGCGTACTACCCGCAGGAGAACCGAGGATTGGGCTTGACCTTCGAACGCGGCTTCATTGTGACGGCGGAGGGCTCCATCGGCGGCCTGTTGGACGAGTTCTATCCGGGCGCGATTGCCTACCTGAAGCGGCATCATCACAAGTAGTCCATGGCGCTTTGCCTAGCTCCGGGCCGTCGCGTTTAGGAGTTGCCGGACCGCATCTGTTGCCAGGCGGACATGTTCTTGGTAGTAGTTCCACGCGTTCCTGGGGAACTCTCCGGGCTGTTCCAGCAACTCGCCGCAGCGTGCTACACACTCCTCATGCGTTGAGAACCACCGTACGTGCTTGCCGTCAGCAAGTGGCGTGGGCAGGCAGATGCCAATCGGCTCCGACACAATGCATTTGGAAGAGGCAAGGTACTCGGCCATTTTGTAGGCCAGGGACCCGTACAGGCCACGCGTGTACACCGCGACCTGGGCCGTCTTTTGCCATGCAATGTACTCGCGTTGTTTGTAGTTTTTTGAGATCAGCGAGGGTGCCATCTTGCGGGCAAGCGGCGTATCCACCAGGCCACCCTGGAAGCGGGTGCCGAACGCACGTGCGAGGCTTGCCACCAGCTCAATGCGTTGCTCATTGATCTGGAGATCGCCGGGACATTCGTCTGCCTCCCACAAGCGCGTTTGCAGCAGGACGACCTTGTCTTTGCGCTTCTCCGGGGCGTACTCATACTCTCGCCCATGAGCGCGCAGCATTAGGTCGACAGCGGCTCGTAGATTCTTGCGCGCGAACGCAGCCTGCAGGGCAGCCACTGTGTCACGGCCGCTGTAGTTGAGGCCGAAGGGCTGTACCTTGTCGTACGCTTTGGTCAGGTTGCGCTTGAGGTAAACATCGCACCACGCGAGTCCTGCTTCGTCCAAGTGGTCCGCGTGATCTGAAAGATCGATCACAACCTTGCGTCCGTTGCGAGTACACCAAAGGACCACTTCGTTGCGGACAGCCGGATCCAGCACGATGCGCAGTGGTACCT
>CALMRM010000242.1:9174-18691 GCA_937871605.1 uncultured Terriglobus sp. | reverse complement strand
GCACCTCGTAGTCGCCGGCGCGGTCTGTCGCCCGGGTGCTGACCACACCGGTGGCGCGATTGGTCACGGTCACGGTGGCGTCGGCCACCACGGCACCGGAGCTGTCACGCACGGTACCGACCACACTGCCATTTTCATACTGTGCCAGGGCGGGAAGAGTGGCAGAGACGCACGCGGTCGCCAGCAGGAGGGTACGCAGGGGTTTGGGAGACATGTGACCAAAGTAGAGTGCGCAGATGACATCCTCGTGAATTGAGCAGAATCAATCTGAGGCCGCGTATCGGGGCCGGTGTTTTGCTCTTACAGAAACTCGGCACACTTCCCTGCTTCGTTACAGGCCAGCGTGGAGTGGGCGCGGTAAACTAATGGTGAATGGTCAGCGCCGTGCGATTTACCTCGATAGGCGGGGAGAGTCAGCGGACGGCGGCAGGAGAACCTGTGCCAGTTGCAACGGAACACCCATCCCTCGTCACGCTCGATCTTTCCAGGAGCAGTTCGCCTCCCAGCTGCTCCGCAGGCTTGGCCGACGCACCATGGGAGCACGATGTGAAATCGGGCTACGGTCCTGGGGCATCGGCAGCCGACCCCATCCCACTCGCTTCGCCCCGGCAGGGCACGCTGCCGCTGGAGTATCGCCGCGCCTCTGCAGCTGAGCTGGACCTGCGCATCCGCGCTGCCCGGCACACGTTGGGTTCGCGCGTGGTCTTGCTGGGGCATTTCTACCAGCGTGACGAGATCGTGCAATATGCCGACTTTGTAGGGGACAGCTTTCAGCTGGCTCAGGTCGCGCTTACCAAGCCTGCGGCAGAGGCGATTGTCTTTTGCGGCGTGCACTTCATGGCGGAGACCGCCGACATACTGACCCGGCCGGACCAGGCCGTCATTCTGCCGAACCTGGCTGCGGGGTGCAGCATGGCCGACATGGCTGACATCGATACGGTCCAGGACTGCTGGGAACAGCTTTCTGAACTCTGGGGCGACACGCCAGGCCTCGACGGCAGAGCGCCTGTGCTACCGGTCACGTATATGAATTCTGCCGCCGACCTGAAGGCGTTCTGTGGCGAGCGCATGGGCGTTGTCTGCACTTCATCGAACGCAGACCAGGTGCTGCGCTGGGCGTTGGAGCGGGGCGAGCGCGTGCTGTTCTTTCCTGACCAGCACCTTGGCCGCAACACGGGCAAGCGCTTGGGCATTCCGCACGAAGAGATGGTGGTGTGGCACCCGGACCAGCCGTTGGGCGGCAACAGCCCTGAGGCGCTCATGCGCGCAAAGCTCATTCTTTGGCATGGCTTCTGTTCCGTGCACAAGCGGTTCACCGTAGACCAGATACGCCTGGCCCGCCATCGGCACCCCGGCGTGCGTGTGCTCGTGCATCCTGAGTGCACCATGGATGTCGTCGATGCTGCGGACGAGGCCGGTTCGACGGATTACATTCGGAAGGCCGTTGCAGCGGCTGCGCAACCCACCACCTTTGCCATCGGCACGGAGATTAACCTGGTGCAGCGTCTGGCCAAGGAACACTCGCAGCACACCATCTTCTGCCTGGACTCGATCGTGTGCCCGTGTTCGACCATGTACCGCATCCACCCGAGCTACCTGGCCTGGGTGCTGGAATCACTGGTCGACGGTCGCATCGTGAATCGCATCTCGGTACCGGAAGCGATTGCCGCGCCAGCGCGCCTGGCGCTGGAACGTATGCTGGCGCTTGCACCAAAGCCCGCGGTGCAGTGACTGTGGAGCTTCTGCAGCGTCCATCCGCAACCAGCCTGTTGCCGTTTGTCCGCATGGCCCTGCTAGAAGATGCGCCGTGGGGCGACCTCACGTCAGAGACGCTGGTGCATGTGGACACACACAGTGTCGCGCACCTCTGTGCCCGCGAGCCTGGCGTGTTTTGCGGGGAGGATCTGTTCCGCCTCGCCATGCGGCAGGAGAGCGACGTGGTGGTGGACGTATTCTGCCGCGACGGCCAGGCCTTTGAAGCGGGAGACACCTTGGCGATAGCGACGGGCAGTGCACGCGCGATTCTGCGCGCCGAGCGTGTGGCCCTGAACTTTACGCAACGCCTCTCCGCCATTGCCACAGAGACAACGCGCTATGTGGCTGCTGCCGCAGGTACCCGCGCACGCATCGTGGACACGCGCAAGACAACGCCGGGACTGCGCCTGCTGGAGCGTTATGCGGTGCGTTGCGGTGGTGGTCGTAATCATCGCTATTCCCTGTCCGATGCCGTCCTTGTCAAAGACAATCACCTTGCCTCTGTAACGGGCGACGTGACCGCCGCGCTGCTCGCCATGAAAGCCCGGCTGCCGCACACCGCGCATGTCGAGGTGGAAGTCGATCGGCTGGACCAGTTGGAGCCGGTGCTTGCCGCAGGCGTCGACACAGTGTTGCTCGATAACTTCTCACTGGAAGACATGCAGACGGCGGTGCGCCAAATCGCGGGCCGCGCGCTGGCGGAAGCAAGCGGCAACGTCCGGCTTGAGCTGGTTCCGGCCATTGCTGCCACCGGGGTCGATCTCATCAGCGTAGGAGCACTCACGCACAGTGTTCGCGCGCTCGATCTCGGCCTGGACTTCCATGTCATGCCCCAGATGTAAGCCGATTGCAACTGGGCCCAGGTCTTTGTTGAAAGCCGACGCCGTGAGCAGGACCGCGACCACGACGAGCCACAACGTACTTGTCACCAGCAGTGGCTCTGTGAAGGGTAGAAAGATCCTCTTGATCTGACCGGTCGAACGCGACGCAGTGTAGAGGGTCTCACCATTGCACACGGCGAGAACAGCGCAGCAGATTCACGTTGCCAGGCGAGAGGAGTTCTCCAAACGGTGGAAGCATGGCCGCATTTGCAAGAGATGAAGAGGAGGCACACGCAAGAGACACCATCCGGAGGCATGTACCGAACAGGTTGTGCAGGCTTTTTGAAAAATCGATGTTCGCCGAACTACCGACACGAGAGCTGCTCCCGACCAGACCATAGGTGATTGCGGCAAGTGTAGGGCTGAGGAAGGTGCAGCAGTACCGATCATCGTCTCAACAGCTTAGCCATGCTGGACATACAGGGCCGAGGCGTCAAACTGGCAGCGTTCAGGGCTCTCTCGAGCTACGGCTCCTCAGCGAGGGCTGGCCTGGAAGCGTTCACTTCGGCGTCGAAGCCACTTGCGCAGAGGCAGATCGTACCAGCGCTCTAGCCCCAGCGAAGCAAGACACACCAGCGCCAGCAGCAGCAAGCCTGACCACGGCGCACGCAGCCGCAAGCCATGCGCGATCAGACTCGGCATGACATACCTGAGACCCTCCGCAGCCGGAACATGCAAAACGTAAACAGGATAGGAAAGCTGGCCGAGGACCTTACATGTGGAATGCCAAGCTGGGCCGGGCTCCACGGAGGCACCCAACAGCAGCAGCAAAGGAAAAACGAACGTAATGGCAAACAAGTCAAAGGTCGTTACGTGCGGAATTGTCGCAGGCACAAACAACACAACGAGCAACAGGAGCGGAGGCACCAGCAGTGGCGCTTTCCACCGCCACGTGCCGGCTTGCCAAAGCCGGTGCAACAACATGCCACCGCAGTAGCTGAGCAGCACACGAAAGAGACCCCATCGAAGGTCTTGCCGATTGACGCCGAAATCCAGGCGGCCCGTGTGATGATGTGCGAGCAGCAGGCCCACGAATGCGAACGCGACAACGGCACTTAAAACCGGAACACTTCGCCTGCGCAACGCCAGGGCGTGCACACCATTCGCCAGTGACTCAAAAAAGAGCGACCATGCAGGAAAGTCAAAGGGAAACAACGAGAGGGTAGGATCAGCCTGTACGCCGGGAAACGGTAAAAGAAACAGGCTGGTGACAAGAGCCACGATTACGGCAGAGGACCGCATGGTAAGAAGCTGAGCGTGCCGCAGCACCAACGCAATAGCGACGCCGCCCACCAGACCCGCAAAATACATGGGATACAGCCTGAACAGGCGAGCTCTGAGAAAGGCTGCACTTTTCCAACCTGCATCAAGCCGTTGCTGATAGGCATACGACAGCACGAAGCCACTGAGCATGTAGAAGAAATCGACCGCCAAGTAGCCATGGCTCGTGTACTGGAAAAAGTACTCTCGGAAATGGAATGTGACCACCGCAAGCGCGGCCACTCCCCGGAGGGCGTCTAGTGTGACAAAGGTGCGATCCCGAACGCCCGGATCTCCTTCGGTTTGAAGCGCACGGTCTGAAGAGTTCAAGAACAGCGGAGTATCCATCAATCCCGGCTCTGCCAGTACTCTAACGTGTGAGCTGCTTTGCGTATCTCTCAGCAGCAGTGGCAGTTATCAAGACTTCATACAGCGTCGGCCATTTGACGTCATCTAAGACCTGCTAAAGACATTACGGATGGCTGTAGCCGACATCGATGGCTATCGACGACAGGGAATCGCCGCCTGGTGTTGTAATCGATGGGTATGCCGTCGCTTGCGGCATCTCCACTCCGTTGACGTGTAAACACTCACCACGCGGCTGATCGCAAGGCCAGCCTCTTCTAACGCGTGCCATTGCCCGATTGTGGCCATGGCACGGTAGGTCGGAGATACCTCGCTGCAAAGGCTAACCATCACGACGTCCATCCTGCTGCTGGCCTATGTGGCATTGCTGGCCTGCTACTCCGCAAGTGGCTTTCCCGCCACAATGACGACGGGCTCCCACTGGCCACTGCTGATGGATAAGCCGTTGGGTGAAGACGGGTTCTACATGCTGACCGTGGCTGACAACATCGCTACAACCGGCCACATACGGTACAACGGCGGTCTGCCGGCGACGGGCATTCAACCTCTGGCAACGATGGCATTTGCTGCAGTGGAGTGGATGGTGCGGCAATGTGGCGGCAGTTCTGATCTGGTGCTGCGCACTATCCTGGTGCTGGGCGCGCTACTTGCGATCGTATTTGCGTTGCAACTGGGGCAAATCACGAAAGAACTATCGCCGCCTGCTATCAAAAAAGACGCTGCAACGCTCGCGTTCCTCTTGACGCTGAGCAGCTTTACGCTGTTCCGGCTGTTCACCTATGGGCTTGAGACAGGCTTCTACCTCATTGCCATAGCCGCTGTGTTTCAAGTGACCATCAGCATCTGGCGCCGGCAAGGCACAGACCTCCGCAACACTCTCCTGCTGGGCCTTGCCTCCGGTGTTGCAGGTGCAGTACGCATCGATTTTGGGCTGGTGTTTGCCGTCCTGGTACTCATGCTGTTGCTCTACCGGTGGATTACCATTGGCCGGGCAGTTGCGGCCGGGTGCATCGCTCTTGCGCTTGTAAGCCCATGGCTCTGGTTCGTTCACCGTGTCAGTGGATCGTGGCTTCCAACCTCTGGCAAGGCCGAATCAACGCTTGTCGCAGGCACCACGCTCTTTGAGCGGCTTGGAGCGATGGCACTCGCCGTGGCAGGAGAATGCATGCCCTGGTGTTACGCAGTCGTGTCCCACTCTGCCGTAGTCGTCTGCGTTGTGAGCACGTTTGCTGTGCTGGGGTGGTTCGCCAGCAACAGTGACCGTAGACATGCCATCAACAATGCGTTGCGTTCCAGGCTGCTACAGATCTGGTTATTAAGCCTCTTTATTCTGGTCCCTGTGTACGTGGCCCTTTTCAATTCAACGCATTTCTACTACAGGTACCTGGCACCGCTCTGTGTCGCTACTGTTCCGGTGTGCGCAATCACGCTTGCGCAAAGTGAGTGGGTGCGGCACAACATGCGTTCGGTTACGACAGCACTCTGCGTGGGGTTCGCTCTCTGGGCCGCTGTAGCCCTGCACACAGGCCATATTGGCAACAGCCAGACTGTAGCAGCAGGGTACATCCACCGGTACTTTGCACAATCGCACGTGGGTTCATTCCAGAGCGGCGTCGTCGGATACTTCAATCGCAATGTGGAGAATCTCGACGGCAAACTAAACCAGGGGGCTTTGCAAGCGACTGCAAGACATCAGTTGCCGCAGTTCATCGATCAGGAACACATCAACGTGCTTGTGGACTGGCCAAGTGTGTTGTACGCCAACCTGCCCAGAACCTACCTACAACGCGAGTGGACCGCCTGCCCAGTGCCGCTTCACAGTGAGAGCATCTGCCTCATTCGGCGAGGGGGCACGCTGCCTCAGGACTCCGTTTCAGAGCAGCAGACCCCATGACTTTGTCAGAACGGCAGGCGTCCTTGCCTCCATTCATGGGCCAAAACGGTGCTTCAACGAGGTGGCGCTTCACATTTTGGACATGTGTCGCCGTGGCTGCTGCACTGGGCACCTTTGTTCTACCCTTTCTGTTTCCGTTAAAGTCGCCTGTCTTTTCACCGGTGTATACAGCAGGTGGCAACAACCGCGTTGGTGCACTCGCAGCAGCGGCGGTCAGTGTCGTCACTACGCTTCTGTGCTGGCGGTTCCGCCTGTTTCTTTCTCCTGTAAGGCATGCCGCCGAAGAGCGTGAAAGGATCCCGGCGAAGTGGCTATGGTGCGGCGCTGCGATGGCTGTCCTGTCCGCTCTTGTGCTTGGCATGCTGATGGTTCGCCTGCACATGTACTACGCAGACGCGGGATACTTTCTGACGCAACTGCGTTCAGGACTTGCGTTTCATCAGAAGCTGTACCAAGGATTTGAGTTTGCGTATGGGCCACTGCTCTACTACTGGCCCGCACTCTTCATCAAGTCGCTTGGCCTGGCCCACATCGGCGCAGCAGCTGCCTATGTCGTCAGTCTCTGTGTCATGGAAATCATTGGCACAGCGATGCTGTTCTTCAGCATCAACGAACTGCCCATGGGCAGAAACAGCAAGACTGTTGCGTTTCTATTGCTGTGCCTTCTTACGTTGGACCCACAGGAAGGTCTGAACTACACCGCCTTCCGTTTCATCTTCAGCGTGGCTGGTCTTGTTCTGCTTTCCAGGCAGCGAACGCTTCGGATGGCCTGTATCGCAGGTCCAGCGATCGCCCTCCTAAGCTTCGCTGTCTCACCGGAAGTGGGTATCGCGTTTACGGCAGGGGCAGTGGCATACGGTTGCCACCAGGCTCTCCGTGACGGCAGGCGCTGGCTCTGGATGCTGCTGCCACTGCTGACAGGATGCCTGCTTTTTATCCGGATCGTCGGCGACGCTTACTTCAAAACCCTGCGTGATTTTTCCAGCGGCGGGTACAGCATGCTGCTGGAGCCTGCCCCGCACATTTACTTCTTACTCTTTTGTGCTGTGGCGCTTGCGCCAGTTGTCGTGGCAGAGGCACTTGCCAAGACGGACACTTCCGAGTCCGTTTTTGATCGTTCTCTCCTCGTTGCACTGTATGTCACTGGTCTGGCCATGCTGCCGGCAGCCCTAGGACGTTGCGATCCGCTGCACGTTTCTTTCAACGGGTGGCCGCTGTTTCTGCTGGGCGTTGTTGCGCTTGACCGGACGCGTGCTTCTACCCGGCGTGTCGGCTTTGTTCTGGCCCTGCTTTTCTGTGGGTATGCGGTCGTGCAGGAGTATGCACTCGGCAGTGGCCCGGTGCGGCAGCTGGTGACGCAGCGCCCGGGGCGCCTTGAGAACGTTGATCTTCCACGGCTGAAGGCAGCAGTCCAGGGGCAGGCGGTGTCGTTTCCCTGGTACCCAACGCTACAGGCAGCGGATGCGCTTACCGCCGTAGGCGAGTATCAGCCGCTCTACCTGTGCATTCCTGCCGTCGATGCAGCCTCAGAACAGCGCACTGTCCTGGACATGCGCAAAGCGCAGTACGTAATGGTTCCCAACACATTCGCACGTGTGGCTGAGAACAAAATCTATAACACCGGCATGTGGTACCGGCTTCGCTTCGGGTACCGATACAAAGAGCGCCACGCACCCTACTTCCAGGGGCAGCTCTTGATGCAGGACATCGAGCAGCACTGGCAGCGCGTAGGGACCTTCGGCTCGTACGACCTGTACCGACAAGCCCGCTAGACACCCGGGCGAGCCTTACAAACTAGAGCAGTGATTCGAACGCGGTGTTGAGCAGAGTTGCGGAATGCTGCCAGCGGAAGGCCTGCGCACGCGCCCGGCCAGCCTGGGAGAGCGCCTCCCGCGCGGAACTGCTTCGCAAGAGGCCGTCCAGGGTGTCCAGGTGGTCTGAGGCGCGATCCGGTGCAAGAAGAACCGCAGCATCTCCTGCGACCTCGGGGATGCCTGTGGTGTTGCTGCTCACCACAGGGGTGCCGCTGGCCATCGCTTCGATCACAGGCATGCCGAAGCCGTCGTACAGGGTGGGAAACCAGACCAGCTGCGCCGCGCTGTACAGTGCAACCAACTGCAGCTCCTCCTGAAAGCCGGCAAGCAGTACAGATTCGCCGAGTAGCCGCGCCCTTTCCACATACTGTGGGTCGGAGTGGTTGATGACAACCAGCTTCAGTTCAGGGTGCAGCTGCTGCAACCGCGGCCAGACGTCAAGGATTAGATCCGCATTTTTGCGGTGCTGCAAGCCGCCTGGCACGAGAATGTAGGGTCTTGTTTCCAGCTCGAGTTGTGACAACACACGCAGCCCCACCTCGGTCGGCGCGTTGAAAAAGCTTTCCGACGCAGCATTTGGGATCACTCGCAAGCGAGTGGCAATGGCCGGGAAGTAATGCGCGGTACGTTCAGCGGCAAAGTGGCTGATCATGTGGAACATGGATGCGCTGCGTGCAAGCCGCGCGAACAGCAGCTTCCACTTAAAGCGTTGCTGCAAGAGCCATGGCGTCATCTTGTGCGCGCCTGGCTCAAAATGCTGCGCATCATGGCACGACACCACCAGTCGCGCCCTGCGCACAGGCACATACGATTCAGCCGTGCAGTGAACAATCTGTGCGTCCGGCCAAAAATCTTCGGCGGCAGGCCTGTTCAGCAGAAACCACAGCATCTGCTGCCGCGAGGTGTCGTGATCAAAGAGATGGTAGCGGAAACTCGGCCATGGTTGACCGACCTTGGGCAGAATACGGTTGTAGTCACCCCGATCTGCCAGAATATGTACTTCGTTTCCAGTCATACCGGCCAGGTGTTCGGTCAGTTCCCGCGAAACCCGGCCCACACCCGTGGAGCGATAAATATTTCGAAGATGCACATAGCTCAGGATGTTCATGGACGCAGACCCTGCTTGTGGTTTTCTGGGGGCGGCTCACCACCGTCACGGCCCGCAAGAAAGTCGGTTGCAAAGGTGCGAGTTGCGTCCACAATTCCCACGCGAAAGCGCTCCCAGGAAAACCGGAGAGCGGCACTTCTTGCTGCCGTACGCATGGCAAGCAGCTCACTCCTGTGTGTCAGTGCCCATTCCACCTTTTCAGCAAGCACTTCCGGATGACGCGGCTGCACAATAAAGCCCTCCTGCCCGTCCTGTATGAGGTCGGGGGCCGCAGTATGCGTCGTGGAAAGGATGGGCAGTCCGCTTGCCAAAGATTCGAGCAGTACCTGGCCGAAACCCTCCGCCACAGAAGGAAAGATAAACAGATCCGCTGCCTGGTATGCGGCTTGCAACTCCGCTTCGTTTACAGAGGGACGGATTGTGACGCGATCAAGGTACG
>CALMRM010000242.1:0-9164 GCA_937871605.1 uncultured Terriglobus sp. | reverse complement strand
AAACCATCTACGACCCTGCCACACACTGTCACTTCAACATGCCTCGTCCTAAGCAGATCAAGCATTTGCAAGAGGTACTTAATGCCCTTCCTCTGATTGATGCGCCCAACAAACAGCAGCCGCAATGGGCCCTGCGTACTCCTGGGCTCACTGCCCGGCGTAAAGCGGATGGGATCCACGCCATAGGGAATGACCGTGATGGCTGACTCTGCAATGCCGTTTTCTACCAGTGTGCCTCGGGTAAATGAGGATGCGCAGAGGATGTGACTCGCTAGTTCCGGCTCTTCTGCTAGTTGGTCATAGTCACGTGCGGGCAGCGCAAGCTCCCACTCCTGCTGGAGCGAGGCCGCACACTCTGGGTGGTCCTGCAGTTCCTTGAGCAAGATGCGGCGTATGGAAGTGGGATGTGGATGCACCTGGAACAGCATGCCTGGACCGCGATACGCACGAAATGCGTCATGCGCGTAGTAGCTGTAGGTGAGCAATCCCTTGCCGAGCACACGTGCGCGTTTGCCGGCTGCTCGTCCTAACCTTCTGTCAGCAGCGCGAGTTGCGGCGCGCCGCAACCACACGGGCAGACGGGGCACATGGTCTAGCAGCAGCGATTGAAGGGCGGCAACATAGTGATTTTCTATGCGAGTTGCAGGAACACCTCTCCGGCACCGCTTTTGCATCTGCCGAGCCAAGCCAGCCGGCAGCACTGTTTCAGCCCAGTGCATCCACCTGCGATCCGAGGACCACATGAGGTCTGTGACCAGCACATCCAGCAGATCCGCATCGGCCAAGGCAAGCGGTACCTGGTACCCGTCTCTGGCCCCGGCATGTACTAAGGTGAACTGGATGATAAGCCTGATCTTTCTTTGTGAATAGGCGAACACGAAGCCAATTGCGCGGAACTGGCGGACGCACACTTCTTATTTGATCCAACAACCGCTGATTAGAAGAATACGCTGACAGTTTTTGGCCGACGAGTGTATCGTGCTGAAGCCGTTTCGGCTGGGCAACATTAGTGTTGACGTCGCTTAAAGGCGACAAATGTCACATCCATACGACTGCTTAGCTCGTATATTCAGCAGTAAGGTCGCATTCCTCGAGAGAGTCTGTCCAGGTACATGGCTAAGAACCGAAGAGTTCAGAGCACTGGCAGATGAGGAAGATCGCAGTCACCTGCGAACAGCGACTCATGTTCTTTACCCCAGAGGATCCCGATCTGTGATGCACCCATCTTCTACTCTTCGCATGAACGGCGGGGCACGCCCGCACGCACACGTCAGGCCCGAGTCAGGGTCAGAGCAGATGCGAAAGCAACATGACGCAGCACTTCAGGTAAGTAGCTCTATGCCAGCGCCTGAGAGTGCCTTGCTCAATGCCGACGTCAGCCAACGGTTTGGAGCACGGCTCCGCACCATGCGCTGTGCACGTGATCTTACGCAACAAAGCATGGCACTCCGGTTTGGTATAGACCGAAGCTTTATCAGTGACGTGGAGCGCGGAAGAAAGAGTGTTTCGCTCGTAACTCTTGAAATTCTTGCGATCGGTTTGGGCGTTACGCTCTCGGAGTTGTTGGCTGACGTATAGGCTACCGCCCTTCATTGTTACACCCGCTGGAAGAACGCTTCCAATACGATTTGCTAGTTACACCGCCTCTCTCATCCCCCGTGAGTGAGCTAAACCACAAGGAAGGAACACGTGACGCGCTTACCGCTCATAACCTGGGTGCTTCTGCTCTTCGCAGTGCGTTGCGGAGTACCGCAACCTGCCCTTCCGGGCCAAGCTTCGTATGCGGATCTTCCCGGACGTCAGGCAACCACTGACCTGCTCGGTCCGGGTGACACCCTGGCCATTGACGTTGCAGATATGCCTGAAGTGTCCACAAAGGCGGTGCGAATTAGCTCGGATGGTCTGTTGAATCTGCCCTTGGCCGGGCCGGTGCATGCTGCAGGCCTTTCCGTTGCACAACTGCGTGTCACCCTTGCGGCGCAACTTGCGAAGTACATTACAGATCCCATCATCACGATCAATGTCGTTACCAACGTCAGCCGGTTTGTGTCCGTCGTTGGCGAGGTGAACACGCCTGGCCTGCATCCGCTGGACGGCCCGCGCAATCTATTGGAAGTGATTTCACAGGCAGGCGGTGTAAAAGCCGATGCGGGGCCGCGTGTGATTGTTACCCGTGACACGCGGAGCGGTGCGCTGCCTACGGTAAAAGGTGCGCAGTTGGTAACAAACGGCAGCAGTGCCAGGCTTACCCTGTCCTTGAATGACCTGACTGATTCGTCATCACCGGATGGCAACATTCCCGTCTTGCCGGGCGATATCGTTTCCGTCCCCAAGGAGAAACTTGTTTACGTTGTCGGCAATGTCCATAGGGCTGGCGGATTTCCGCTGTCGCACAACGAAAGCATGACGGTTTTACAAGCAATGTCTCTGGCAGAGGGATACAGTGCCAATGCGTCCCTAAAGGGAGCAAAAATCCTGCGACCTGCAGCAGGCAGTAAAGATAACCCCACCGAGGTGCCCATCGATCTCCAGGCAATTCTGGCTGGAAAGGCACCTGACCGCGCACTGTTTGCCGATGACGTTCTATTTATTCCCAACAGCACTGCCAAATCCGGCACACGGCGCGCTGCGGAGGTCATGTTACAGGTGGCAACCGGAATCGCGATTTACCGGTAGGCCTGAAGACATGAGGAAGGATACAAAGTGGCTGAGCTAAGACGTACACCACGAAATGTACTGCCAGGGATGCGCGACAAGGAAGATGCGCCGTATGCACGAGCCTATGCCATGGAGGCAGAACCAGAGACCGCATCCGGGCTCGTGGATGAGTACTTGCAAGTTCTGGTACGGCATAAAGCCCTCATCCTTCGACTGGCGCTCATTGGCTTAGTGGTTAGCATCTTGCTCACCTTCACGACTCAGCCCGTGTACCAGACACGGACCTCACTGAACATTGAATCGCTGAACAGTGAGTTCATGAACATGAAGTCGGTGGACCCTACGGCGAGTGTGCCCATGGACACCGTAGTGCAAACTCAGATCAAACTGTTGGAGAGCGACACGCTGGCGGAACGCGTGCAGGAAAGGCTCACCTCTGAACCCCACCCCGCGGGCGTGCTGCGCTCCGACTGGCTCTCAGCCTCACTGCGCTTGCTCCACCTCGGCGGCAAAGACACCATTCCGTTTGCCACCGTGCTGGCAGAAACCGCCAACAACACGAAGATCAAGCCGCTAGGGTTGACACAGCTGGTGGAGATCACCTGCGATTCGTGGAATCCGCAGATTGCGGTTGCCTATTGCAACACGCTCACCAGCGAGTTTCAGCAGCAGGACTTGGAAAGCCGCGGGCAGGATGCACGGCGAACGAGTGATTGGCTGATGCACCAGGCCAGTGACATTCGCCAGAAAGCGGAAGAATCGCAACAGAAATTGATTGCCGCGACAGGCGGCAACGGACTCATCCTGACGGAACAGAGCAGCAACGTGGGCACGGACGCGCTGCGTGCGCTGCAGACTGAACTGATCAAGGCGCAAGCCGACCGCATGGAGAAGGAAGCCGAAATCAAGAGTGCGGAGGCCTCCAGCGGCGATGCGATGCCACGGTCCGTGCAGAGTGCCGGGTATGCGGCGCAGAAGAGCAAGCTGCTGGATTTGCAGCAGCAGGTTTCTGCGCTGGTTCCGCCGCTGACAGAGGCAAATCCCCGGGTCATCCACTTGCGAGCACAAATCAGCGAACTGCAGCGAGGGCTGGACCAGGAAACCAGCAACAATCAGGCCCGCTTGCTGAATGAATACGAGGCAGCGAAACACCGTGAACAGCTGCTACGCATGAGCTATGACGCAAAACAGGGCAGCGTGTCGTCGGACCTGGAGAAGGCAACCGCGGTTGACCTGCTGCGCCGAGAGGTGCAGTCGGAGCAGCAGCTGTACCAGACGCTGCTGCAGCGCGCCAAGGAAGCAGGGTTTGCCTCTGCCATGCAGGCAACAACCATCCGTGTGGTGGATGCGGCGCGCAAGCCCTTGCTGCCGGTGTACCCACGGCGTGTCACCCTGGCGCTTGCCGGCACGCTGGTCGGACTGGTGGCTGGAGTGTGCTTCGCCCTGCTTCGCGACCGGCGCTCCGGCTTGCTGCATGCACCCGGCGAGACCGGCCCGTTGTTGCAGGTGGACGAGCTGGGTGTTGTTCCCTCCCCGCGAGCCCTGATGCGCCCACCGACGCCGGGCATCCGAGGCGCTCTTCGCCTGAGCCGATCGTCGGCACCTACCCTGAAGCATGTGTACGAAGGACGCGATACAGAAGATTTTGCGCTGCTTGCAGAAGCGTACCGCGGCATTACGCACTCCATTTTGCTGGCAGACCGTCGGGCCGATCCGCGTGTCTACGTCGTGACTTCGCCCAATGCCAATGAAGGTAAAACGACTGTGGTGTCGCACCTGGGAGTAGCTCTGAGCCATCGCGGACAGCGCACTCTCCTGATTGATGCGGACCTACGTAAGCCTACCCTGCACACCAACTTCGACCTGGAGAACACAACCGGCTTTTCCGACGTGTTGCAGGAGAACGAAGACGTGACGGAGGAGTTTCTGCACGCAATTCAACAGACGAGCTACCCGGGACTTGACGTACTGACCTCTGGCAGAAAGAGGCGCATGGTAAGCGACGCATTGCACAGCAAGCAGATGGAACCACTGCTGCGCAGCTTCAGCCAAACCTACGATGTCATCCTGCTAGATACACCACCGATGCTGCACATCACAGATGCGCGCGTGCTGGCTACCCGAGCCGATGCAGCCATCCTGGTGTTCCGCGCCGGAGTAACGACGCGAGAGCAGGCGCTTGCCGCACAGGCTTTGCTGCAACGGGACGACGTGCCGGTCATCGGCAGCATCTTGAACGATTTCAATCCGGGACGCGCTGGTAAGTACGGCTACTACAACAGCTACTATGCGTACCAGGGCAGCACAGACGCAGGAACAGAACGCCGATGAGCACGCCCGCGCTTATGGTTGACCCTGCCGTGGATGCCGGCTTGGCCGCGACTCCTGAGGTGCCGCAGACCCAGCCCGAACCCGCAGTTGGCAGGCGCCTGGTAAAGGGTACTGCCGTGTTGGGGGCTGCGGTCATGGCGGAGCGGGGTGCAGGATTCTTAGCCAACATCCTGGCGGCGCGGCTTGGCGGTGCTCCCGTGTTTGGGGCGTATGCACTGGGCCTGAGCACGGCGAATAATATCTCCACCTACGCTGCAGGCGGCATCGGCGCAACGGCGACCCGATTTTCCGGCAAGTACAACACCGAAAGCGGCGGCTACGGGGTGTTTGCCCGTGCCATGGCTCTCGTCGCATTGGTCTCAGCAGCCATTGCTGCGCTTGCTCTTCTGGCGGGTGCGGGGCCCATCGCGCAACTGCTCCACAAACCTGAGCTCACGCCTCTGCTTCGCTGGGCGTCGCTGGCTGCCGCAGGCATGATTCTGCTGGAGTGTGCACGCGGGTTTTTCGTGGGCCAACACAAGCTCGTCGCACTGGGCGCGCTCTCCTTGCTGGTTGGTTCCGCCATGGTACTGCTGTTGCCAGCGGTTGCCACCAGCCATCACGCACAGACCATGATCGTGGTGCAGGGCGCCATCACCATGGGCGCGGTGCTGATGTGCCTACTGCTTGCCCGGCCCTTGCGCCTGCTGGTCGCGCAGCCTGCGCAGAGCCGTTCCGTCGCATTTGGCCCACTGTTGCGGGAAGTGTGGGCGTTTGGCTTTGTGCAGCTCTTCGGCCTACTCAGCGCGAACCTGGCAGGTTGGTGGCTTACCGTGCTGGTGGCGCGCAGTGATACGACGCTTGTCGAGATGGGCTTGTTTGCGGTTGCAAGCCAGTTTCGCAACCTGACGGGTATTGTGCCTGCGCTGCTCACAGAAAGCAGTTACGCGGTGATGGCAGACAAGGGCACCGGGGCGGACGAGCAGCGTGACCGCGTGATGGCCGTGTGCACCTTTGCCTCCATTATGGCTTCGTTCGTCCTGGCCGGTGTAGGCATCGTGAGCTTGCCCCTGCTGCTACGCCTGCTCTACGGCACACACTACAGCGGTGCCGCCGCCGCCGCCGCCGCGGGCATGGCAGTGGCCGTGGTACAGATGGGGAACGCTCCGCCAACCGCCCGCATGAGTATCGTTACAGTGCGGTGGGTCGCCATTGGCAATACGCTCTGGGCAGTCCTGGTCGCTGTTGCGGCTACGGTGTGGATGCGACATGGCGGCAGCGCCGCACTGGCCATGGCAATCTTTCTGGGCGGACACATCTTGCTGGCCATGCTGGTCCTGTGTGTGTTGCGTGCCTACAAGCACCTGCCACGTGGCGTCCTCGCCTGCTTTGCCACCAGCACTGCTGCCGTTGCGACCCTCGCCGCGCTGGCCGCGCTGCGCTCGGCGCAGCCCACGCACAGCATCGGCATTACGGCTGGCATGCTGCTGTTGCTGGCCCTATCAGCGGCGTTGCTGTTCCACATCGGTAAGCGTGAAGCCTGGCTGGTGGCATTCGAGCGGCCACTACGCATGATCGCGGCGGCTGTCGGGCGCTGGCGTCTGCTGGCCGGTGCTTCGCTCAAGGGTGCCCAATGATTTTTCCGGCGCTTCTTATCTTGGCCGCGCTTATCGCCCTGGGCGGTACGCTGATTGCTCTCGACGGCAGCAAAGACGCGTTCCATCCGCTGGTCTTCATTGGACCGATGATGGCCTTCCTGTACGGCTGGATGCCCTGGAAGATCTACATGAATGGCGGGCTGCAGCGCTTTTTCGATCCGCAGCAGATGGTCTTCGTCGCAGCGCTGAATGTGGTTGGCGTGTTTGCCTTTGTGGCTGGATGCCTCTCAGTTGGCTTAAGGCTCGCAGGACGCAGGAAACGTGTAGCCCTTCATCCGCCTTCCCCGCGTATGCTGCGCCGGCTCCTGGTGGGTGGTGCTGTGGCCGGAGCCATCGGGCTGGGCTGCTGGGCTGTCACCATCATCAACGTAGGGGGCATCGTGAATGCCTATAGCAGCTCCTACAGCGGTGGTTGGGACGATAGCGGGTATGTACGCGATGGCAGCATTCTGCTGCTTGTCGGCGTCATGGTTGCGATGATCTCCCTCTCGGGGAAAGGTCCACGCCTGTTGAGCTGGGCCATGCTGCTGATCTTTGGCCTGCCCTGGCTCACGGCTGCCGTTTTCATGGCGCGCCGGGGGCCGACCTTTGAGCTGACCATTATAGCGTTGATGAGCTGGTACATCTTTCGTCCAAAGCGGCCGCCCATTGTGGCGCTTGGCGTGGTGGGTGTCTGCCTGGGGTGGCTGGTCCTGTTTCTGGTCACCAATCGCGGCAGCATTTACATCGGTTCCAGCTTCAATGTGAAGTCTGACGTCAGCAACATCGTGCAGGCATCGGATACAGGCAACGAGTGGATCTATGGCGCGGGCACAGTCCTGAGCGCAGAGCGGCGCGACCACTACTTCTGGATGCGGCGCTACCTCGCACAGGTGCTTGTGCGCCCCATTCCGAAGGCTGTGTGGCCACACAAGTACGAAGACTTTGGCGTCCCGGAACTGCTGCACAACGCTGGAACGGGCGAAGGCTTTGGCGACACCCTCGGGTGGAAGGGTGCAGACGGCTCTGCACCTGGCATTGTCGCCGATCTGTGGGTTGAGGTCTGGTACGGTGCCATCCCGCTGATGGCGTTGCTGGGCGCGGGGTACGGCCTGGTGTGGCGGCGTGCGGTGTTGCGTGGCGGAGGCTGGACCAGCCAGTACATCATCTTTGCTGCACTCAGTATTTATCTCGTGATGCAGACCATGGAAGCGGTCATTTTCCGCAGCCTGCTGCTTTCGATTCCTAGCTGGCTGATCTGGCGGTACACGATGAAGGCGCCGCTTGCACGGCGTCGTGCCTTTGCACAAGCAAAGGTCGTTTCGCGCTACTCCCGTCCGCTACTCACTCAGGAGCCATAACGTGCACATCTCCTCTCGTCGCTATCAAGTTGCATGCCAGGCGGTCGTCATCTGGATCGACTGGTATGCGTACCACCTTGCCCGCTTTCAGGGCTTGCAGGCGAGCTTTGGCGCAGACGGTGAAATCGTTGGCATTGAACTTGTCGGAGGCGTGGGCGTTCACCAGGGTCTTACCTTTCGTGAGGGCCGGCCGGACGAGTTGCCGGTAGAAACATTGCTGCCAGCCAACGACTGGCGCAACGCCAGCAAAGTAAAGCTCTCGCGGCTGCTTTGGCATCGTCTTTCCAGCCTGAATCCGCACATTGTGCTGGTGCCCGGCTACTACACACTCCCCGCACTAGCTGCTGCACTGTGGGCGCGGTGGCACGGCCGTGTCAGCGTGCTGATGACGGAGAGCACAGAACAGGACCACGCGCGCGCCACCTGGAAAGAGAAGCTGAAGTCTGTGCTCATCCGCAGGCTGTTCGATTGGGCGGTGACCGGCGGCAATGCCCATGTGCGCTACCTGCAGGCGCTCCGTTTTCCGGCAGACCGCATTGCCAGCTTTTACAACGTGGTTGGAAACGACACGCTGCGCAACGGCGTGGGTGCCATGCGCTCTGCATCCAGTTCAGCCGACCACGGCCTCCCTGAGGACTACCTACTGTACGTCGGCCGACTTTCGCCTGAAAAGAATGTCGACGGACTGCTACGTGCGTGGGCGGCATACCGGGCAAATAATGGGCGTAGGTCGCTGTTATTGGTTGGCGACGGCGAACTCAGGGAAAGCCTTCGAACCGCGGCTGCAGCAACGGGCTTTGGCGATGCTGTGCACTTTGCGGGGCACAAGAGTTCGCGGGAGCTTTGGCCCTACCTTGCGTTTGCGTCTGCCTTTGTGTTGCCCAGCACACGCGAGCCATGGGGTTTGGTGGTGAACGAAGCGATGGCTGCCGGGTTACCGGTGTTTGTATCTCAACGGTGCGGGTGTGCGGAGAACCTCGTAGAACACGGTGTTAATGGATACACCTTTGATCCGGCGAAAGACTCAGAGTTGACGGAACTGTTCCACAGCTTTGACCGCTGTTCACCGGAGCAGCGGTCGAGCATGGGCATGGCATCGGCCCAGCGGATTGCTGCCTATTCACCTGTCGCGTTCGGGGGGCAAATCGCCGAGATCGCACGACGCCGGCCGCCCAAGATACCGATCTGGAAGAATTAC
>CALMRM010000241.1 GCA_937871605.1 uncultured Terriglobus sp. | reverse complement strand
GCGCAGGCGAATTTCGTCCAGGGTGGCCCGCCCAACGGCACCCCAACGTACCTCATCCCGGCCAGTGGCAAGGCTCCGCGCCAGGTGTCATCCACTGCCAACAACCCCTCGCTGAACGGCGCAGGCTTTGCCGACCTCCTAGCGAAGGACGGGATTGCGCTGCAGTACACCGACC
This sequence comes from uncultured Terriglobus sp., assembly GCA_937871605.1. Taxonomy (GTDB): domain Bacteria; phylum Acidobacteriota; class Terriglobia; order Terriglobales; family Acidobacteriaceae; genus Terriglobus. Next base: position 3,414 of record CALMRM010000241.1, on the reverse strand, counting down.
AGTACGGCAAGGGTGTGCTGCAGACACAGAAGTCGAACTTTGCGCCACGCTTCGGCTTTGCCTACCAGGCTTCGCCCAAGTTCGTGATCCGCTCTGGCATCGGTCTCTTCTTCAACGCGTTTGAGAACGCCGGGTACGGTCCTAACATCGGCCGCAACTACCCGTTCTCGTTCTCCTACAACCTGACCAACGACGGCACCGACCGCTCACCGTTCACAAGCGGTGCCAACTCCTATGGCTCCTGCGGCACGGCGGGCCCGGGCGGCAGCGCCACCATCGAAACCGGCCTGAGCTGCGTTTCCTTCTCGCCACTGGCGGTGAAGGCGAACGGTATCGGCCTCTCTGGCCTGCAGTTCAACTTCAAAACACCGGACACGCTCAGCACTAACCTGAGCCTGCAGTACGCCATTACGAACAACATGTCGTTCACCACGGCCTACGTGTACACGCATGCCAGCCACCTGCAGACAGGCGTGGGTGCAAACCGGCCTTCGCAACTGCTGCCGACCGCCACCCCGTTGAAGGGCGCTGTTAATTACGTGCCCTTCCCGGACTTTGCTGTGAACAGCAGCTACCAGCAGACCCTGGGCGCCAGTGTGTACAACGGCCTGCAGACCAAGCTGGAGCAGCGGCTGAACCACGGCCTCTCGTACCTGGCGACCTACACCTACTCGAAAACCATGACAGACGCAGGTGACTTGCTGAACGGTGGCAGCGTCAGCGGCTTCCGTGCACCCTATGTTCCAGGATGGGGTACGCGTGCCGACTGGCAGCTGGCGGCGTTCGATATCCGCAACGTCTTCCACTTCAGCGGCGGGTACGAACTGCCGTACGGTAAAGGCAAGATGTTCGGCTCAAATGCGGGCCACGCTCTGAATACTGCTCTCGGCGAGTGGAGCCTGCAATACATCGTTACGTTGCAGAACGGCCAGCCCGTGTCGATCGCCTGCCCCACGGCAGTCGCCGACGGCAGCGGTTGCAACTCAGTCAAGGTCCCCGGGCAAGACCAGGAGCGTGGCATCAGGCGTGTTGCCGTACCTGGCCAGGCTGCAAACCTGTACTGGTTGAACAACCCTGCCGCGTTCCAGCAGCCATGCGGCTATGGCTTCAACGGTCCTATCCTGAACTCTCCAACGGGGTGCGTGCCGCTCACCGGCCTGCAGGCACTGGGTGCTACCGGTTCCACCACCTACGGTCCGCCGTTCAAGCGGTTCGACCTGTCGCTCTTCAAGAACTTCCACTTCAACGAACGGTACAACCTGCAGTTCCGGTCGGAGTTCTTCAATATCCTGAACCATCCCAACTTCAATGCTCCCGGCTTCGGTGGCAACGGCGTTGTGGCCATCGGCAACTCGCTCAACTTCAACAGCGCAGCCAACTTTGGACGTATCGGCTCAACGCGCGATGCCCCCAACGACCCACGGCAGATTCAGTTCGCCCTGAAGCTGTACTACTAGGCAACCACGTCACGCATGCCCGGTGCGCTGCGGCCAGCAAATGGCCAGGCGCACCGGGCATCGCTGTTTCTGCAGAACTCTACGGGAGGGCTTCCGAAGCCAGCGGCCCGTGCTGTACCCTTCTGTGCGACGATGCTTTCCCGCTTCACACCATACCGTGACGTACCGGGCCTGCTGAGCCGCAGCCGCCGCGATTTTTTACGCGACACGACGGGTATGGCCCTTGGTTCTGCGCTGGTGGGCGGCAGCCCGTTTCTGCACGGGCAAGCGGTGCAGCGCAAACGCAAGATGATCGTGGTCACTTTTGGCGGCGGTGCGCGCGACCAGGAGACCTTTGCACCGGAAGGCCAGGGCAACATTCCCCACCTGCTGGGTGAACTGGCCCCACAGTCCACCTTCTTCACCCACATGACGAACCGTGGCATCCTAGGCCACTACGTCGCCACCGCCAGCCTGGTGACCGGCGTCTACGAGACGCTGAACAATTTTTCCGCCACGCCACCCGCGCATCCCACTGCCTTCGAGTACTTCCGCAAGGACCTGCGGCAGCCCGTCTCCAACGCCTGGGTCGTTGCGCCCAGCAACGGCTTCAACCGCATTGGCGAGAGCAGCAGCGCGGGCTATGGCCCAGGGCTGGGCGCGCGCGTCATTCTGCCGAAGCACCTGTTGCAAGCGGCAACCGCTGGACGCTTTGGTGACCTGAACCATCTGCTCCGCGATAACTACGAGACGCCGCTGTTCACTCCGGTACTGGGCGGCGGCGAGGTGGAACTGCAGCAGTTGGAGCGCGTGCTGAAGCTCTCGGTCGACGACTTTTCCTCACATGCACGTACGCTGTCCAGCCCGGATGAACTCTCCGTCTACGTGGTCAAGCAGCTGATGCGGCAGCAGGCTCCGAGCCTGCTTTGGCTCACGCTGCACGACATCGACGTGGCCCATACCGGTGCGTTCTCGCTGTATCTTCAGGCCATTCAGCGCACGGATCGTCTGTGCGCCGAGTTGTGGAACTTTGTGCAGAGTGAGCCGGAGTACCGGGACAACACGACCATGTTCATCCTCCCGGATTTTGGCCGCGACGCCGACTTTGCCACGGGCGGGAACGGCTTTCAGCACCACCGCACCGGCGATGCTGCCAGCCGCACCACGTGGATGATGGCGCTGGGTGCGGGCGTGCGGCAAGGCGTCGTGTACGACAACCCGGTACAACCCATCGACCTGGTGCCCACGCTCGGCAGCATGATGGGCTTTGCCGCCAGCCGCGCGCAGGGTCGCCCCATTGCGGAGCTGCTATAGCCATGCAAGCCTCTGCACTTACAGCGACACACTTTGCGCAGTACCCGCCAGAGGCACGCGCCCTGGCCGTGCAGCACCTCGCCCTGCTGCGGCAGCTGCCGCCCGCGTTTCTGGCCAGCCTGCTGCAGGAACTCATCGAGTACGATTACAAATTTCCGGCAGAACGGGCTGCGCTGACTGGCGAACTGGACTACCTGCAAGCCGTGTCCGCGCAGCAACTGGAGGCGCTCTTTCGCGAGTTCCGCGCCATCCAGCTTGCGGCAGAGGGTGACAAGTCGAACTGGGTGGAACAGCCGCTGGCCTTCAACGAGCAGTTCTCCGCCTACCTATGGAGCAGCCACCAGATGGACCGCTTTCAGGAGGCCGCCGCCACGTACGGCGAGCACCTGCAAGCGGCGCTGCCCGCACCGGCACCCGCTGTTCCCAGGCTCAGCATTGCAGTGGTGGGCGCGGGTGTCTCCGCGTACAGCGATGCCCTGTTCACGCGGCTGCGGCCGCACGGCACAGCGTTCAGCGCGGTGGAACCCGCGGGCGGCATTGCCACGCTGCTGGGCACCGTACAGCGCCGTGCTGCCCAAACGCCCACGCCGTACGCACATTGGTACATCGATGGCGGCGCACCTGTGCCCCTGGCTGGTGCTGCCAGCACGGCGGTGACCACCCT
>CALMRM010000240.1:423-2602 GCA_937871605.1 uncultured Terriglobus sp. | reverse complement strand
GGAACTGCTGCCGCAACTGATGAAGACCGCTGCAGCGAGGGTACAGGGTATGGTGGAGACGCAAAAAAGCAAGCCCAGTGCAGCACCGTTTGTGCCGGTGCTGCACACGATTGGCGCACTGGTCGAAGCGATGCCAACCTGCAAGGGCTGTGAGCTGTACGAGCACGCCACGCAGGTGGTACCGGGCCGTGGCGCACAGGGTGCTTCCCTGCTGCTGGTGGGCGAGCAGCCCGGCGACCAGGAAGACCGGCAGGGCACGCCCTTCGTGGGTCCGGCAGGCGGCGTGCTGCGGCGCGCGCTGGCTGAGGTGGGCATTCACGACGAGGACGTCTACATGACGAACGCCGTGAAGCACTTCAAGTTCGTGCAGCGCGGCAAGCTGCGCCTGCACCAGAACCCCCGCATGAGCGAGATTACGGCCTGCAAGCCATGGCTGCTGGCGGAGCTCGACGCGCTCAAGCCGAAGCTGGTTCTGTGTCTGGGCGCGTCCGCGGCCAAGTCGTTGCTGGGCGGTACGTTTGCGCTGATGCGCGACCGTGGCAAGGTACTCTCCACGCCCTACGCCGACCGTGTGATGGCCACGGTGCACCCCTCTGCCGTGCTGCGCGCGCTGGACGACGGCACACGCGACACGCTCTACAAGCACCTGCGAGACGATCTGCTAGCAGCGCACCGGCTGGCCATGCAGGCGGCGTAGCCGTGTCGTTGTGCCACGGCGAAGGGCTATGATGTGCAGCGAATGCAACACAGAGACATGAGTACGAACATGCAGAACAGCTCCGACTTTTATGCAGAGGCGCTCAGGAGCCCGCGCGCGCTGGCCGCTACCCTGGATCACACCCTGCTCAAACCGGAAGCCACCCGTGCGCAGGTGCTGCAGCTATGCGAAGAGGCGGCGCAGTACCGCTTCGCCTGCGCCATGGTCAACCCATTCTGGGTGTCCACCGCCGCCGCCGCGCTCGCTGGCACGGGCGTGCCGGTGGGCGTTGTCATCGGCTTCCCATTGGGTGCGTCGCTGGTCGACTCCAAGGTCGACGAGGCGCGCCGCGTTATCGCGCTGGGTGCGCACGATGTGGATATGGTCCTGAACATCGGTGCGCTCAAGAGCGGCGAGTACGACACGGTCGCAGAGGACATCCACGGTGTTGTGCAAGCGGCGCATGGGCGCGGCGCCATGGTGAAGGTCATCCTGGAGACAGCGCTGCTGACCTTTGAGGAAAAGCTGCGCGTTAGTGAGATTGCGGTGCATGCGGGCGCGGACTTCATCAAGACCAGCACTGGCTTCTCCACCGGTGGCGCGACGGTAGACGACATTGCACAGATGCGCAGCGTGGCCGGGGAACGCTGCGGGGTCAAAGCGTCGGGCGGCATCCGCACCCTGGCCGACGCGAAAGCCATGCTCAAGGCCGGGGCGAACCGCATCGGTGCCAGTGCCAGCGTTCGCATCGTGCAGGAGCTCGCCGGGGCTGCTGCGGCTGGCTCTGCGCCCTCTGAGTACTAAGCGCGACTCTTCTCTGCTACGACGTGCGACGGCAGCGTATCGTCCTTGCAAGGGCAGCGCGTGAGCGGCCACGACACTGAGATGAGCGCGAACGAAGCGAGCGAAGCGCAGGTGCATGAGTCACTGGAGGTGACGACGCAGGCGCGCGCCTCGGATGCGTCAGAGGTGCGCCTTGCTCTGCAGGACGACGCTGCCCTGCTTGCGGACGAGTTTGAAGGCGACTACCGCCCCGCACCTGTTGACGCAACGGACGCGCCAGAGCACGCAGCTGTCCAGGTTTCGACAGCGGCAGTACCCCCTGCCGCCACACCAGCCGACACCCGGCCGCGCGTCTCTTCCGAGCACGTAGACTTCCTGCTGCGTCTGGCCGAAGCACTCAACAACACACTGGACCTGCAGACGCTCATGCTGCGGGTGGCAGAACTGGTCCGCGCCGTGGTGGACTATCGCATCTTCGCCATCCTCTTGCTCAACGACCGCACCGGCGAGCTGTGGATGCGCTTTCAAATGGGTCACACGCCAGAGGTGGAGCGCATGCGCATCCGGCAGGGCCGCGGCATCGTGGGCCAGGCCGCCAGCACGCGCCGCTCCGTGCTGGTGGACGACGTCCGGCACATGCCGCAGTACATCAACGCCAATCCTGCCGTGCAAAGTGAGCTTGCCGTACCGCTGATCGTG
>CALMRM010000240.1:0-413 GCA_937871605.1 uncultured Terriglobus sp. | reverse complement strand
GCGTCATCGGCGTCCTCGACCTTGAGAGCGAACAGCTGGCCGCCTTTACGCCCGACCAGCAGCGCCTGCTGGAGCTGGTGGCCTCGCGCATGTCCGTCGCAATTGAGAACGCGCGGCTCTACACGCGAGTGGCGCGGCAGGCGCAGACGCTGGCCGTGCTGGCCGATATCAGCCGCGAGCTCACCAGCATCCTCGACCTCGACTCCCTCTTACAGCGTATCGGCGTGCTGCTCAAGCGCGTGGTCGACTTTCAGCTGTTCACCATCCTGCTGTGGAGTGAGAGCCGCCGGCAGTTTGTGCATCGCTTCTCCACGCGCTTTGGCGAGCGGGTGCGACGCGAGCAGGCGGCGGTGCTGGGCGAGGGCATCATCGGCACCGCCGCGCAGCAGCGGGAGCCCATCCTGGTACCGGAC
>CALMRM010000239.1:11340-20414 GCA_937871605.1 uncultured Terriglobus sp. | reverse complement strand
GGTAGTAACAGAACGCAGGGATCTGGACGCCCGCGGCCTTGCAGGCATCGATCAGCAGAGTGCCCGCGGGTGCGGTAATCTTCTGGCCGTCTACGGTGAGGGTTACATCTGGCATATGGTCCTAGTTCTTCCGCGTCGATGTCGCGCGTTGTGCGGCCTGCACGACCGTAGCGAGCTGGTTAATGTCATCCGTGCGCGTCTTACCGCAGACCACTTGCTCTTTGTCCATGCTGACTACGATCACTGTGGGCGTAAAGCCGACGTGAACGCGTTGGCCCAAGTCGAAGTCCGCTTTCACCGCCCTTGACAAAAACCCATCGCTGTCAAGCGCGAACGGAGTAGCCTGTCCATGCTGACCGAGCCACGTCCGGAAATACCGCATGATGTCTTCACGGCTTTCAATACTTTGCTGGTGCAGAAAGACGTCGCCACGAAACTGATCTGCGAGTTTCGGATTGACCTTGTCCTGTATGTAGCGCGCGCAGACGGCTCCCTGAAAGGTCCACACATGCGCTTCGAGCGGGTAGTCATAGCGGACGATTGGCACGTGGTTGGACAGAGACACCTGCTGCTCAATCGGATGAGCATGCGCACAACCGGGGCATCCCTGGTCCTCAAACACAACTATCGCAACCTTACTGCCAGCGGGCGGTTTCAGCAGCCTGAGACTCTGGAGAGGACCGTTACTGGCGGGTGTGCCTGTGAACTGCGCATGTCCATAACTGCAGGACGAAACACATAGAGCAATCGCTAGGATAGCTTGCAGAAACCGCCTCATGTCCCCTCTTCATTTCTCAAGTATGCGACAACAGTCAGTCAGCTTAAAGTATTGTAGAAGTCTTGTGAAGGCTACGTTCTCTCTTCACAGAGCGCCGTCGTTCGTGTCGGTCAGTCATGCTGTGAGCGCACCGGTTGCCGTGAGCCTCGCACTGCTTGCCACCTCTACTCCAATAAGCGTTCTCTTCCGGTGGATGTTCATGCGTGCTGCAGAACAAGAGCCGGTTGCGATAGCGACGTCTTGCAGAATGCCACGCACGGCGACGTTCCGCGCGGGTGGAAGGATGACGCATATGTGTCCGGCCTCCGATGCCGGTATGTCACATCTGCATCGCTGTCTCTCTTTCGTTCTTCCCTTAGTGTGCCGCGCCGACCAACTCGTCCGTCGTGATAAACGCCTTCTCCGTCCGCGTGCCGCCCAGGTATTCCTCAAACTCATGCCGGAACTTCTTCACGAACGCAATCGTCGGCATGGCCGCCGCGTCACCCAACGGGCAAAAGGTGCGGCCCATCATGTTCTCGGCCAGGTACTGAATATTGTTGATGTCCTTGGCATTGCCGCCGCCGTTGTAAAAGCGGGTCAGCGTCTTCTTCAGCCAGTCGGTACCTTCGCGGCAGGGAACGCACCAGCCGCAGCTTTCATGCTGGTAGAACTTGATGGTCCGCAACGCGAACTCGACCATGCTGACCGTCTCGTCCAGCACCACGATGCCGCCGGAGCCGAGCATGGTGCCCGCTTTGCCCATCTGGTCGAAGTCGAGACCCACGTCGAGTTCGTCCGCTGTCAAGACCGGGCAACTGGAACCACCGGGTACCACGGCCTTCAGTTTCTTGCCGCCCTTGACGCCGCCCGCGACCTCGTAGATGGCTTTCTTCAGGTTGTAGCCCATGGGCAGCTCGTAGATGCCGGGCCGCTCCACCATGCCGCTGATGCCGAACAGGCGGGTGCCGCCATTCCGCTCGCTGCCAATCTTTGCGTATTCCGCCCCACCCATCAGCAGAATGTGCGGCGCGCGGGCGATGGTCTCGGCATTGTTGATAACGGTCGGGCCGCCGTACAGGCCAACGACAGCGGGGAAGGGCGGCTTGATGCGCGGCACGCCACGCTTGCCCTCCAGCGACTCCATGAGCGCGGATTCCTCGCCCACTTCGTACGCGCCGGCACCGGTCTGCGTCACGATGTCGAAGTCCACACCCTCTTTGCCGAAGATGCTTTTGCCCAGCACGCCCTTCGCATAAGCGTCGGCGACGGCCTTTTCCACGATCTTGAGGAGGTAGCGGTACTCGCCGCGCAGGTAGATGAAACCCATCTTCGCGCCAATGGCCAGGCCCGCGATCATGGTTCCCTCAATGATGGCGTGCGGATCGTGCAGGAAAATGACGTGGTCCTTGCAAGTGCCCGGCTCGGATTCGTCGCCGTTCACTAGTACGTACTTCGGCTTTTCGCTGGTCTTCGGTACAAAGGACCACTTCATGCCAGTCGGGAAGCCTGCACCGCCGCGCCCGCGCAGGCCGCTGGCCTTCATCTCATTAATGACCCACTCGGGGCCCTGCTCAATCGCGCGCTGCACAGCCTTGTAGCCGTCCAGTTCCATGTATTTGTCGATCTCTGCGGCACCCTGACCGAAACGGCGGGAGAGAACTTTGACCTCGTCGGGATGCGATACCAGTTCCGGCATTACTTCACATCCAGTCCGCGGCCAGCCGCATAATCGTCCAGAATGGCGTCCACCTTGGCGGGCGTCAGGTTGTCGTGAAAGTCGTAGTTCACCTGCATGGCGGGTGCCCAGCAGCAGGCGCCGATGCACTCAACTTCTTCCAGCGAGAACTGACCGTCCGGCGTCACTTCCTTGTGCCCGATGCCGAGCCGCGCCTTGCAGTGGTCGAGGATGTCGTAGCCGCCCACTACCATGCAGCTGATGTTCGTGCACACCTGCACATTAAACTTGCCTGCGGGCTGCGTACGCAGCATGGAGTAGTACGAGAGCACACCGCGCACATCCAGTTCCAGTAGATCCAAGCGTCGCGCGATCTCGGCCACGACAGCGTCCGAGACGTAGCCGACTTCGTCCTGCGCGTACAGCAGCATCGGCACCAGCGCCGAGCGCTTGACGGGGTAGAGCGTGACGAGTTTATCGAAGCGCGCGGCCGTAGCCGGCAAAAAGATGCTGTCCGTAACGGTGCTCACGCATTGATTATCGCCGATGCGAGCCGTTCTGCGGTGAGGTCCATCTCATCTTCCGTGTCGCCGATGCGGGCGCGTCCGTTTACCGTCAACGCAAAGGGAAGCGCCTTACCATCCGGCGCAATGTACTCCATGGCCGTGAAATGGGAAGAGCGCTGACCGAAACGCAGCAGGATCTCGTCATCGGACACCTCGACCACCGCATGCTGACTCTTGCCGAGTGCATGGACCGCTGCGTATGACCGCAGCAGGGAAGCCCAGGAGGTCCACAACTCCCGCTGCAGCAGCGCTGTCACTGCGGTCCCACGGGCAGGTCCGCAGCGGGCGAGTGCTGCACGTCCGGTGTTTCCGCGTGCGTTTGCGTCTCTTCCGCGGGCTGGTTCGGCAGCAGGTTCCAGCCATCGTAGGTGCCGTTCATGGCCGCCGCCGTGTGCACCATGTCCGCCACAAACTCCTCCCGCACCGCATCACGGATGCTGCGCTTGACGCCCACGCGAATGTGGAACCGGCCATCGGCCTTCTTCTCCGGCTCACTCTGCAGTACCCGCGTGCCCTTGGCAAAGAGCGCCCGTGTCATCGCCACCGCGCAGGACTCCTCCGGCGATGAAAAGCAGAGCTGGAGGCTGCGCGTGATCTCCACGTTGGTCTGGCTGCTTATTATGTCCACCATGCGGGTGCTGTTGCTGGCAAGTTGCTCGTCCAGGTTGGCCTGTGCGCTGGCTTCATGCGGCATGGCGATCACCTCTGAAGCGCTAGGATGCGCCAGCCATGGGCCCGGTCAGCCTGACTAGCTTTTGGGAGCAGAGTCGATCTCTTCGAAAATATCAGCTATTGCCACTCGCACCGGTGTGCCCGGAATCGTGAACGCATCCTCGAACATGGGAATAGCACCACCACTGGCATGATCTATAGTCCAGCACTCCCGCGTTTGCGGGTCGATAATCCAGATGTGTTCCACACCCATGCTGCGGTAGTCCTGCACCCGCTTGACGACGCGCTGAAAGCGATCCTCCGGCGACAGCACCTCAATGCAAACCACGGGAGGCTTCATTGGGATGGGGACGATTGGCTCTGAGGCGGGGATGACGCAGACATCTGGTACGCGATACCGCGTCGCAGAAACCTGTAGCCGAAGCTCTGTAAGTGACCGAAAACCCCACGCCTTGCGATTCGCATAGAAGATAACGGCAATCGCCGTCTGCACAAAAGCGTGGTACTGTTCTCCCACGTTACGCTCCTCGACCTCGCCGTCAACATAGTCACAGTCAGGCTCGTAGCTAGTCGCCAGATATTCGCTCACCGGGATGTGCACTGCGGTCGCCATGCGGTCAGTATCCTCCTGCGCAGATGTGCCGTAAAGGCAAAAGCGCCGGTTCAGCCACAAGCAGGTCTGAACCGGCGCTTTCTGCTCTCTATTGATTACCGGTCGATCTCACCCAGCACGATGTCAATCGAACCGATCACCGCCACCACATCGCCCAAGAGCTTGCCTTTGCACATGGTCTCCAGCGCCTGCAGCGTGGCATAGCTTGGATTGCGCATGTGCACGCGCAACGGCTTGTTGGTGCCGTCGCTCACCACGTAGTAGCCCATGACGCCGCGTGGCGACTCTACCGTTTGAAAAACCTCACCCGCCGGGACACCGAAGCCTTCCGTGACGATCTTAAAGTGGTGGATGAGGGATTCCATCTGCGTCTTCATCTCTTCGCGGTCCGGGAGAATGATTTTGGGAGCGTCCGCTGTAATGCGGCCTTCAGGCATACGGTCCAGCGCCTGCTGCGCGATCTTGATCGACTCGTACATTTCTTCCAGCCGGATGGTGTAGCGTGCCCACACGTCGCCATCGTGCGAGATGGGCACCTTGAACTGGTACTTCTCGTATCCCGTGTACGGCATGTCGCGGCGCAGGTCCCAGTCCACGCCCGACGCGCGCAGCGGCGGCCCGGTCACGCCAAGGCGTACCGCATCCTCCGGCGACAGATAGCCCACACCCTTCAGCCGCGAGTACCAGATGGGATTGCCCGACAGCAGCCCCTCGTACTCAGCGATCTTGCTGGGCATCATGTTCAGGAACTTTTGTACCCGCGCAAACCAGCCTGCTGGCGGCTCCATGCTGAGGCCGCCGATGCGGAAGTAGCTGGTCATCATGCGCTGGCCGGCGACCGCCTCAAACAGCCGCAGCAACTCCTCGCGCTCGCGGAAGCAGTACAGGAAGACGGTGAGGGCACCGATGTCCATGGCGTGCGTGCCCAGCCACACCAGGTGGCTCTGGATGCGTGTTAGCTCGTTCAGCAGCACGCGTATGGTCTGCGCGCGTTCCGGAATCTCCAACCCGAGCAGTTTTTCCACCGCCAGGCAGTAGCACAGGTTGTTGCACATCGGCGACAGGTAGTCGATGCGGTCGGTCAGCGGCACCACCTGCTGGTAGAACTTCGCCTCCGCCGTCTTCTCAATGCCGGTGTGCAGGTAGCCGATATCCGGTGCCATGCTCACGACGGTTTCGCCGTCAATTTCCAGCACTAGCCGCAAGACACCATGGGTGGAGGGGTGCTGCGGCCCCATGTTCAGCACCATGGTCTGGTCCTGCGCGGGATCCTTGGCGTGGCGCTTCGCGTCCTCGATGACGTCGTTAATGCCTGGGTTCACCATTTCTGGGGCGGCTACGGGTGACATATGCTTGCTCCTTGCTCGCGTGCGACTTAGTGCGTTCTATCGGAGGCACTTGCCCGATCCAAAGTACCCGACTCAGAAGTAACAACTTTGTTCTGCTTTGTGATTGTCAGCTCACCCTCGTCACTCACTTCATAGCGAAGCCCTTGCCTTAGAAAGACGTACCCGAGAGGATGACATGGCGTTGCGCCATCCGCACACATGGCGACCAGCCGTCTTCCAGACAAGTTCAGCAGCTTGCCATCAGGCAATCTCAAACCTAATGTGACGTGATTGCAAGCCACATCGTCTATGCAGTGTTCTGTGAGCTTACCGCTATAGTGCGACGTTTTTAGGACGAGTGAAAGATACCGCGATTCCGCTGCTTGCACATACGATGCATGTGAGACGGAGACCGGAACGGCCAACATCAGCGGTAGCCTTCCACTGGATAATTCTTGCGCAGGGGATGGCCCTTCCAGTCCAGCGGCATCATGATGCGGACCAGGTTCGGGTGCCCCACAAAACGGATGCCGAACAGGTCGAAGACTTCGCGCTCATAGAAGTTAGACGAAGGCCAGACGGACGTGATGGAATCCACCGCCGGATCGTCGCCCTCCAGCAGCACGGCCAACCGCACCCGCTGTTTCAGCGTGGTGGAGACGATGTGGTACGTCATCTGAAAGCGCGGTTCGCTGGGGTACCAGTCGACCGCCGTGCAATCTTCAAAAAAGTTATAGCCGGCTGCCTGTACCGCCCGCGCGGCCGCCACAATGTTGCCGGGCGCTACCGTTATGGTCAGTTCGTTGCGGTCGAACTTTGCACTCACAGCAAGGTCACGCAACGTTGTTAGAGCAGCGTTGTCGGGCAGCGCCTCGCGCACCGCATCCAGAGTCAACAGAGCCTCGGCCATTACAGGTCCGCCTTGTCGTTCGCCCAATCCAGCACGCCTTTTTTCCAGGCATAGAAGAGCCCGACCGCCACAAAGGCCAGATAGACCACCATCTCCCAGAAGCCGAAGAAGCGCGACCCAGTCAGCGCGGGCAACTGCCGGAAGACCACCGCCCAGGGCAGCATAAAGACCGCTTCCACATCGAACAGAATGAACAGCATGGCCACCATGTAAAACCGCACGGAGAACCGACCGCGCGCATCGCCAATGGGTTCCATGCCGCACTCGTACGCGCCCGCCTTGACCTTGCTTTGCCGCTTCTTGCCGATAAAGAACGATCCGGCAACCATGCCAAAGGCGAGACCCAGTGCCACCAGCATCTGCAGCGCCAGCGGCAGGTAGTTCCAGATATAGGGATGACTCGAATTCATGCCGTTCCTTTACGATGCATCTTTCTCCATCATATCTGTCGCACGAGCTGCGCAGCTTAGCCCGGCGCACAAGCAGTGGTGCCGTTGGTCACGGTATACAGTCTCCAGTGCGGAGCACGACTCCGGCTTAGCGGAAGAGTCCCACATACCAGTTGACTAGCGGAGCTCCCGCCAGCGCCGCAAGCATGCCGCCCGCGGCCAGAAAGCTGCCAAACGGCAGGCGTGTGGCAGCCGTTGCACGTCCGCGTACCAGCAGGGCCACCGCGAAGAGTGTGGCCAGCAGCGTGCCCGCGAACAGCGCCAGCAGGGCCGGTGCGAATCCCAGGAAAGCAGCAATCAGGGCCAGCAGTTTGGCGTCGCCCAGCCCCATGCCATCGCGCTTGCGCATGGCCCGGTACGCTGCGCGGGTGCCATAGAGCAGCAGAAAGCACACCACGATAGATAACAGGCGACCGTAGACCAGGTGCTCCGGCCCCGTCATAAAGATGTTGCCCGTACTGCGACCCGCACCTGCGGCGTTGATGTTGACCGTGCGGTGCAACACGAGGTTGTACTCGTTCTCACCGAGGAACATGGCATCGGTACAGGTGAGCAGAAAGCCGAACATAACGCCGGGGATGGTCAGCACGTCCGGCAAGCGCTGCCACTGCCAATCGATGATCGCCAGCGCGATCAGCAGGGCACCGACGGCGCAGAACGCGATCTGGTTCAGGAGCAGCCGGAAACATGCGTCAGACCAGAGCGCCGGAGCCGCTGTGAGCGGCAGAAAGCCCAGGGCGAACCAGCCGCCGGTCAGGAGTTCGACCGCCGGCACACGCCAGCCGATTGCATGTCCGCAGTCGCGGCAGCGGCCTTTCAGCAGAAGGAAGCTGAGGACCGGGACGTTGTCGTACCATCTGACCGGATGGCCGCAGGTGTCGCAGTGCGAGCGCGGCGCAACGATGGAGCTCCCCTGCGGCAGGCGCGCAATGCAGACATTCAGAAAGCTGCCGGCGAGCAGCCCCAGGACTGCTCCGCACAGCCCGACTAGTAGCGCACCACCCATGTCGGCAGTATAGGTAGGCCTGGGGACGCCGTGCTCACGACCACGCCCGCCTTGCAGGATTTCTGTGTGCGGCGTACAGTAGCGATACACGGGAAAGGAGGATGATCCAGCCTATGAAATCTGACAGTTATTTGTGTGGTTCAACAGTACGTGAGGTGACTGAGGCTTAGAGCGTCCGCTCTAGACCTGGCATTTCGCTGACAGCACGATCAGTCGGCTATCTCCGCCGAGGCCCTCCGCAAGAGTGGACGCCTCAGGTCAATCTCAACAGTCTACCGGCAGGGCCCGCGTCGATCTTTGGCGCGGGCCTTTGTTCTTACTGCGACCGAACCTGCGCCCTGCAAGATGGCGCGCCAGGCGGTCCGGCCCCGCTCTAAAATGGAGCCATGGAACCACTGGTACTTGCGGGCAGGGCCTTTCAATCCAGGCTGATCGTTGGCACGGGCAAATACCGCGACGGCGCGCAGACGCGCAGTGCCCTGGAAAGCTCTGGCACAGAAATGGTGACCGTGGCCGTCCGCCGGGTGAATCTCAACCGCGCCACGGAATCGCTGCTCGACTTCATCGATCCGGAACGCTACTTCCTCCTGCCCAACACGGCGGGCTGTTACACCGGTGATGAGGCAATCCGTGCGGCACGGCTGGCGCGTGAGGTGGGTCTCTCAGACTGGGTCAAGATCGAAGTCATTGGCGACCGACGTACCCTGTACCCCGATGTGGCGGGTACGCTTTACGCGACCGAGGTCTTGGTGAAGGAAGGCTTCACGGTTCTGCCGTATACGTCTGATGATATTGTGTTTGCGCGGCGTCTCATCGATGCCGGGGCGGCTGCGGTCATGCCACTGGGCGCGCCCATCGGCTCGGGCCTGGGTCTGCAAAATACCGCCAACCTCCGCATCCTTCGCGAGATGATCACGGAAGTACCCCTGATTGTGGACGCAGGCGTGGGCACCGCCAGCGACGCCGCCGTGGCCATGGAAATGGGATTCGACGCTGTCCTGATGAACACGGCGAGTGCGGAGGCACGCGAACCCGTTCTGATGGCCGAAGCCATGGGCAATGCCGGCCTGGCTGGCCGACAGGCCTACCTTGCAG
>CALMRM010000239.1:8112-11330 GCA_937871605.1 uncultured Terriglobus sp. | reverse complement strand
CGCATGCCGCGACGGCTCTATGCGACCGCCAGCTCGCCCCTGGAAGGCGTCTCCCGCTAGCGTCGCATTACGCCGCAACCTGCAGCGGCTGGAGGTGCCTTGGGCGGTCCCGCAGCCGCTGCCGCAGGGTGACCGCTCCATACGCCACCACCGCCACCACCAGCGGCTCAATGGGCTGCCGGTAGTCCACCGAAGCGTGCGTGACGTAGTACGGCAGAGGGAACAGCAGGAAAGCGGCCATGCACGAGAGGGCCACAGCACGGTCCCGCCGGTACAGCTGGACGGTGCCAAAGAGGGTCAACAGCGTCAGCAGAGTACAGAACGGCACATTCGGCGCGTCCAGCGCCTCGTCATGCAGGTACGCTGCCGAAAAGCTCCAATAGCCGGTCCAGAAGCGCACCGCGCGGCGAACGCTCGTCTCCAGGAACGCCGCAGGATACCGTTCGATGCGATAGAGCACCAGCTCGTGTTTCCACGCCATGTACCCCATCTCGCCGCGCCGCTGGTACTCCCGCATCTCCGCCGGATTGCTGGCTGGATGAGTCCACCCTGGGTTGCTGCGGCTGGTGTCGCCACAATTTCCAGCGTAGAACTCGCCCCAGAAGCCGTCCCGCATCAGCACAGGCTCGTGCATGGTGCGCAGGTTGCGGATGCACCACGGCGCCAGCGTAGCGGCCAACAGCACAAGCGATGCCAGCAAGCGTGTGGCATACGGCAGCAGGTTGCGGCCCCGCTGCCAGGCGGCATAGCCAAGCATGACCGGTGCTAGGCTCAGCACGGACGGGTTCGAAAGCGTGGCCAAGCCCATCAGCATGCCCCACCCTGCCCAGGTGGAGGCTGTCCGCTGCGGCAGGGTGTTCCACGCCAGCATGAAGCAGCCGGCAAGCAGGAGCGAGGTCAACGCACAGTCCCACAGGTACACGGCGGAAAAATAGATCGCATACGGGTACAGCACCCACAGCCAAGCCGCGGCGCGAGCCGTGCGCAGACCCAGGCGCTGCCGCAGGCCGACATACAACACACCTGCCGTCAACGCGGAGAACAGGGAGTTGACTGCGAGCGCCACAAAGGCAGACGCGCGAGAGTACACCCCGAACACCCGGAAGATGCCGGCAAGTAGCGCCGGCATCAGTGGCGGAACCAGCGCTGTGGGACCAGTCTGCGGGTAATACGGTGAACTGAAGCCGCGGCCAAGCGCCAGGCTGCGTGCGGTCCAGCCCATCTCCGCACCAAATCGCTCAAAGTGGTCGCTCAGCGGCAGGTCACGGTAGTTCAGCAGCACCAGCACCAGCCGCAGGGCAAATGCCGCGCCCACGAGCGTCAGCAGTTCCCCTGTTTTCCGCTGGCTCTGCGAGGCTTCCTCGGATCGGGCAGCTACACGGATCTTCAGATCCGGGGGAAGCGAGAGTGCGGTGGCCAGTGGCGACTCCAATCAGCCAGGGCTCGACACGCACCGGCTGCCTCATTACACCGCAGCAGCATGCGCAACACTGGACAGCTGTTCAGACGGGAACCAATCCGGTAAAGACTACGGCTACGGGCGAGCTAGCGGAGAAAGACGCTCAGTTCATTGGCCGCTGCCCGCAGGTACGGCAGAAAATTCGTCTGCATCTCCATCATAGGCATACGCGGTGCATGGCCACTCAGGTTTACGGTGGCAATGACTTTGCCGCTCGGTGCGTACACCGGCACGGCCATGGACCGCAGGCCCACCTCATACTCCTGGTCGCACACGGCATAGCCGTTCCGCCGCACGTTGCGCAGCAGCATGCGTAGCTTCTCCACGGTGTTGACGGTTTTTGGCGTGTAGACCTTTAACTCCACGCGCTGCAAGTACCGCTCCACCTCGTCCGGCGGCTGCGATGCAATCAGCACACGGCCCATGCTGGTGCAAAAGGCGGGCAGGCGGCTGCCGATGTGCAGGTCTACGCTCATCACACGCTGCACCTGCGTGCGAGCGATGTAGACGATCTCGTCACCATCCAGCGTTGCCACAGAAAAGCTCTCGTTCAGCTTGTTACTCAGCCGCTCCAGGATGGGCTGGGCTGCACTCGAAAGTGTGTTGCTGACCGTGTAGGTGTGGCTCAGCGACAGCATCTTCGGTCGCAGCGAGTAGCGTTGACCATCCTCCGCACCCACATACCCCAGCTTCGCCAGCGTGTACAGGCAGCGGCGCACCGCCGCGCGGCTCAGCCCCGTCTTCGCGCTCAGCTGTGAAATCGTCATGTGCGGCGACTGCTGCGTAAAAGTCTCCAGCACGGTTAGGCCGCGGGCCAGCGACGTCATGAAGTTGGCATCGCCCGTGTAGACCTCCAGCGCTTTCGCCGGGCTGGGCGGCAGTACTGTGGGCGGGGCGGACGGGGCGTGCAAGGCAATGGCGGCAGCGGACATGGCAACACCTCAGGCCGGATTACGGCAAAGTGCGAATAACGCCCATACTGGCGATAACCGCACCTAGAGTATAGGACGGCCAGGCACGCTGTTCGGCAGGGCCGCACCCGGCCAGCTTTCCGCGCGACGCAAAAGCCAGCCGATTTCGTGCGCATCTGCAAAGCAACAAGCGGCATCTACCCTCACACAGGGTGAGCTACATGGGTTCGTTGGAGTTGAAGGTTTCGCTGCCGTCCGCGCTGGAAAGTGCCGTTGCAACTACCGCCGCAGAGTGGCAAAGCGGTGGCAAGCTGGACCGGCTGTGGGCGCACGATGCATCTCTTTGGACCGGCGGGCAGGGCAGCGATGACGAATCCAAGTGGCTGGGCTGGCTGGACATCGTGGAGCGGCAGCAGGCAAAGTTGCAAAGCTTCGCCGCGCTGCGTGCAGATATTCAGCAGGCAGGCTTTACGCACGCGCTGCTGCTCGGCATGGGCGGATCGTCGCTGTGCGTGGAAGTGCTGGAGTTCACCTACGGCCAGCAGCCCGGCTTTCCCAAGTTCCACATCGTAGATTCCACCGATCCGGAGCAGGTGGCTGCTGCACGCGCCGCGGTCGATCTGAAGCGGACCGTCTGCATCGTGTCTTCAAAGTCCGGCTCCACACTGGAGCCCAACATCCTGAAGGACTATTTTTACAGCGAGATGCAAAAGGAAGTGGGTGCGGGTGAGGCGGGCAAGCACTTCATCGCGGTGACCGACCCCGGTTCCAAGATGGAGGAAGTTGCAAAGGCCGACGGCTTCCGCCACATCTTCTACGGGGACAAAACCATTGGTGGCCGCTTCTCC
>CALMRM010000239.1:0-8102 GCA_937871605.1 uncultured Terriglobus sp. | reverse complement strand
CTCCGCGCTGTCTGACTTCGGCATCGTACCCGCGACAGTCGCCGGTATCGACGTTGCCCGCTATCTAGCCGAGGCACAACGCGGCGTCGTGGCGGCGCACACAAAAGAGATTGCCAGCAATCCGGGCGTGCTGCTGGGCATCATTTTGGGCGACGCGCACAACGCAGGCCGCGACAAGCTCACCTTCTTCACCTCGGCACCCATCTTCGACATGGGCGCTTGGCTGGAGCAGCTGATTGCGGAGTCGACGGGCAAGCTCGGCAAAGGCATCACGCCCGTCGATCGCGAGCGCATTGGGCCGCCCAGCGTGTACGGCACCGACCGTGTCTTTGCCTACATTCGCCTGACGACCGCGGATAATGCGGCGACCGACGCCGCAGTGGCGCAGTTAGCCGCGGCCGGTCACCCGGTGGTGCGCTTCGACATCGACGACGTGTACGAGCTGCCGGCCATCCAGTACTTGTGGGAGATCGCCGTAGCCGTGGCCGGGTCGGTCATCGGCATCAACACCTTCAACCAGCCGGATGTGGAGGCTGCGAAGATCGAAACGCGCAAGCTGACCGATGAGTACGCAAAGACGGGCAAGCTGGCGGAAACAGAGCCCATTCTGGACGTGGATGGTGTGAAGCTCTATGCCGATGAGAGCTACGGCCTGACGCTGAAAACGACAGCTACTTCCGAGTCGCTGGTGGAGTACCTGAAGGCACATCTGGCTCAGATTAAGCCGCACGATTACTTTGCCACACTGGCCTACATTGGGATGACGGAGGCGCATGAGTCGGCGATCCAGCGCTTCCGCCTGATGGTGCGCGACCACAAGCAGGTCGCTACCTGCCTCGGCTTCGGGCCGCGCTTTCTGCACTCCACCGGCCAGGACTACAAGGGTGGTCCAAATACGGGCGTTTTCCTGCAGATCACAGCCGACCACGTGGAGGATCTTGCCATTCCCAATGCGAAGTACACGTTTGGCGTGGTGATCGATGCGCAGGCGGCAGGGGACCTGGCCGTGCTGCAGCAGCGCGGACGCCGGGCGCTGCGGGTGCACCTGGGATCGAACATCGCCAAGGGTCTGGACACGCTCGGCATTGCGGTAACTACAGCGTTGGCGTAGGCCGAGTACGCGATAGAGGTGGGTCAGGCTTCGGCCTGGCCCCTTTCGCGTTAAGGCAGTGCGGCAAGCACGTCCTCCGGCTCGGGACGCACGCGGAAGTCGGCATGCGCCTCTGCAAAGCGCACCGTGCCATTGCGGTCCAGAACAAACGTCGCAGGCAGGGGCAGGTGCCACACGCTGCTGTCGGGCGGTGCCATCACGTTCTTGCCGCTGTTGATGAACGGCAGGTTCACCAGGATGGAACGGTAGTACTGCTGCATGGCTTGAGAGACGGTATAGGCGATGCCGAACTGTGCGGCCACGGCGCAGTTCGCGTCCTGCAGCAACGGATAGCCGATGCCGTGCTGCTGCGCCATGAAGTCGCTCTGCCGCACGGTTTGCGGTGAAAGCGCGACCAGCAGCGCACCAGCCTCTCGCACCCTGGGCAAGAGATCGCGCCACACCTCCTGCTCCGTGCTGCAGTAGGGATCCCAGCGCCCACGGAAGAACGTAAGAATCAGCGGTCCAAGTGCGAGCAGGTCTGCAGACCGGACCAGCCTGCCGGTCGTGGCATCGGGCAGGGCAAACTCTGGCGCGGTGGCCCCCACCGGCAGCACGCGATCCTAGACGCCTGTTGCGAAAAGCTCCGCAATAGCATCTTCGCTGATGGCCAGCCGCTCCGGCTGAACCAGCTTGCGGGTGTTCTGCGTAATCTCGTCGAGCATGGGTTGCAGCGCGGGCATCACCCTATTGTCGCGCAACGCTGCTACGGGATGCTAAAAGTGCGCGTTTCGTGCGACAAAGATCCTCTTCAGCATGACAAATCTGACCCCGGAGCGCGTCATCTTGGGCAGTTTCGTCACTCTGAGAGCACGCTTTTGCGCGCTAAAAGCGTGCCATTGTCACGCTACATGCGCCAAATTACATGCCTGTCATAGCGGTGTCGTGGCAGCGCACAGAAGTCTGCTTCGCCACCAGAGCTCCGCGATGTGAACGCGTCACAGTACCGCTAGTTTTGCCAGCAGGCGCCTTGCCGATCTTTGCCAGTTCCGTCGTGAGCCGGGCGAAGCCCTGCTCACGTGCCGTCTTGTTCGCTTCTACTGTGTTCGAGGGATCGACCCCGGCCCTCATGAAGCCATGGCCCGCACCGTCATACGTCACCGGCTCGTACCGTTTCCGGGCAGCCTTCATCGCTTCAGTCGTCGCCGGGATGGTCGCGTCGATCCGGGCGTCGTTGCCGCCGTAAAAGCCAAAGACTGGAGCGCTGATGTGGGCCATATCGGCGTCGCTGGGCGGCGGCCCGTAGAAGACGAAGGCTGCGCTTAGATCGCCGCGATGCGTTGCAAAGGCAAAGCTTTTGCCGCCACCCCAGCAGAAGCCGACACTGGCAAACTTGCCATTGCTCGCGGGCAAGGTGCGCACGTAGTCTGCGGCTGCGTCTAGGTCGGCCATCACCTCGTCATTGGGCAGGCCGCTGACCGCCTTGGTGACCTGGTCCTGCGAGGGGTAGCTGTCGGTGCCGCCGCCGTTCGGCCCCTTGCCGGTCAGCACGTCCGGCGCAATCACGACGTACCCCGCTGCCGCCAGGTCGTCTGCCATGGACTTTGCCCAGCCACTCAGCCCAAAGATCTCTGGAATCAGCACGATGCTGGTCGCTTTCGACTTCACCTCGGGGTAGGCCACGAAGGCCTGCACGTCATGGCCAGCAGCCTTGAGCGTGACGTATTCGTGGTGGCGCGGTGAGGCATCCAGCCGCTTCACGGCCCAGTCCTGCGCGGGGAGGGCAGACGTGGCGCACAGCAGCAACGCCGCGGCAAGAGCTTTTGCAGCAAAGGTGGTCATGCCGGGAGTCTAAGGGGTACGCCAGCCGCTTGCAAGCAGGCATCAACATCCCAGCGCAGCAGGGTATGCGGCGAGTATTTAAACGTAGTGCGCCAGGGCAGAACCCATGGAGCTGAAGGCAGCTTTTAACTGGGTCGCCATGCTGGTGGTGGAAGCGATCGTCGCCAGTCCGATGAGACCAACAACCAGCCCATACTCGACCAGGTTCTGGCCAGACTCGTCCTTCAGCAGCGCACGGCAGACCCGCACCGTCGCCTCGGCCTGGGGTCGCCGCATGGCCCTGACCTCCTGCCGGGGCTGACCCGTACTGTGGCTACCCTTCACCTTGCCTGTATCGGCACGTGCCGCGTGAACATTACCGTACCCACCGGGCAGGGCAGCGCAGCAGTGGCAGGCGTGCAGCCTTCCGCTGCAAGTCCCGTCCTACACTCTAGCCGCAGCCACGGCAGGGGGCAGGGCAGGTGAGAGCGATTGCATAGAGTGGTGCGGTACGGGCTTTACACAGCCGCCACGGCGGTGCTGCTGCTTGCGTGCATCGCGGCCTATGCGGCATACCTGCTGAATGGTGACGCCGTTCGCCTCCGTGTGCAGACGTCGCTGAGCCATGCGCTGGGACGTCCCGTCACCATGGTGCATCTGCGGCTGTCCCCCTGGACAGGCACCACCGTGGCAGACGACTTCCAGGTCGCAGAGGACGCGGCGTTTTCCAATGAGCCCTTCATCCGCGCCCAGCAGGTCCACATCGGTCTGGACATACGGGAGCTGCTGCTGCACCGCAGAATCGCACTCCGCTCGATTGCTCTGCAAGGGCCTACTGTTCGCCTCTTGCGTAACCGAGCCGGCACCTGGAATTATGCGAGCCTCGCATCCACACATGCGACAGGGGCAGAGAGGCGGGAGGCAGCCGCGCCCACCATCAGCATCGCAAGCATCGCCATCGACGCAGGCAGCGTGCTGGTGCAAACCACGGCGGCAGACGGCACTGCAGTATGCCGCGCGTTCACGATCAACACCGCGCAGGTCTACGACGTGGGTGAAGGCAAGACGTCGCGCTTCCAACTCGCCGTGCAACTGCCCGGCGGCGGCACGGTCGCAGCAAGCGGTACGGCTGGCCCGTGGAGCGGCAGTGGAACCGTCCACTTGCCTATGCAGGCCCATCTGCAGGCCACTCACCTGCAGCTGCTGGCGGCTGGCCTGGTGCCTGCAGACTCGCCGGTGACTGGCGATCTGCGGCAAGTCAACGCAGATGTCAGATGGAGCGACAGCGGCCTACTGGTATCCCGTTTGGATGTGGACAGTCCACGTTTGGCCTTCCGCAGCGGTAGAGAGCGCAACACGCAGGCAGAGGCAGTCCACTCTACGGCTACCGTATGGAGCCACCTGCTGGAACATCTGGTGGTGACGCGTGCAAATGTGCATGTGAATGCGGTGGACATCCACCGGGCAGACGGCGGAACGGTACACCTCCGCGAGACGCAGGCCGTACTGGGCGAGTGGTCGCCCGGTGCGCGCGCCGATTTCCGGGTGAGCACCGCCTTGGGAGGTGGCACCTTGCATGCCGTTGGCAGTCTTCGTGCGCCCGTGCCTGACGGCCAGTCGCCAGACCTGGTCGCAGACGTCACCACGGCGCACCTGCGCCTGGCAAGCAGCGGGCTGCTGGGAGGAGAAGGCGCAGGCTTGGATGCGGTGACGGACAGCGCGATACACCTGCAGGTTGGGCAGAGCAGCGTGCAAGCAGCCGGAACATTCCGCCTGGGGGCAGCGCGTCTGGTGCATGGCGGCCCGCCCCTGCCCATGCCGCTGAGTGGCAGCTTCCGCTTGCACCAAACCGTGCACGAGCGCGAGGGCGTAGGCACATTGGAAGCGCTTACCGTGCAAGTGGGCGGCGCAACACTGCATGCAGCGGGCAGCTATGGCTGGGGCGCTGGTGCACCCACGGCGCGCCTGACCGTGGCAGGCGATCGTATGCCCGTGGACGCCCTGGAAGCGGTGCTGCCCAGCGTGGGCATCCTGTTGCCTGAGGGTTCAAGGCTGCAGGGCGGCACGCTGAGCCTCTCGCTGGCGGTGCAGGGCCCGCTGGCGCATCCGGAGGTGAACGGCCCCATCCAGTTGCTGGACACACGGCTTGCAGGCTATGACCTTGGATCGAAGCTGCGCGGCCTGGCCAGCTTTACCGGGGGTCGCATCGGCTCTGCCACGATCAACGGAACGCAACTGCGGCGGCTGAGTTTGACCCTGCATGCGGGCGCGGGACCGACCGTGACGGACCACCTGGAGGCAGACATCGCTGGCATCGGCACCGCGACGGGCGCAGGCAGCATCGGGCCGGGCGGGGCACTCGACTACCGGCTAACCTTGAAGCTCAACGAACTGATTCCAGGCGCGGGTGGCCCCTCAGGGTTGGCCAACGAACTGGTAGGCGCATTGCCTCCCGCTTGGGCCCAGCGGTTGCAGGGCGCGGTGCGCTACCTGAGCGAGGGCCCCATGAAGAACGGCGTACCGGTGCTGATACGCGGCACCGCGCGCAAACCCACAGTCACACCAAATCTAGGTGCCCTAATCCCGGCGGAGCGGCTTCGCTAAGGCGTCGGTGCCCTTCGCGCTAAAAGCTGTCAGAATTTTCTGAGGCTAATTAAGTACACTCGCTACGATGAGCCATCCGAGCAGGCTGCTGCTGTTTCTAGTACTAGTCACCGGCTATATCACTTCCACTGCTGCGGCATTGGCTCAGAAACCTCCTGCGCTCACTGGCTCCGTTACAGGCTTTGTTTACGACGGTGAGACTCGCTTGCCGATTCGCTTTGCAGAGATCAATGTTGTGCCAGCCCCATCGAAAACGGTTACGCCTGTTTCAGCTGCGCCAGACTCACCTAACCCGCATGAAGAGGGTAAGAGAGTACAGCGCATCAACGGAAGCTCTGGCATGGATGGTGGCTTTCACTTGCATGTTCCGGAAGGTGATTATGTCGTAGCAGCACTCAAGCCGGGGTATCTGACGCCAGGCGCAGCAGCAGCCGGGAACTCTTTTCTACCTGA
The DNA here is from genome assembly GCA_937871605.1 of uncultured Terriglobus sp. Taxonomy (GTDB): domain Bacteria; phylum Acidobacteriota; class Terriglobia; order Terriglobales; family Acidobacteriaceae; genus Terriglobus. The sequence goes on along the minus strand of CALMRM010000239.1, from coordinate 2,134 downwards.
CGATCAGGCTCAAAGCATTCTTCGTTCGCTACCGCTGGTACACGTAGGTGCAGGTGGAACGGCTAGTGTCACTCTCACACTGCAACGTGGCGCTGCTATTGGCGGCAAGGTACTGTTTGCAGACGGCGGTCCTGCTATTGGTGCGGCGGTTGCTGTCGAGTCAATCGACTACGCGGAGCGTCTTGAGAGGGTGACCCATCCGCAGGCAGGGGGCAAAACTCCGTCGCAAGTTCAGGAGACCCTGTTTGCCCTGTTTGTCTCACAACGAGCCTCTGAGAAAGTAATCACGGACGATGAGGGGCGCTACCGTATCTTCGGCATCCCGCCTGGCAAGTACTTCGTTGGCACACTGTTCCTTCTCGACCAGAGCATGGGGCGGGTGGCTATGAGTGACGGCAGCGATCTGGACGGTGGACGCGTGGCACCCATCTATCCCGAGATGGTTGCTGTCTACGCACCCGCCAGCTTTCGCCACAAGGATGCCAAGGTCTTCGAGGTTCGCGGGAACGAGCAGATCACAAACGCTGATGTGATGTTCGACCCCAGCCAGGCGCATACACTTCAGGGACGAGTGCTCTCCGCAGAGGATCGGCATGCGCCGGAAACAATGATTCGGCTGAAGGAAGGTGAAGCCAGTATCCCTTCCCGCTTTGTTCAAAGCAGAGAGGATGGCACCTTTAGAATTGACTACTTGCCATCGGGCAGCTACACGCTCCAGATCGACTCGTTTGAGCGGCCTGACCCGACTAACCCCGGTACCGAGCCAGTGCGGTACAGAACGGTTCAAGTACCCGCGGTAGTTGGCGAACATGACGTGCTGCTGGACGACGTGTTACTGGTCCGCCTTAAAGCCGGCGAACACAACGAACTTTTTTAGCGAGCAAGTCTGTCTTGCGAAGGCGTGGATACGCGTTGATTTCCCCCGACGTTGCTCAACGTGTCGCAGGTCATGATTTAACCGTCCACCGGGGTCAAACTAACGCCCGAAGCCGCCGCGGCCCATGCTGCCCATCTGGCTCATCAGGCGACGCTGCATTTTGCCGCCACCCGCGCCTATGCCTTTAAACATCTTGCGCATCTGGGCATATTGCTTGAGTAGTTGATTCACGTCTTGCACGCTGGTGCCGCTGCCTGCGGCGATGCGGCGGCGGCGGCTGCCGTTGATAATCTCGTGGTCCAGACGCTCCTTCTTGGTCATTGAGTTGATGATGGACTCCACGCGCGTCAGCTGGCCCTCATCCACGTGTTCCGCCGCCTGCTGCAAGCCCTGGAAGGGGCCGACGCTGGGCAGCATTTTGAGGATGGACTGCATGGAGCCGAGCTTCTTGATCTGGCGTAGCTGATCGCGGAAGTCTTCGAGCGAGAAGCCGTCGCCGCTCAGGGCTTTCTTGGCGAAGTCCTCGGCCTTGCCGCGGTCGAGCTTTTCTTCTGCGCGCTCCAGCAGGGTGGCGATGTCGCCCATGCCCATAATGCGCGAGACGATGCGGTCCGGGTGGAAGGCCTCGAAGGCGTCGGGCTTTTCACCGGTGCCCAGGAACTTGACCGGCGCACCCGTCACGTCGCGGATGGAGAGCGCCGCGCCGCCGCGTGCATCGCCGTCCATCTTGGTCAGCACCACGCCGGTGATGCCCAGCTGCTTGTGAAAGGCGTCGGCGGAGTTGACGGCGTCCTGGCCCGTCATGGCGTCGGCCACGAAGAGGATTTCGCTCGGGTTCAGCAGCGCCTTGAGCTTGCTCATCTCGTCCATGAGCGCGGTATCGATGCCGAGGCGGCCCGCGGTATCGACCAGCAGGACGTCGTTGCCGAAGTTGCGCGCCTCGCGCAATGCCTCCTTCGCCAGGCGCTCGACGAGCGGCGTGCCTGCTTCCTCCTCATTGATCTTGCCGATGAAGATTTGCGCGCCGACGCTCTTGGCCACGATGGCGAGCTGCTCGCGCGCGGCGGGGCGGTAGACGTCGACCGACACCAGCATGGGACGGTGGCCGCCCTTTTTGAGCCAGGCGGCCAACTTGCCCGTGGTGGTCGTCTTACCGGAACCCTGCAGGCCCGCCATCAGGATGACGGTGGGCGGCGGCGAGCTGAACTTGAAGCGCGCCGTGTCCTTGCCGAGGGTGTTGTCCAACTCGTCGTGCAC
>CALMRM010000238.1:2569-4930 GCA_937871605.1 uncultured Terriglobus sp. | reverse complement strand
AGTAGCTCAATGGCAGAGCATTCGGCTGTTAACCGAAGGGTTGTAGGTTCGAGTCCTACCTGCGGAGCCAATCTTTTTGACAGTTGGAAAAGGGGACCTAAGCCTCTGGTTCGAGTGTGAGCACGTCGTCCTGTTTGGTCGGCAGTCGACTAAAGCTGGTACCGCCTGCACAGCAAGTCACCCTTCGCCATGGAACACCCTCGCGTCCCCCTTACTGGGCGACAGAGCTCGCCAGCGTGCTTTCTCTCGACTGAAAGCCGAAGTGACCAAGTAGCCAGAGGCGCGCCGGGTTTTCGAAGTAAATGAAGCTGGCGATACTCAAAAGAATGACGAGAACCACATAGGTTGGGAACAGTATGGCGAAGTGCGTTTCCATGGGTCTGCGAAGTAGCGCCTTCAGCGGCATGTGGATGAGGTAGAGTCCAAAGCTGGCCTCACCCAGCAGCACCAACCACCGTGCCGAGAAGAGGGTGCTCATCCGGCTTTCGACGCTGAAGGCAAGGATGAGACCAGCAAATGCTGGGGCCAAGAGACCATTCTGCAGGAATGAGTAGTAGTTATGGCCCGGGCCCGAACTTGCAATGATCAACGCCAGGCAAACCAGGGCGAGCGGAGCAGCGAAGCTCTTCAGCTGTGACCGTCGGGATTGGTCGGCGGCGATGCCCGTTGCCAGGCTGTTGAGCAAAATGCCCATGAGAAAAACGGGAAGTGGGCGGAGAGGGTCGAACGTGGGAGTATCCGACGAGGTGGTCATGGCGGTCATGGCGACACCCGCGAAGGGCAAGCCAAACAGCAAGAGCAAGGCCCAGCGCGGTCGAAGCGAGTACAGCGCCGGCCCCACGAAGGGGAAGATCAGATAAAAGAACGCTTCAACGGAAAGCGACCAACTTGGGCCGTTCGGTCCAATGAGATGGGTATTCCAGCTCTGCACCATCAGAAATGAAGCCATGACAGAGGCCACCCTCAATGGTAGAGCAAGGTGTGTCACGCGGGCTGCGGTGTACAGGAAGTGGGGTAGATCCAACACAATGCAGAGGGCATACAGGGGGTACATGCGGGCCAGGCGGCTGACCAGAAAGCGTTTGGTCTGGACTGGAGCGCCCTGCGAAAGGTAGACGTGCGCGAGGATAAAGCCGGAGAGCAGGAAGAAAAACGGAACCGCCAAAAACCCGATGCCGATCATGCCGCTCTGGTGGTGTCCGGACCAGACCATCCCGTGGTACAGAACAACCCATAGCGCGGCAAAAAATCGCAGGGACGTGAGCGCAGGTAATGTTCTTGGCCGTGGCATCGGGCACTCCGTCATGACTAATTGGGCGATGCTGCAGATGCTCCTCGGGGATGGGCATTCCCCAGGGTCATTGCATACCCGTCATGCTATGCGGGCCGTGAGAGGTCCTGAGCACGGGAGAGCGGAACAGTGATATCACTGCGTTCCAGGCAGGTTCGGCTGGTAAGCAGGGTGCCCGAGCGCGTCACTCGGCAGAGGCCCGCCTGATTGCCTCCAGGCGTTCGCAAAGAGGGATGCCTTCCGCAGAGGCTTCTGCTACCGTAGGAGGTATTCGTTTCAAGGTTGAGCCCTACGGTGCCGCGCTGCAACGCGTGTGCCATTTCTGCATCTTGCACCACCACGCAAAGGAGCTGTATGTCGGGTAGCTATCGCGACTTTCTCGAGCTGTCGTATGAGGAACTGGAAGAGCTGAACCTCCAAGCCAAGGACCAGCGCAAGAAGCGCGTGGACGTTGGCACGATCCAGGAAGAGCGGTTGAAGTACCTGACCGACACCAAGGGCATCAAGGCCGTGACGGTGGTGTTCAGCGACCTGGAAGGCCGCCTGCACATGCTGGACTACGACAAGAAGTTCCTGGTCAACAGCTTTGACAACCTGACGTTCGACGGCTCGTCCATCCGCGGCTTTACGGCGCAGAAGGAGAGCGATCTGCGCCTGGGGCTGGACTGGAATGCGTTCTACTGGACGCCCGCCGACGTGTTTGGCGCGGGCAAGACGCTGGTCTTTGGCGAGGTGATCGACAAGACGGGCCAGCCGTACGGTGCGGACCTGCGCGGCATCCTGAAGCAGTTCGCCAACAAGCAGTACGCCGACAACGGCTACACGCTGAACGCCGCAAACGAGGTCGAGGGCTTCCTGTTCGAGGGTGTGGATGCGGAGCGCAGCTTTCACAAGACGGGCACGTTTGAGTACGTGAACGGTGGCGGCTACTACAACTCGCTGCCCGGCGACCCACTGCGCGAGTTCATCGACACGGCTGCGGAAGTGCAGCGCGCCATGGGGTTCGAGAACGAAAAGGACCACCCGGAAGTTGCGCCGTCGCAGTTCGAAATCAACTACACGTATGGCGA
>CALMRM010000238.1:0-2559 GCA_937871605.1 uncultured Terriglobus sp. | reverse complement strand
GGGTATGACGGCGTCGTTCCTGCCCAAGCCGGTGACGGGCGTGAACGGCAGTGGCATGCACACCAACGTGTCCATCACCAACAAGGACAGGAAAAATCTGTTTTTCGACGGCGCGGGCGAAGAGGGCATGTCAGCGATGGCGTGGAGCTTTATCGACAAGATCCTGACGCATGGCAACGACATCTGCCTCCTGCTGAACGCCAGCGTGAATGCGTACCGCCGCCTGGACCCGCACTTTGAGGCACCGAACCAGATCAAGGCTTCGGCGACGGATCGCGGTTCGATGGTGCGTATCCCGATCGGCAACGAGAAGTCAGCGCGCGTGGAAGTGCGTTCGGTGGGTCCGGATGCGAACCCGTACGCGGTGCTGTACTCCGTGTTCAAGACAGGCCTCGACGGGCAGGTTGGGCAGATCGAAAACCTGCGCCAGGCACAGCGCTACCTGCCGGACAACATCTACACCGCGCTGGAGAACTTTCGCGGTGCGGACTGGACGACACAGCTGCTGGGTGAGGATGTGAAGGCGCGCTACGCGGACCTGAAGCAGGCCTCGGCGGACCGCTGCCCGCGGTTGCTGGGCAGCATCGTGAAGCCAAGTGAGGTGCAGTTCCACCATGACGTGTACAACCAGCTGCTGTGGGGCCAGTTCTAGGCTGCCGCATCGGCGCGTGCAGACGGGGATGCCTTGGCATCCCCCGTCTGCGTTGTCGGTCGTTAGCGGCGACTCTGCGGGAGCGGCAGGGCGAAGGTGATGCCCGCGCCCAGGCGAATGTTGCGTTGCCGGTTGTCCACTCCGTTGGGCAGGTTGGTTTGAACGTAGTCGACCTGCGCCACGCGGAGGCGCAGGGACCGGCTGAGCTGGTACTCGGCGTAGCCTCCTAGTGCCATGCCAAAGGCGGTAGCGGTGTCGGCTGTGCCTGCTGCCGTGCTGAAGTCGGCGTCAAAGCCGCGGGCGGCACCAAACAGTGCCTGTCCGGCAAACGAGAGGTGACGCCCAAGTGGCTGGGTGTAGCGAGGCCCTGCGAACAGCGTAATCACGCTGAGCCCGCGGGTGGTGCCAGGAACAAGCTTCGTGGTTCCACCGGCTGCTTCCAGCGCGGCGGATACGTGGGGCAACACGGGCAGTGCTGCGTCTGCCGCGCCGCCCTCCAGGTAGAAGCAGCAGGTGCCGGGCACGGTTTGGGCGCGGGTCGCAGAAAAGCGGAGGCCTACGGCGAGCGGGTGACCGGCGGGCGCTTGCGACATTGCCGCAGAACTCAGCAGCGAGAGCAGCGCAAGAGGAGTGGCGAGGTGGTGCGTCTTCATTTGGAGATCACCAGCCCGACCGAGGTGGAGTGGGCGAGTGGTGCGCCAAGCACGCCCGTGGTGGTGGCGGTGACCACGGCGGTGTAGCTCTTTGTGGTGCTCGTCAGGTCCGACTGCGTCACACCTGCCTTAAAGCCGCTGCCGCAGCCATTCAGGCCAAACACCGCCACAGCGAGGCAATGCGCCGCCAGCAGCCGTGCCCGCTGCCGCTTGCTCACGGCCAGCAGCGGCAGCAGGAGAGCAACGGCGAGTCCAGGGGGGCCCGGGCGCCGTGTTGAGCTGAGTGTGGCAGGCATCTGGAGGGTGAGGCTCACGACCGTGCTGGTGCCGCCCAGGATGAACGTGCTGGGATTGAAGGCTGCGGTAGCGCCGTTCGGGAGGCCTGTGACCGCGATCTGCACGGCATGGTTCAGGGTGCCGTTGAAGGGCAGCAGCGTGAGTGGCACTGTCATGGAGGTGCCTGCCTTGCCGCTATAGCTTGCAGCGCCCGCGGACAAGCTGAAGTCGGGTGCAACGACGACGGTGACCGTAAGCGGGGCGGAGGTGCTGGCGCTGTAGACGGTATCTCCCGCGTACACCGCCTGCAGGGCATGGGGGCCCGTGGAGAGTGACGCCGTGGACAGGGTCGCGGAGCCGCTGCTCAGCGTAATGGTGGCGAGTGGCGTTGCCCCATCGAGGAAGGTGACGTTGCCCACGGGCTGGGCAAGCAGCGGGCCGGTGACGCTGCTGGACAGGTTCAGCGTGGTGCCTGCGTAGGCAATGGTGCCATCTGCCCGCAACGTGGTGGCTGAGGCTGCGAGTGAGCCGCTGGCCGCCCCTGTGCCCTTCAGCAGCAGGCTTTGCGGCGCGCCACCGCTGAAGCGTAGCTGTGCCAGCGCAGTTGCGGAGCCCTGCACTGCCGGTGCAAAGACGACGGCCACACGGCAGCTGCTGCCTTCCTGCAGGGCAAACGGCAGCGCCGCGCAGGTGGTGCCGGTGTCAAGGGTGGTGAAGGCGGTGGGCATCTGCAGGGCGATGACGGTAAGCGCGGAGGTGCCGCCGTTGGTAAGCGTAAGGGTCTGTGCGGCGCTCGTGGTGCCTGCGGGAACGCTGCCGAAGTCCAACGCCGCTGCTTGCACCTGCTGCACCTGGTGGTTGTGCGCGTCGGCCACGGCCAGCAGACCCAACTGCCCTGACGCGACACTGACGGGGGTGTCGAGCGACGTTTGCAACGGACCGCCAGCCTTGAACGCACCCTGGCCGCCCGTGCCGACC
>CALMRM010000237.1 GCA_937871605.1 uncultured Terriglobus sp. | reverse complement strand
GTCCCGGTCCGGGTTTTTGGCGAAGTACTCCGGAAAGACGATGTCCTTGGACCACGCGCAGCCCACCGGGAAGGTGTCGCCCACGACGCCCCATTGCGGCTCGCCGTACAGGCACAGGCACTTGCCCAGGTCGTGGATAAAGCCGGTCAGGATCATCCAGCGCGGCAGGTTGTCGCGGCGCATGGCTTCACTGGTTTGCAGAAGGTGCTCAATCTGGGTCAGGTCCGTGTCCGGGGCGCTATCGTCGACCAGCGTGTTCAGGAACTCGGCGGCCTCCCAGACGGTTTTCTGGCCCTTGTTCAGGCTGAAGTACGTCTTCTCTTTTTCAAGAACGTATGCGACGGTCTGGTTCTCGTGGTTCAGGCGGTAGAACTCCGCCACACCGGGCGTCGCGGTGGCGTCATAGACACGGAACTCTTCCTCGGACTTGCCTTCCTTGTACCGGCCTTCCAGAAAGTCGTCCCACTCATCCATGTCGGCGAGGGGTGCATTGTCCAGAACGCGTGCGGGCGCAAGGGTTGCCATGAGAAAGTCTCCTGAGCCTGCGCTGCCGCAGGCTTCACGTTACCGCTAACGTAGCAGCGAAACTGGGGTGTTGGCAACGGATGTTCGGACTTTATTTCACGTCTCTTGGCAGCTCCGAACATCGTGCTGTCTTGACACGGGAACAGAACGCTGGCTACGGTAACGCAGCGCACCGCAACATCAGCCCAAGGACACCCATGCCCTACAAGATGACCGGCTCGGAGACGATGCGAGCCGTGCTGACCGATGTACAGTTCTGGATCCCGGCAGCGGTGCTGTTGGGCGGCATTGCCCTGCTGGTGGCGCTGCACTGATGTTTGCCCGGCGCGAGGGACACGTCAACACGGCAGAGGACACCGGCCGGACGGGCCAGGGCGGCCTGTCGCTGCATGGCATGGGCGTGGTCTGCGGGCTCGCGGCGGGCGTGTGGCTGGGCGCGGCAGAGGCACCCACCAAGCTGGTGAACGCCGGATTTTCACCCTTTGCCATTTCGCTGTGCATGGTGGCTGGCGTGTTCACGGCGCGGTGGACCTTTCCCACGCTGCTCAAGGGCACCAGCTATGTGTTTGCCGACCTCCGCGCCAAGAAGCACCTGATTGTTTGGGCCATTCTTGCCGGTGGGCTGTGGGCCGTGGCCAACACGCTGACCGTGTTTGCCATCCGCGACGTGGGTCTGGCGACGGCATTTCCACTGTGGAACACCAACTCGCTGATCGGCCTTTTATGGGGGCGAGTGCTGTTCCGCGAGCTGGAAGGTGCCGGTGCAAGAAACATCGCCAAGGTGGTCTCCGGTGCGGTGCTCATTGTGATTGCCGCCATCATGCTGGGCTTCAGCACTATCAACGGCAATGCCGCGGCTGCTCCGCATGCCGCGCAGGGCTTGCTGGCTGCGGGCGGTGCCAGCCTTATGTGGGGCACCATGTATGTGCCCTACCGCAAGGCCTACCTGAGCGGCATGAACCCCTTGTCGTTCGTAACGGCCTTTACCGTCGGGGAACTGCTGACCATGTTCGTCCTGACGTGGACGCTGGACGGCGGTAGGCATGGCTCCGTGGTGCAGCTGCTGCACAGCCAGCACCTGCTGTTCTGGCTATTCCTGGGTGGCTTCGTGTGGGTTATTGGCGACCTATTCCAGCAGTTTGCGGCCAAATACCTGGGTATCGGGCGCGGCATTCCGCTTTCGAACACCAATCAGCTGTGGGGTTTGGCGTGGGGCGCGCTGGTGTTTGGCGAGCTGGTCACGGCGGATTACCACCATAAACTCCTTGTGGTGGCTGGATCGGTGCTCATGATCCTGGGTGCGCTCTTCATCAGCACGGCGGTGGCGTCGTCGCGTGAGCACCTGTCGAATAATGCCGCACTGGAGCGGGAGTGCAACCGCTACGGCCTGGACTACCTGGAGGTCCTGCGCGCGCAGAGTGGCGAGGAGTTTGGCAGCCGCACGGAGAAGCGCCGCTGGTGGGACGTGGTGATCGTGCTGCTGGCCACGGGCGTGTTCGTCTGGCTAGGCGTGCGTGCTGTAGTGCCGCCGATAGCGATGAATCTACAGTGGCTGCTTGCGCTGGGTGTGGTGCTTGCGGTGTCGCTCGTGGGCGGGGGCTACGTGCTTTGGCGGAATACGCGGTTCAGTTAAGAAGGAACTTGCTATAGCAGAACGCTAAGTGCGCAAAGGACGTGCACGCGAAGGTCGCTATGTTCGTATTCTTCGCTCTCGACTGAAACTTACCTCCCCCCTAAGTCAGGATTCTCGTCATCCTGAGCGGAGCACGTAAGTGCGTAGCCGAAGGACCTGCTTTTCTTCCGGGCTGCACTGCTGCTCCAGGTAGAAAGCAGGTCCTTCGCTTCGCTCAGGATGACGGTACCGGTGAATGCATCCAACCCTGACATGAAGATTCTGACCGCTGCGGAGATGTCGAAGGCAGACCGCGCCACCGCTGAGCGTTTCGGTGTTCCCTTTGCAGACCTGATGGAGCATGCAGGCATGGCGGTAGCGCGCTTTGTGCTGGCGCGATATCCGCAGGCCAAGCGCATTGTTGCGCTGTGCGGTACGGGCAACAACGGCGGCGACGGCTTTGTGGCGGCGCACCACTTGCAGGCAGCAGGGGTGGAGGTGTCCGTACTGCTGACCGGGGACGCGTCGAAGCTGCAGGGGGCCGCGGCAGAGGCGTTCCAGCAGCTGGACCAGGCGCTGGTACCGGTTGGCACCCTGCCAGACGGCGCAAGTGTGGGTGGCGTGCACCAGACCTTTGCGCACGCGGACGTGGTGCTGGATGCGGTGGTGGGCACCGGCTTTAAGCCTCCGCTGCGCGGCGTGGCTGCCGTGCTGCAGCAGGCGTTGCAGGATGCGGTCGTGCCGGTCGTGTCGGTCGATCTGCCCTCGGGCTGGGACGCCGACTCGCAGGCGCAGGCCGTCGAAGGTGCCTTTCGCTCGGACGCGGTGGTGACGTTTACCGCGCCCAAGCTGGCGCACGTGTTCGGACACCTGACCGCGCCAGAGGTCTTCGGGCCTGTGGTGGTTGCGTCGATCGGCTCGCCAGAGGCTGCGGTAGAGAGCGGCACCGGCCTGACGTGGACAGGCTCGTCCAAGCGCCTGTTCCAGCTGCCGCGTCCCATCGACTCGAACAAGGGTATGTACGGCCATGTCCTGCTGATCGGCGGCGCGTACGGCAAGTCCGGCGCGCCCGCCATGTCGTCGCTGGCGGCACTGCGGACGGGCGCGGGCCTGGTGACTGCAGCAGTGCCGAAGTCGATCCTCAACACCGTGGCAGCGATCACGCCGGAGTTGATGACCGTGCCGCTGCAGGAAGATGCGCACGGCTCCGTGGCGCTTGCAAATCTGGAACCCGCACGGCTGGACAAGCTGCTGAAGAAGATTACGGTGCTGGCCATCGGTCCAGGGCTGGGCACCGAGGGTGAAGCACCGGAGTTTGTGCAGCGGCTGGTCGCTGCGACAGACATGCCGCTGGTGCTGGATGCGGATGCGCTGAACGCCTTTAAGGGCAAAGCAGAGCTGATCAAGCAGGCCGCACAGGGCGGCAGGCGCACGATCGTGTTGACACCGCATCCCGGCGAGATGGGTACGCTGCTCGGCATCTCCACAAAAGAGGTGCAGGCGGACCGGCTGAATCTTGCGCGCCGCTTCGCCACGGAACACGGCGTGACGTTGGTGCTGAAGGGCTGGCGCACGCTGGTGGCGCATCCCGACGGCGCGGTGTCGGTGAACACGACCGGCAATCCTTCCATGGCGAAGGGCGGCTCGGGCGACATCCTGACCGGCATCGTGGCCGCGTGCGTGGCGCAGCACCCGGAGAACGTCCGCGACGCGGTCAATGCTGCGGTGTACCTTCACGGCCTGGCGGGCGATTTCGCCGCGCATCGCATGGAGCAGCACACGGTGCTGGCCACCGACACGGTTGCGCACCTGAGCGATGCCTTCCGCTACCGCACCGCGGATGCGCAAGGTGCCGAGTGGATCTGCGGGCTGCGGCAGTAATCTGGTCAGCGGTTACTGATCGAGCCCGCCCGCGAGGACTTCGCCCGGTGTCAGCGCGGTCAGGCTTTTGAAGCGCTTAAAGTCTTTCGCATTCCACGTAATGAGGTGAGAGACGCCTGCAGCGACCAGCGCAGCCGCGATGTGGGCATCGTGCACCTGCTTGCCTCTCACTCCATACTCCAGAACCAGGCGCTTCCACTGCGGGTAAATTTCACCCTGCTCAGACAGCAGGGTGAAACTCTGCTGAATCCATTCCACCCGTGCCGCAGCTTCGGAGGTGGTGAGCGAAAGACCTTTCGTTTCCACCGGGCGCGTTACAACGCTCCAGAACTCGATGACATTCTGCACGGTGAACACAAGCTCTACGCCTCTCCGCTGGAGGTGAGCGACCGCCTCCAACGTCACCAAGTGAAACGGCGAACGCCCATCAACCAGGTAGACAAAGATGTTCGTGTCTAGCGCCGTCTGCATGTCTAGCAGCGGTCGTCATACAGGTTTTCACGTCTGAGATCGTCATGGCTCAGGCCAGGAGACTCACGGTCGCGTATGGGAAAGACGCGTAGAAAATCTTGCAGGTTCATGCGCGATTTACGTGTCAAATCTGTCCCGTCTTCGTGAGCCACGGACCTGCCAACCACGTCCGCCGCGTACGCCTCTGGGCTAATGCCCCGAGTCGCGGCGATCGCGGCCAGACTGTCCGGCACTTCAATCGTGATTTGCATGCGTATAGCCTACTCCTGAGGCGATACACAAACAGTGATTCAGAAGCGACTGAAGACGCGCAGCGTGGCTGGAACACTGGCGCTGGGGCAAACCATCTTGGAATTGATGCTGCCTGCGCCACGGCTGGTCATCCTGCGTGGCAACCTGGGCGCGGGTAAGACGACGCTGGTCAAGGGCATCGCACAGAGCATCGGCGCGGACCCAGACGAGGTGACCAGCCCCACCTTTACGCTTGTGCATGAATACCGTGGCAGTGCGCTAAAGCTGTACCACCTGGACCTGTACCGGTTGGAACGTGACGAGGAACTGTTGCAGCTTGGCCTTGAGGACATGGAGGCGGAGCCGGACGCGCTACTGCTGGTGGAGTGGGGCGAGAAGTTTCCGTCGCTCATGGCGCGGGCGGGTGGCATCGTCAGCATTCAACCGGGCGATGAGCCTGAGGAACGGCTTTTCTTTGTGCAGGTGCTGTAAGTGCAGCTGGTTCGCGGCTTAGCGAGTCAGCGCGCTGATTGCTGGCTCGCGAGCACGCTGACTCGCTACACTACTAGTGATGCCGCCGATCCTCAATGCGCAATCCGTGAGCAAGCGTTATGGCGCGCGTGTGCTCTTCCAGGATGTTTCTCTCGTGGTCTCCGATGGCGACCGCATCGGCCTGGTGGGGCCGAATGGCGCGGGTAAGTCGACGCTGCTGTCGATCCTTGCGGGGACCGAAGAGCCGGACAGCGGCGAGGTGGCCACGCGCCGCCGCGCCCGGGTGGGCGTGGTGCTGCAAACCAGCGAGTTCAAGCCGGGCAAAAGCGTCCGCGAGGTACTGGAAGCAGCCCTTGAGGCGGCCAACGTCGCCGACAACGAGCGCGAGCAGCGCCTGCGCGAGACCTTTGGCCGCACCGGCTTCCCGGACGAGCACGCCGAGGCGGCAAAGCTCTCCGGCGGCTGGCGTAAGCGGCTGGCCATCATGGAATCTGTCATCACCGAGCCGGACGTGCTCCTGCTGGACGAGCCGACAAACCACCTGGACCTGCAGGGTATTGAGTGGCTGGAAGAGGTCATCGCCGGGTCCATGTCGGCCTGCGTCATTGTGTCGCACGACCGCTATTTTCTCGAGGCCGTCTCGAACGAAACGGTCGAACTGAACCGCGTCTATGCGGGCGGCGTCTTGCGGGTGGACGGCGCGTACTCGAAATTTCTGGAAGAGCGGCAGCTGTACCTAGCGGCCCAGTCGAAGCAGCAGGAGAGCCTGCGCAACCAGGTGAAGACAGAGATCGAATGGCTGCGCCGCGGCCCCAAGGCGCGCACCACCAAGAGCAAGGCCCGCATCGACCGCGCACACGAAATGATCGGCGATCTGGCCGACATGAACGCGCGTGCGCAGAAAAGCAGCGCGGGCATCGACTTCAACGCGACAGACCGGCAGACCAAGCGCCTGGCGGAGCTGGAGCATGTTGCACTCAACTTTGGCGAGAAGCAGATCGTTAAGGATCTTAACTTTGTCTTCACTGCGGGCACGCGCGTTGGCCTGGTGGGGCCGAACGGCAGCGGTAAAACGTCGCTGTTGCGCATGCTGACGGGCGAAGTGGAACCCACGTCCGGCACCATCAAACAGGCGCACCAACTGCGCGTCGTCTACTTCTCGCAGGCTCGCGAGATCGACACCAAGCTCACGCTGCGCCGCGCCTTGGCTCCCGAGGGTGACCAGGTGGTGCACAACGGCAGGCCCGTGCATGTGGCCAGTTGGGCGGCTCGCTTTCTATTCACGGGCGAGCAGCTGAACCAGCCGGTGGAGCGGCTGAGCGGCGGTGAGCGTGCGCGTGTGTTGATCGCACGGCTGATGCTGCAGCCTGCCGACCTGCTCTTGCTGGACGAACCAACCAACGACCTGGACATTCCTACCCTGGAGCTGCTGGAGGAAAACCTGTTGGAGTACCCGGGCGCGCTGGTGCTGGTGACGCACGATCGTTACATGCTGAACCGCGTGAGCACGACGGTGTTGGGCCTGGACGGCACCGGCCGCGCACAGCAGTTTGCCGACTTCGGCCAGTGGGAAGACTGGATGGAGCAACCGGTCGAACCCGCGCCCATACCGCAGGTGCCTGTTGCCGCAGATGCGCCCGCGTCCGCCAGCAAGAAGAAGATGACCTACCAGGATCAGCGGGAGTGGAGCACGCTGGAAGACCGCATTGCCGCAGCCGAGGCGCGCATGGCCGCAGCGGACGTGCAGCTTGCCAATCCCGCCATTGGCTTGGATGCGGCAGCGCTCCAGGCGGCGTTGTCAGAGCAGGCCGAGGCACAGGCGCACAGCAGCGAACTATACGCGCGCTGGGAGCAACTAGCCGCCCTGGCCATGGAATAGACATGGCGGCACCGGTCCAACCAGCGCAGCCCCCCACCGAAGGTGATGCGGGCCCCGCAACGAATGTGACACGCACCCAGCGGCTGGTTCACATACGCGAACTGGATGGCCTGCGCGGCGTGGCGGCTCTGATGGTGCTGTTCCACCATGTCTTGTCCACCTCCTACCCGGTCGCCGGTACGCGCCTGATCGCGCAGGCCTCCGCACTCTCAAAGTACGGTCGTACGGGTGTGGACCTGTTCTTTGTCCTGTCAGGCTTTCTCATTACCAGCCTCCTGATCAAAGCCCGGCACAGCCCGCGGTACTACCAGGACTTCTACTGGAAGCGCGTTCTGCGTGTGCTGCCGCTGTACGTGGTGTGCCTGCTGGGTGTGGCCCTGTTGCAGCGTGGTTCGCTGCCCGGCGTGTTGATGGCCGCGTTCTTTCTGGCGAACTTCTCCTCGGTGTTCCATATCGCTAGCACCGGCCCGTTCTGGACGCTGGCCATTGAGGAGCAGTTCTACATCCTGTGGCCTACCGTCGTGCGCCGCCGCAACGTGGACACCCTGCAGCACTGGGCCCTCTTGTTTGGCTGTGGCTGCATGCTGCTGCGGCTGGTAGCAGCCTGGTTCGGCCACTACAACTACTACCTGTCCTTTCTGCGGTGCGATGGCCTGGCATTTGGCGCGTTGCTGGCCTGCTGGTTTATGCAGGGGGGCGAGCGGCTGGGCGGGGCACCGCGTGAGCGACGAACGCTGGCACTGGCACCGGTCGCCGGTGTGCTGCTGGCTCTGTGGGGCTTTACCGCGCAGCCCGCCTCGGTGCGGGGTGTGGCACTCGCGGCAGCCATCGCACAAACAGGCGTCACTCTGCTGGCTGGCTCCATCGTGGGGTTGCTCATCCGCTATCGCGGGGCGGCTGCGCTGGCTGTATTTCGCGGCCCCGTTCTCACCTTTGTGGGGCTCATCAGCTACGCACTGTACATGCTGCACTTTTACGTGTTGCAGGTGTGGGACCACGTGGCCGGCGCGCCAGATACCACGAGCAACGCTGCCTTTGTGGAACGTACGCTGGGTATCCTGGGCATCTCGCTGGCACTGGCACTGCTGTCGCGCTATGTGCTCGAACTTCCTGCACTGCGGCTGCGACGGTACGTGTTGCCACCCCACGCTTAGCTCACACCTGTTCGGGCCTAGCGTGCGAACGGGCTTTCCGGCGACAGGTCAGTGGTGCGCCGGTTGCGCCGCCATGTAATGTTGTTGCACACCGCGCAACGCCACGGCCACAGGCCAAACAGGGGCAGGATGTACCGTTGCACAAAGCCCCTGCGCGGCACCCGCTCAAACGCCTGCTGACCGCACCGGCGGCACACGGGAGGGCTACGGCGTTCTACCGAAGGGTCTCTCATCGCTGCACGGCGCCCTCCTGTGCCAACGGAACGGAACACGACTCCAATTTCTGAAGCCGCCAGCTTCAACCGGTAGGTGCCGTCCTGGTGAGGGCTCCGCGCCATCGTCACCCTTGAACCAGCAAGGTTGATACCTGTGCGACCGCGAAGCACAGTGCGTCAGGCAGGCTGCCGGCGAGGTCCGCTCCCACGGTTGTGTAGCAGCATACTCCGACTTTGCAAGCGATGCGCTGGTCCAGTCGACACACTCCCTCCCAGCGCTACCGCATAGCTACATGCCGGTGACGTTGTAACCACAGTCCACGTAGGTGACCTCGCCCGTGATGCCGCTGGCGAGCGGCGACAGCAGGAAGGCGGCGGTGTTGCCCACCTCTGCCGTTTCCACGTTGCGGTGCAGCGGCGCGCGCTCGGTCACGGTGTCCAAGATCTTGTTGAAGTCGCCAATACCACGCGCGGCCAGCGTCTTGATGGGACCCGCGGAGACGGCGTTCACGCGGATGCCCTTGGGCCCGAGCGACGCGGCCAGGTAACGCACCGTCGCCTCCAGCGCGGCCTTGGCCACGCCCATCACGTTGTAGTTGGGAAACACCTTTTCGCTGCCGTAGTAGGTCAGCGTCAGAATGCTGCTGCCCGCGGGCATGAGCGGAGCCAGCGCGCGGCTGACCGCCACCAGCGAGTATGCACTCACGTCCAGCGCAATGCTGAAGTCCTCTCGTTGCGTGAGCAGAAAGTCGTTCTTGATGGCGTCGGCGGGTGCAAAGGCGACGGAGTGCACCACCATGTCCACGGTGCCGTAGGCGGCTTGCAGTTCGCCGGTCACGCGCTCGATCTCGGCGTCGACGGAGACGTCGCACTGGAAGCTCTTGCCGTCTCTCAGTTCAGGCAGCAGGGCGTCAGCCTCCTTCTTCAGGCGCTCGCTCTGGTAGCAGACGGCGACCCGTGCACCCGCCTCGCTCAGCTTTTGAGCGATGGCCCAGGCAATGCTGCGCTTGTTGGCGAGGCCGAAGACGACGGCGGTTTTGCCTTGGAGATCGATCATGCTTGCCCTACTTTCTAACAGCCATGTCTGTGCGACACGCCCCACTCTTTGTCATCCCGACCGAAGCGAAGCGGAGTGGAGGGACCTGATGTTTGCCCCGAAGCAGCAGTGCAGCTCGGAAGAAAAGCAGGTCCCTCCACTGCGCACTGCGTGCTCCGGTCGGGATGACAATTCATGAGCACGTGATGGAAGAAGTTGCATCAGCCATGCACCAGCCAATCGTACTGCTCCTCCGTTAGCGGCACCACGGAGAGCCGGAACTGGCGGAACAGGATCGAGTCGTGAAACACCGGCACCTCGCGCATGGCAGCCAGAGTCTTCGGCGCTTTCAGCCGCTTCCCTGCCTTGAGCCGAACCGCCGGGTTTTTCGGGTCGGTCGCGTCCACACTCACGACGGTCGCCAGGCCCACGGCCTCTTTGCCGGTGTTGGAGTGGTAAATGACGCAGTGTTCGCCCGTTTTCATGCCGCGCAACGTCAGCAGCGCCTGCGGGTTCTTGATGCCGTCCCAGACCGTTTCGCCGTCGCGGACGAGGTCGTCGAAGCTGTACTTGTCGGGTTCCGATTTGAGCAGGTAGGGCATGCGCGTCCGGGTATGAGAATAGCAGCCCGCAGCTACTCCTCAAGCTGCACATGCTCCACCGGCGGCAGTTCACGACAGAGAAAGCGTGCACCCAGGCGCTGAAATTTCGTGGGAGAGTCGGTGGCCAACACGCTCAGCACAGAGCCACGCTGGCCCGCGGATGTGGCCGCTGGCAGCAGCTGTGCCGCCCGCCGCGCGGTGGCCTCGGCAGAGTCGACGATGGGCACGCTGCCCAGCAGACCCTGCACCGTACCCTGCAACAGCGGGCGCAGCAACGGGTAGTGCGTGCAGCCCAGCACCACAGCAGCGGGTAGTGCGGGCGATGTGGCGAGCGCCTCGCGCAGGTAAACGTCCGCGACCTGTGTGGTAATGCTGCTGTCCGTCCAACCCTCTTCCGCCAGCGGCACAAACAGCGGACACGCTTTTTCAACGGCCAGCAGGCCATGGGCAGCGCAGGCCCGCGCGTACGCATGGGAGGCGACAGTGGCCTCCGTCGCAAGCACCAGCACGGTGCTGCCCGGTGGCACAGCAGCAGCCGCGGCTTCTGCCCCAGGTTGAATCACGCCCATCAGCGCCACGGACGCCTCCGTCTGCAGCAGAGGGAGTGCCAGCGCGGACGCGGTATTGCAGGCGACCACCACCAGGTCCGCTCCCCTGCCCACCAGCAGCTTGGTCGCAGCCGCGGTAAACCGCGTAACCGCCGCCTGCGACTTGGAGCCGTATGGCAGGTGCGCGGTGTCGTCCAGGTAGACGAAGTCCGCACCCGGCAGGTGCCGCAGCAGCTCGCGCAGAACGGTCAGGCCGCCGAATCCCGAGTCGAACACGCCGACGACCGGGCGCTTGTCTGGTGCGGCAGGGTGCTGCGTTCGCAGAGCAGCGCTCAGGGCGTCCTCGCGTCGTTCACGTCATAGGTCCGATCCAGCTCCACGTTGCCTGCCAGTGTGGGGCGCGGCCTGCCGTCCACCAGAAAGCGCACCGCGGTAATCTCCGGCAGGTTGGCATGCAGGGTCGCGAGCATGGACTGGAGTGTGAGCGTCTCTGCGGTGATGCCGGGCGGGTGCGCCTCCACCCAACCGGGGCGCAGGTTGATCACCGCAAGCTCGCCAGCCGCGTGCAGCAAGGGGTCTCCGCTGTCCGAAGGGCTTGGCTGCGTCGCGGGCGCTATCGACGACTGCATTGGCTGGCCGCCGAGCGGCAGCGGTACTAGGTACAAGTCGTCGACCGAGGCACCGCCGCCGGTGTGGTGCGCGGCGCGTGGCAGGGCGTACTCCGCCAGCAGGTGCTCCAGCAGGGCCCGCGCGCGGACCGCCGGGGTGCCGGGAAGCGCAATCAGCCGCTCCTCCGCTTTCAGGTTGCCGGTGGTATCGTCTGCCAGCATCAGGGTCACCCGCTCTGCCCGGGACGAAACAGGTGCTTCGATGGGTGTGTTGTCCGCATTCTTAACCTCAGAAAAGTTGCGCTGGTGCAGAAAGACGAGCGCAACTGCCATGGCAAGCGAGCTGACAAGCAGCACCACGAAGAGGATGCGCTGGTAGCGGGGGATCATGGCTCCGTCCTGTCAGGCTGTGCGGTTGTTGGTTGCGCCGGTGACTGGCGCACGACGGGCGCGGGGGCTGTTCTGGGA
>CALMRM010000236.1 GCA_937871605.1 uncultured Terriglobus sp. | reverse complement strand
TGCTGCAGGCTGGCGTTCCACGCGTCCAGGGTGGGCAGGCGCAGCGTTGTGGGACGTGAGCGCGCGCTGACCAGGTTGCCGGGGTTGGGCAGGTTGCCGGTGGAGGGCACCGCCAACGTGGGTGCCGCCGCGGGACCGGTGTTCAGGTTGAAAGCGTAGCCCGTGTTGGTCGCATTGTCGCCGCCTGCATTGACCAGCGTCTGGTTGGCGAGTACCGGCAGGTTCTGCGTGGCAGAGTGGCCGAAGACCGACCCGAATACACCGATGTCGAAGCTGCGTCCATATCCAGCACGAATCACCGTCTGCGGGGACGCCTGGTAAGCGATGCCGATGCGGGGATTGTAGGTGTTTTTAGCAATGGACTGGCCCATGTTGGTGCCGTAATTGCCATAGCCCGCCACCTGCAGGTAGCCCGTCGCCAGGTTGAGCAATGCACCGTTGCCCTGGCCGTTGACGGCTTCTGGGAAGTACAGCTCGTAGCGCAAGCCGTAGTTGACCGTGAGCTTGCTGCTGGCGCGCCATGTGTCCTGCACGTAGAAGAAGGCACGCTTCTGGAATTCCTTGGCGTTGGTGGAGGCGCTGACATACCGCTGCAGTGTCGTCACGTCGCCCAGGACGAACGTCGCGAAGCCAAGACCCTTGGTCGCCTGTCCGCCGCCGGTGGGCCCTGTGCCAAAGTTCAGCAGGCCAGTGCGGTTGTTGTCGCTGGGCACGCGCAGGTTGCGCGCATACCGCAGGTCAGTACCGAACTTGATGGAGTGATTGCCCAGGATGCGGGTCCAGTTGTTTGCGAGCTGGTACTGGTCTTCATGCTCGGTTAACGGGCAGTTGCAACGATTGATGTTGAGGCCGGAACCGTACTGCGGGCCTACTGCCGTACCCACGGCACCAGTGCCGCCGAAGGTGTTGACCTCGGTGATGATGAAGCCCGGCGCGCCGCCCGTAATGGCCTGTGCGGTGTTCAGACCGGCGATGCCCAGCTGGTTGGCGAACTGCGTGTTCTGGTCGTACTTGCTGGTGTTGATGCCATAGCGGAAGTAGCCCAGCCGGACGTCCGTCACCCACTTGTCGCTGAGCGCCACGTCCACACCGGCAGCCGCGCTGTCATTTGCACCCAGCGAGGTGCCGCCGTAACCGCCCAAGCCGAAACCCGCGCCGCCCGCTGCGCCAAAAACGGTGTTGCCGGTCAGGGTATCGGTGAAGCGGCTGAAGCGCCCGAACACGTGCGTGCGTCCGTTGGCCTGCCAATCTCCACGGGCATCCCACTGGTCGCTGTTGAACCCTCCGATGCCGCTCTGACTGTAGTTCTGGGTCAGGCCGCCGTTGCTGCCCGCCGAATTCGGTGCATAGGGCTGCAAGAGGCGGAAGAGTGCCAGCGACTGCTGCGAGAGCTGCGCCGTGGGGATGATGTTGTTGGTGAAAGGCGTTGTGCTGTTTGCCGTGCCTACGCCTGCGCCCTGGCCGTAGATCAACTGGTTTGCCGAGGTGGCGAAGTTGCCACGCGCAAGGTTGGCATACTCGTTAAAGTCGCAACCCTGGATGCCGCTCACGGACGTCGCCTGGCCGAGGCAGGTGGCGATCAGGTGCTGCGTGGGCACCGTCATCTGGACCGGGACGCCGACCTTCTGCCGCACACCCTGATAATCGCCAAAGAAGAAAATCTTGTCCTTGACGATGGGGCCACCAATGGAGCCACCGAACTGGTTCTTTAAGCCCACTGGAAAATTTGTACCGGGCCCCTGCGTGAATGGATCGCGCGCCAGGTTGGCATTGGAGGTGCGGTAATCAAACAGCGAACCATGGAAGCTGTTGGTGCCGGACTTGGTTTGCGCTGTAACCACGGATGAGACGGCCTTGCCGAACTCCGCGTCAAAATTCTGCGTTGTGATCTTGGTCTCGGAGAGCGAGTCTGCGTTCGGGTTCACGACGATGATGCCCAGGATCGGGTCCTGGTTATCGGTGCCGTCCAGCTGGAATGCAACACCGGCAAAGGCCTGTCCATCGACTTCGATCTGCTTGGATCCCTGCGGGTTTTCGCTGGCAGCGTGGGACCAGCCCAGCAGCTGCGCGCCCGGCAGCAGGAGCTGCAGGTTGGTAAAGTTGCGATCCGGGATTGGCAAATCGATGATTTCCTGCGAGGAAAGCGTGGTGGCCACGTCGGCCCGGTCGGCCTTCAGCAAGGGCACCGAATCGGCATTAACGCTGACCGTCTCACCCGTGGAACCCACCTGCAGCGCGGCAGCGATCTTGATGGAGGTATCTGCAAAGACGCGAAGGCCTGTTTGCTCAAACGTCTTGAAGCCGGTCGACTGCACTTTGACCGTGTACTCATCTGGGATGAGGTGATCGGCGGTAAAGTCTCCGCTGCTGTTCGCCTTGACGGTCTGGCTGGTTCCTTTCGCGATGTCGGTCACCACCACGTCGACATTGGGCACCACTGCGCCGGTATTGTCCGTCACTGTGCCGTAAATAGAGCCGTACACTGCCTGCCCCGGCAGTGCTGTTGGCGCGAGCATTGCGGCGGTAAACACCGCTGCCAGCCCGATCCTTTCTCTGTGCTTCATGCGTCCTCCTAAAAGCTGCGTTGCAACGCTGTACGTCCTCGTGTGTTCTCCGGTGTACCTTGCGAGGGGTTACCTTTGGCATCGCTCACCGAGAGCACGGGATTTCTCTGGGTATCGAGACGCGCGAACTGTATCGGAAGGCCGATTCAGCTGTCAACACTGACGAACCCACTTGTTATGACAGATCAGCAGGACTCCAGCGAGTACACATCGTGGCTGCCGACCCGGAACTCTGCAAGCGGTGCTAGAAACGCGGTACTGTGAAGCGTGAGCCGCGCCCCTGCGTTTTTTGCTGCATTTGTCCTGGTGGTTACCTGCTGTGCGCAGCAGTCCCCAGCAACGGCTGCGAGCGAAGCGGACCGGCTGTTTCGCGAGGGCAGCGCGGCCTACAGCGCGGGCAGGCTGCAGGAGGCGGAACGTACGTTTCGACAGCTGGTGCGCGTGGTGCCAGGGGTTTCCGTCGCGCACGCGGCGCTGGGCGCGGTGCTGCTGCAGCGCGGCAACGCGGCCGCGGCGGCAGCGGAACTGTCCCTGGCGCACAGGCTCGCGCCCGCGGACGCAGACACAAGCCTGAAGCTGGCCCTGGCACAGCAGGCTGCGGGTCAACATGCGGCAGCAGTGAGCAGCTTTCGCGAGGCAGTTGCGGGCAAGGCGGCACTGCTCCCGGAGCAGGTGCGCAGCTTTGCCCTTGCGCTGAGCGACGTGGGTGACCTGCCCGGCGCACAAGCGGTGCTGGAGGCAGCCGTGCAGGGCAACGCACCGGCGCCCGCGCTGTTAGACATGCTCGCCACGGTGGAGGCACAACGGGGAGACTTCGCCACTGCCGAGCAACGGTTGGAGCAGGCGCTGACGCTTGACCCGGGGCTGGCGAGCGCCCATGCGCACCTGGGTTCGGTCCTGCTGGCATTGCACCAGCCCGCGCCCGCAGCCAGTGAGTTCGCCAAGGCGGTCGACCTGGGCGACAGATCTCCTGTGACCGCGTCGCAGCTGGGGCGTGCGCTGGTGACGCTGGGCAGGCCTGCCGATGCGGTGACCGCATTGGAGGCCTATCTGAAGACGGACAGCAACGCCACCGACGTGGTGTACACATTGGCACTGGCGAAGCAGGCAGAGGGCGACACGGCAGGGTCGTTGCCGCTCTTCCAACGGGCGGTGGCCGCTATGCCGAACAACGCCGAAGCGCACGCCAACTACGGCCTGGCGCTGGTGCAGTCCGGCGATGCCTCTGCGGGTCTGCGGCAGTACCAACTAGCCCTGGCGAAAGGCGATAGCGCCCTCCTGCGGCAGAACATCGGTGTGGCCTACCTGCAGGGCAACGACGTAGACCACGCGTTGGAGGAGTTTCGCGCGGGATTGCGCCTGCAGCCGGACGATGTGCAGCTGCACTACGATCTGGGCCTGGCGCTGAAGCTAAAGGATGACGTTGCCGCATCGACCGCCGAACTGGAGCGTGCTGCGGCGCTGGACCCGCAGTTGCCCGACCCGCCGTACACGCTGGGTGTGCTGAAAATGCAACAGGGTGACTTCTCCGGGGCTGCCGCGCAGCTCGCGCGAGTCGTGGCGCTGCAGCCAGCGAACGGCGAAGCGTGGGCACTGTTGGGCAGCGTGGAACGGCAGGCGGGCCATGGTGCAAACGCGGAGGATGCACTGCGGCACGCCATTGCTGCGGAGCCCACGGCACCGGGGCCGCACATTACGCTAGCCGCTGTGCTGGCAGAGCGCGGCGACCGTGAGGCTGCCACCGCGGAGCGGAAGACGGCTGCGGACCTGAGCCGCGCCGCCGTCAGCCAGCAGCGTGGTGAGTTTGCCCTGCGCAGCG
>CALMRM010000235.1 GCA_937871605.1 uncultured Terriglobus sp. | reverse complement strand
TGCCTGCGGAATGTAATACACGGGCGGGTGGCTCGTCTCGAGGACGCGCCAGGCAGAGGTGGTGTCCGCAAGGACCACTCCTGCATGAACGATCCGCAGGTGGCGCACCGTCTTTTCTAAGCGGGGCGGCCGTGGGTAGTCCCATACAGATTCAACTGCTGTTTCGTTCATCGCGATCCTGCCGAAGGGAGCTGTCTCAGCGCATAGTAAAGGCCGGAGCATATGCCCCGGCCCACCTACTGCCCTGCGTTCTTATGCGTGGGCCGGTTCTGCCACTTCCTTGATGCGCTTTTCGAGCAGCTGTTCCAGCTCCTCAAGTGCCTTGCTAAAGCCCTCGATGCCTTCCTTCAGCTTGTCGTGTGCCATGCGATCTTCCGCATGCATCTTCTCGAAGGTTTCCTTGTCCATCGAGATCCTTTCAATATCAAGGTTCGCTGCCTTGCTGGGATCCAGTTTGCGTTCCAGCGTGCCCTGCTCACCGTTCAACTCCTCCAGCAGCTTGGGCGCGATGGTCAAGAGGTCGCAGCCCGCAAGCTCCTTAATTTCGCTGATGTTGCGGAAGCTTGCACCCATGACCTGCGTCTTATAGCCGAACTTCTTGTAGTAGTTGTAGATGGTCGTCACGGACTGGACGCCGGGGTCGTCCGCGCCCTGGTAGTCCTTGCCGGTGTCCTTCTTGTACCAGTCAAGAATGCGGCCCACGAACGGCGAAATCAGCGTCACCTTGGCCTCGGCGCACGCCACGGCCTGGTGCATGCCGAACAGCAGCGTCAGGTTGCAGTGGATGCCTTCTTTCTCCAACTCCTCGGCGGCCTTGATGCCCTCCCAGGTGGAGGCGATCTTGATCAGGATGCGCTCGCGGCTCACACCCACGTCTTCATACTGTTTGATGATGGCGTGCGCCTGCTCCAGCGTCTTTTCCTTGTCAAAAGACAGCCGTGCATCCACCTCGGTCGAGACGCGGCCCGGCACGATGTCGAGAATCTTGCGGCCAAACGCCACAGCCAGGGTCTTGAAAGCGGCAGCCGCGACCGCCTTGTCGTCGGAGTTCGCGCCAGCCTTCTCCTTGGCCTCCTTCAGCACATCATCCACAATGTAGGAGTACTCCGGCATGCCTGCGGCGGCGGTGATCAGCGTTGGATTCGTCGTCGCATCCGTCGGCTTGAACTTCTCCATCGACTTCATGTCGCCAGTATCGGCCACCACCGTTGTGTACTGCTTCAAACTATCCAGAAGCGTTGCCATCTGTGTTTCTCCTGTGCCGGGTGCAACCCCGCGTCAACCTTACCAAGTTTAGATGCATGCAAGTGCGGCATGGCGTTTGTTGAAGCTACCGCGCAGGCATTTCCACCAACACCGGCGCGCCACGCCGCCCCACCTGGCCGCTCCCGTCCACTGTGGCGATGCTGTACCGCAACCGCTGCCCCGGCCCAACCGCGGCATCGGTGTATGTAAACCCCGTCACTGGTGCCGTGCTCAGCGGCACACTGTCACCAGAGCCAACCGCCCGGAACAGCAGGTATCCAGCCGCGCCATCCACCGGATCCGACACCAGCTCTACCTCCGGCTGGGCAAGCGTATCCACCACAGCCTCCAAACCCGTGGGCGGCGGCAAGGCCTTGGGCAACGCGTTCGCCTGCTCGGTCACGCTGCTGGCCACACTGCTCATCAGCAAGTCACCGCCTGAGGGCCGCTGTACGGTCCGGGTACGCTGCACCGTGTAGACCTGCGCCACTCCCAGCCGCGCGCCCGGATCCAGCACGCCCCCTACGTCCGAACCGGCGATCTCCGCGGACAGCAGGGCAGGACGCGCCGCATCCGCAGTCCCCGGGGCAGTCGCTGCCGCCTTTCCGCGCACCACCTGCAATGCGATGTGGTCCGCACCTGGGGCCTGGTCGAGCTGCCAGTGCAGCGCAACGCCCCCCGTCACGCGCGTCGCCGTCAGCGCAAGCACCGGGTGCGGCGCGGCACCCGCAAGCGCATCCACTGGTACCGGCTGCCCACCCTTACCCTTGCCGTTCAGCGCCTGTACCTGGTATGTCAGTGGACGTGCCGGTCCGGTCGCGAACGCAGCGGGCAACGTCTCATGCCAGCTGCCCGCCTGCCCACTCAGCAGCGGAAGGCTGCCCACCGGCTGGCAAGCGTCAGCAGCAGTGGCCTTGCGGCAGATCGCCACCGTAAGCGGAGCCGCACCATGTTTCTGCATCAACGACACACCGTCCGACGTGCGCACCGGGTTCGTCCAACTCAGGGCAACGGTGTCGCCCGTCCGCTCCGCTCGCAGACCACGCACAGGGGCGGGCAGGTGCAGCGAAGGTGGCCGCAGCGGTCCCTGGCTGGCACAGCCCACCAGCAGCCACGGCAGCAGGCCGAAACACACCCTCTGCATCAGCGCGCCGAGACCGCAATCTGCCTGTTCGGTGCTTCCCCACACATCACAAAGGCTAGCACCTGAACTTTTGAGCTCGTCCTCGTGGCGCAACTTGAAATTTCGTCGATAACAATTCAATCCGGCAGCATGCGGACGCCGTACATCTTTCGACGGGGCTGGAACATCTGTTCGCCTGGCAGCAAGGGACGGCCCATCAGGAGTGGAGACCATGGCAACTGAAGCAACTCCCCTGGATATCGCCCAGCGGGCTATACCCACCGTTGAACCCGAAGAGAAAGATACAAGCGTTGCCACCAACGCAGCCGAGCTGTTCATCTCGGAAAAGCGACTTGGCGAGCGCATCAAGCACCTGCGCCTCAAAAAGTCGATGGGGCTGGTCGAACTTGGCCGCCATACCGGCTTGTCTGCCAGCTTTCTGTCGCAGTTGGAAACGGGCCGTGTCGTTCCCACCCTGCGCAACCTGGCGCGCATTGCGCTGGTGTTCTCCAAGGATCTGAGCTACTTCTTTGAGCCGGAGCCAAAAACGCTGTTCCGTGTGCAACGCGGCAAAGACCGCATTCGCCTGCCGCAGAGCGGGACAGACGATCCGTCGTACTATTTCGAGTCACTTGGCTACCTGGTGCCAGACCGCCAGCTTGACCCCTACTTTGCAGAGTTTCTGCCCAACATGCCTGGCCGGCGCGCCCACCAGCACGCGGGCTGCGAGTTCCTCTATGTGCTTGAGGGTGAGTTGGACATTGTGCACGGTGAGGGCAAGCACCGGCTGGAGTCAGGTGATGCCGTCTACTTTGACGCAAACACGCCCCACAGCTACAGCAACCCCAAAGAAGTCCCCGCGAAAGCGCTCATCGTCACGTTGCAGGCCTCTGCGGTAACGGCCATGGCGCAGAGCAAGCCAAAGGCTGTTCCAATTGCTGTCCCCGGCATTCGCCCCCGCATGCCGGAGGGCACGGGCACCCAGACCCCGCAATAACCGAGTTCCCTGCTCGGTCAACACCATCAAGCAGAGCCGCTAACACAGTAAAGGTGCGTCCTTCCCCCAAAGAAGACGCGCCTTTTTGCGTCGTGCCGCTTGCGTGCCAATAATTGCCCGGGAGATAATGCCCGCTCACAGGCACATGGATGCCTGAGCGTTCGAACGGAGAGCACCATGACGACTGGGGAACAACGAAGCATCGGTCTGGCGCTGTCCAAGCGCATCATCACCGGCCTGGTCGGTACTGAGGGCCTGGTAGGGAGTCTGTCCGCCTACCCTGATGATGAGTTCTACGAGGATGCCCTGGTCGAAATGCCCCGGGAACATCTCATGGCCGTCATGTGCGAGCAGATTGTCGCAGTGGCGAAAGAAAACGACGGTGCACCCCTGCAGGGCATCGGCATCGCGGTACCCGGTATTGTGCGGGCTGGCGTGGTGGAAGACAGCCCCAACCTGCCGCAGATCAAAGGTGCGCGCGTTGTCGCGGAGGTGGGTGCCCTGCTTCGCGAACACGGCATTGACGCGCCGGTCTCCATGGTGAACGACGCGGATGCTGTAGCCGCCGGCCTGGCCCACCAGCAGGGCAAACTGGACAGCATGATTCGTGTGTGGACCATTGGCACAGGCATCGGCTTTGGCAGGTACCCCCTGATGGAAAATGTAGGGGAAGGTGGCCACACCGTGGTGACGCTGGACGACCGCGAAACCTACTGTGGCTGCGGTGGCCGCGGCCACATCGAGGGCATCATGGGCCACCGCGCCATGCGCCTCCGCTTCTTGGACATGGAGCCGGAAGACGTGTTCGAGCAGGCCGACAAGGGTGACCAGCGCTGCATCGAGTTCAAGAAGCTGTGGCACAAGGCCTTGGCTGCGGGCACGGCCACCAGCATCCACATGAGCGGTGCGGGCAAGTTTTACATGACCGGCTACAACGTGCGCTTTGTAGAAATGCCCCTGCTGAACCACTATGTGCAGCAAATGGTGCGCATGAGTCCTCTGCAGGCGTTTTCCGTCGAGATACGCCCGGAAAACCTGGAGACCGTCGTCGTGGGCGCGGCAGTCAACGCCCGTACCGCGGTCCCGAGCACCACAGCTGTCTAGGCGTTGTTCGCAGCACCACTTAAGTAGCGACCTGCGCCGCTCGAAGCCAGTTGTACGTCAGGTTCAGAGGTCTAAAAAGGTGTCGCGATCCTAGGGTACATCCCGTCGACGTGGTCGCTCCCACGTTGACCCGCCGCTTTGCGGGACCCTATAATCGTGCTGAATCGACGGCCCGTCGTGCCCGCGCCCGCAGGCTGGGTCGGTGCCGTATTTTACGTAAGCAAGGTCCCGAGGCTGCAGCCTGGCGCGGGTATACGGATCCAAAAGGGATCCTCCAAGGAGTTCTACCAGCCCCATGAATCGTGTTCCCAAGCTCTCCACGGCCCTTGCCGGAGTCGCCACCCTGCTGTGCGTAGCAAACCTTTCTGCGCAGGCTGCCGGTCCTCAGGCACCTGCCGCTGCTGCTGCGCCGGCCGTCGTGCAACCGCAAGCCATCCCGGCGAAGATTGCACTGATTGCCTTTGAGCAGGCCGTGTTTGCCACCAACGAGGGGCAAACAGCCGTGCAGACGGTGCAGAAGAAGTACGACCCCACCAAGGCCAAAATTCAGCAGCAGGAGACGGAAGTGGAGAGCCTGCAGAAGCAGTTGCAGAGCGCCACCACCATCTCAGACGACGAGCGCCAGAACCGTGTGCGCACCATCGACGCCAAGCAGAAGGCGCTGCAGCGGGATGGCGAGGATGCCTCTGCCGCCTACCAGAACGACCTGCAGGAGGCCTACGGCCGCGTGGCGCAGAAGGTGAACGTCGTCTTCCAGAAGTACCTGACAGACAACGGCTACACCCTGGGCCTTGACGTGAGCAACCAGCAGAACAGCAACGTCCTGTTTGCCGCGCCGCAGACTGACGTGACCCGTGCCGTGATCGACGCCTACAACACCAGTTCCGGCGTTGCCGCGCCCCCGGTCAGCGGCCCGGCACCCACAACGGTTCGCCCGACCACCACGCCGCGCACCACCACACCACGTACGCCCCCTGCGCGCTAACAGATCGGCCTCTTCCATGCGGGCTCAGGGACATATACCCCCTGAGCCCGCACCGCCGTTGAGGTGCCTATGCCCCCCTGTGGAAATGATTGTGGAAAGCGCGTCACTGGTCATCCGCCCGCAGCGGCTTGCAGTGCAGCATTGATACGCAAACGCTAGACGCATTCTGTAACTCATTCAATCTAAGCAACTTGTGCAAAGTGCATTGTGAACGGTGCATTTCAGCGTCACGCGTAAGCGTCTGAGCCCCACTTCATGTTTTCCACAAAATGGCTCCGGGATTCCTCACCCTTCACAGGGGTGGGTGTGCTTGCAGCGGGGCTGGTATGGGCTCCATGCCTGCGGACGCAACAGCCGGTGGCCAGGCGAGTACCAACCACTGTAGGTGAGCGCCTGGCCGCCGACCTGACCTGGACGCAGGCGCAGCGGGACCGGCGCTTCGCGCACATGAACCGGCTCTTTCCCACCCACACCGTGCGCCACGCTGGTCCGGAGCGTCCGCTGCCTGCCGGACCGGCCCTGCCCGGCATGACGGGAACGCTGGACGCCTATATGCAGTCAGAGCACCTGGCGGGGGTGCTGGTGCTGCAGGATGGGCGCATTCGCGCAGAGCGCTACGCGCTGGGCGCCACCCAGGAGACCCGCTGGACAACGTTTTCTGTCACCAAGAGTATGACGGACACGCTGGCCGGGGCTGCCCTACAGACCGGCGCGCTGCGCTCACTGGATGACGGCGTGACGCACTACCTGCCCGAAATGAAGGGCAGTGGATACGACGGCGTGACCGTGCGACAACTCATGACCATGACCAGCGGCGTTCGCTGGCGCGAGGACTATACGACTCCGGATGCTGACAACTTCCGGCTGTATACGACGCCCACCCCGCCGGGGCAGAACAGCACGGTGGCGTACATGCGGCACCTGACGCGGGAAGCCGCGCCGGGCACCCGCTGGCAGTACAACACGGGCGAGACGGACCTGCTGGGCGTCCTGCTGCGCCGGGCCACCGGCCTGTCACTTTCGGACCAGCTCAGCGCGACCGTGTGGCGCACGGCGGGCATGCAGGCGGACGCCACCTGGATCGCAAATGCACCCGGCCCGGCTGGCGTGGAGTTCGGCGGCTCCGGCCTGTCAGCCACAGTGCGCGACCTGGGCCGCTACGGTTTGTGGGTGCTGGAGGGCGGCCACGGCGTGGTGCCAGCCGGCTGGCTTGCAGAGGCAACACGCGCAAAGGTCGAGGCCGGAGGTGCAGGCTACGGCTATGGCTGGTGGCCGCAGCCGGACGGCAGCTTCGCCGCGCTCGGTATCTTTGGCCAGTCGGTGTTTGTCGACCCGGCGCGACGGCTGGTCGTGGTAAGCGTGGGTGACTGGCCGGAGGCGACCGGCAGGACCCATGCCGCTGACAGGGCAGCCTTCTGGCGAGCCGTTCAGGCAGCAGCACAACCGTAAACACGGCAGTCGTGGCTTACGTGCGCCGATGCATGCAAAACACGCTCCTGAGGCAGCAAAATACGCCGAAGAAGGTGCATTTTGTGCTTGTAGACTACACAAACCTGACCGTACTGTTCTTCAGAATCAGGTTTGTGTCGCCTAACGCAGTGCTTTGAGACGCTTGCGATACACCTTTTGCAGCTTGAAACGCTCTAGGAATCGATGCCGACCGGCACCTTCCAGATATCGCGGCAGTACTCCCGAATGGTGCGGTCCGACGAGAACTTGCCCGACCGTGCCGTGTTCAGCAGCGACATGCGGCCCCATCGCTTTTCATCCGCAAACGCCTTCCCCGCCTCCGCCTGAGCGGCAGCATACGCGTCAAAATCGGCCAAAACAAGAAAGCGATCACGGTAGAGCAGGTCGTTTACGATGGGCGCAAACAGGCCGCGATCGCCCTTGCTGAAGCGGCCGTCACGCAGGCCGTCCATTACCTCGCGCAAGGCCGGGCTCTTTTCGTAAAAGCTCTTCGGGCTGTAGCCCTTCTTTTGCAGATCGCCGATCTCCGGCGCGGTCAGGCCGAAGAGGAAAAAGTTATCCGGGCCCACTTCGTTGCGGATTTCGATATTTGCGCCATCCAGCGTGCCGATGGCGACCGCGCCGTTCATCATGAACTTCATGCAGCCGGTGCCGCTGGCTTCCTTACCCGCGGTGGAAATCTGCTCGGACAAATCCGCAGCAGGGTAAATCTTCTGCCCCAGGGACACGGAGTAGTTCGGCAGGAACACGACCCGCAGCAGATCGCGCGTCGCCGGGTCGGCGGCCACCACCTCACCCACCGTGCACACCAGCTTGATGATGAGCTTGGCCATGGTGTAGCTGGGCGCGGCCTTGCCGCCGAACAGGAAGGTGCGCGGCGCCATGTCCTTGATCGTGCCGTTTTTGATGCCGCAGTACAGCGCCAGAATGTGCAGCGCGTTCAGGTGCTGGCGCTTGTACTCGTGCAGCCGTTTCACCTGCACATCGAACATGGAGTGCGGGTCCACCTGGATGTCCATGGTGTCCTTGATGTACGCGCCCAGCCGGCCCTTGGCCTGCTCCTGTGTGCCGCGCCATCGCTTCAGGAACTCCTGGTCGTCCACGAACTTCTCCAGCTCGCGCAGCTGGAACAGGTCCTTCTGCCAGCCCTCGCCGATGCTCTCCGTGATGAGGTTGCTGAGGTTTGGGTCCGAAAGCATCATCCAGCGGCGCGGCGTCACACCGTTCGTTTTGTTGCTGAAGCGCTCTGGAAAGGCCTCGTAGAAGTCGTGCAGCGTATCGGCCTTTAGCAGTTCCGTGTGCAGTTCCGCCACGCCGTTGACGGCCTTGCTGCCCACCACGGCCAGGTGCGCCATCTGCACGTTGCGCTCGCCGTCTTCGCCGATGATGCTCATGCGGCGCAGGCGCGCGTCGTCGCCGGGAAACTGCTTCTTCATCGCGTCGAGAAAGTTGCGATTGATCTGGTAGATGATCTCCAGGTGCCGCGGCAGCAGGTTGCCGAACAGGTCCAGCGGCCAGCGTTCCAGCGCCTCCGGCAGCAGGGTGTGGTTGGTGTAGCCAAAGGTGTTCTGCGTCACACGCCACGCGTCATCCCACAAAAGATCGTGCTCATCCATCAAGAGGCGCATGAGCTCTGCAATGCCAATGGATGGGTGCGTGTCGTTCAGCTGGATGGTCCACTTCTGGTCGAACTCGGTTAGCGGTTTGCCCATGGCCTGGTGCAGGCGCACCATGTCCTGCAAGGAGCAGCTAGTGAAGAAGAACTGCTGCATCAGGCGCAGGCGCTTGCCCTCGATCGTCTCGTCCGGCGGGTACAGCACCTTGCTGATGGTCTCCGACTCCATCTTGTCCTTCACCGCACCCATGTAATCGCCGCGATTAAAGATACTCAGGTCGAAACTGTCTTCTGCCTCGGCCTTCCACAGGCGCAGGCGGTTCACCGTCTGCGTCTTATAGCCGGGGATGGGCGTATCGTACGCAATGCCCCGCACCAGCTTCTCGGGAATCCACTTCCAGCGCAGGTTGCCCTTGTCGTCGGTGTAGGTTTCCGTGTGTCCGAAGAAGCCGACGTTCATGGTCAGCGACGCGGCAATCTCCCATGGGTTGCCATACTGCAACCACTTGTCCGACTTCTCCACCTGCCAGCCGTTCTCAATCTCCTGCCGGAAGATGCCGAACTCGTATCGCAGGCCGTAGCCCAGCACCGGCGTGTTTAGCGTTGAGAGCGAGTCTAGAAAGCAGGCCGCCAGTCGCCCCAGGCCGCCGTTGCCCAGGCCGGGCTCCGGCTCTTCCGCGGCAATGGTCTTCAGGTCCAGCCCCAGGCTCTTCAGCGCCTCACAGGCGGCGTCGGTCATGCCCAGGCACAGCAGATCGTTCTCCAGGTGCGGCCCCAGGAGATACTCCGCGCTTAGGTAGCCCACCACCCGCACGTCATGCGCACGGTACTGCTCAATGGTCTTGAGCCAGTTGTCCATCAGCCGGTCGCGCACCACGGCACTGATGGCGTGGTACTGGTCCTCCACCGACGAGTTCTCCAGCGGCCGTCCTACCGTGTGCGTCATGTGGTTGCGGAAGCTGACCGCGAGTTCCGCCGCCGTTTTGCCCGCGCGGTTTTCGTGCTGAATGGTCTGCTGCTGCTGGTCCGGTTCGCGCTGCTGCGGCGCGGGGGCTTGCTGTTCGTCGAAGGGCGTCACGTGGTCTCCCGTGCGGGTGGTGCAGGTTGGCGGCAATTTGCCATGTCCGCGCCTGGGTCTGCCTGCGCGTTGCTCTAGTGTAGCTGTGCCGGGTTAATTGGACCTCTGAACGATGTACGCAACTCTTCCACTCGTCACCCCAAACGGAGTACGTCCATACTTGTCCCGTCATCCTGAGCGGAGTACGTCCATACTTCTCACGTTATCCTGAGCGGAGCACGTAGTGCGCAGTCGAAGGACCTGCTTTCCTTTCGGGCTGCACTGCTGCTCCGGGAAGAAAGCAGGTCCCTCCACTCCGCTTCGCTCCGGTCGGGATGACGAAGTCTGGGGGCTCGGCCCAAATCGCTAACCAACGAGCTACGGATCGGGCTGACATGCCGTTCGTTGATACTGAACATTCATGCTGCGCTACGCCATTACAAATCGCACCCTGTTTCCTGGGGATGAACCCGCCCGCCGCGTCGCGCTGGTAGCGCAGGCCGCCCGGCTGGCGCGCGAAGGCGTGGACTACCTGCAGCTACGCGAGAAAGACCTGCCGGAGGGTGAACTGGTGACGCTGGCACGCGCCATGCACGCGGCCATCCGCGAGGCGGGCGGCTCCACCCTACTGCTGCTGAACGGCCCGCCCGCGCTGGCCCAATGGGCTGGTGCGGATGGTGTCCACCTGTCCTCCACCACCTTTGCGCAGAATCTGCAGTCGCACCATGGCCTGCTGGTCAGCGCCAGCTGCCACACCTTGCCTGACGTAGCCCGCGCGCAGGAGTTCGCCGACCTGATCCTGTTTGCGCCGGTGTTCGAGAAGCGGGTGGCGGGTGAGGTGGTGGTGCCAGGCGTCGGCCTGGACGCGTTGCGCGACGCATGCGACGCGGCGGGCGAGGTGCCGGTGCTTGCGCTGGGAGGCGTGACACAGGCGAACGCACCAGAATGTTTGCACGCCGGTGCAAGCGGGTATGCGAGCGTCCGCACCTTTGCTTAACACATAGTAGGTCTTGCGTGGTCATCAAGAATCGCCAGGTCTAAATACTTCTACAAGCCGACTTCATAGGACCACCAAGATCGCGTTCAGGGATAGTGACGGACCCGCTTATGCCCGTATTTACTGCCGACGACCGCCACCGTGCTCTGGCCAAGCATCTGAGTAAGTATGTTTATTCGCGCCGTATTGCTGACGGGTCTTGTTCTTTGCCCCACCCTCTCTGGTGCAGAGCCTGTCGCAGTGCGTTATCCGGAAGGGTCCGTGCACGGCTACTTGGCGTTAAGAAGTCTAGACGGCAAGCTGCTGGCTGCTGGTGACTTAGTCCAAACGATTCGAGGAGGAACACTCACATCGCGTCTGGTTTACCGTTTCAAAGACGGGTCCATTGATGACGAGACAACAGTGTTCCTTCAAGCCGGCAGCTTCCGTCTCCTGCACGACCATCACATACAAAAGGGGCCAAGTTTCAACAAGCCAACGGATGTGACGATCAACGCACAAACCGGTGAGGTCACGGTTCGCTTTACAGAAAATGGTAAGCCGAAGGTTGAGAGCAGCCACATGGACCTGCCGAACGATTTATCGAACGGTATTCTGCTTGATCTTGCAAAGAACCTCTCTCCGCAAACACCGGAAACGAAGATCAGCTATCTGGCCGCTACGCCGAAACCCAAGATCGTTCACCTGTCCTTCAAGCCTGATGGTATCGACAGCTTTAAGAGCGCAGGCCAACGCAACAAAGCGCAGAAGTACAAGATTCACGTTGAATTGGATGGGCTAGCCGGGATGATCGCTCCGATGATTGGGAAAGAGCCGGCAGACAGTGAGGTTTGGGTGGGTTCTGGCGGGGTTCCTGCTTTTATTAAATCGGAAAGTCCTCTTTTCCTCGGTGGCCCTCTCCTTCGGACGGAGCTGATTGGACCTGTCTGGGCACAGGCCAATTCTGAAGCAAAATAAGCTCGAAGGAAGTCTCGAGTCCTCACAAACTTGGTGTGAAGCAGGTGCGTCGAGTGCCTCAACCGCGACGGACGGCCCCTGATACAGACTGCCAGTGTATTTCTGGCAGGTCTTGCAGAAGTGCGTAGACCGTCCGCCGAGCACGATGCGCTGTACGGGTGCGCCGCAGTCGCGGCAGGGCTGGCCGGTGCGGCTGTAGACGCCGTGCTTCAACCACAAAGAGGCGGGCTGAAGGCCCGCGTTGTAGGAGCCTTGGGGCGAAGCCCCAGGTCACCGGTGCCTCATGACAAGCGGACTGTAGGTCCGCGTTATGCCGCGACAGCGGCCCTCCACATCCGGCGCTTCGCAATAACGCGGGCCTTCAGCCCGCATCCTTTGATACATCCCTGACCTGGGCCGTTGGCCCAGGCTTTTACAACACGCGCCTTCAGCGCGTCTCTGCTGGCTTGACGTTCTTGCTTTCAATACGTCCCGCTCTCTGCTTCGCCTCTCACGGAGGTGAACCGCGCTACTACTTCTGGCAGGTCTTGCAGAAGTGCGTGGACCTGCCGCCGAGCACGATGCGTGTCACGGGTGCGCCGCAGTCGCGGCAGGGCTGGCCGGTGCGGCTGTAGACGCGGTGTTCGAGTTGAAAGAAGCCGCGCACGCCGTCGGCATCCACGTAGTCTGAGACGGACGAGCCGCCGAGTTCGATGGCGTGCCGCAGCACGGTTTGCAGCGAGCCGTGCAGCTTGCCGAGTTCGGCGCGGGTGAGCCGCCCGGCGTGGCGCTTGGGCCGGATGCCCGCGCGGAAGAGGCTTTCGTCCGCGTAGATGTTGCCCACGCCATGCAGCAGCGACTGGTTCAGCAGGGCCGACTTGATGGGTGTCTTGCGGCCTTTGAACAAAGCTGCGAAGTCTCTTTCCGCGATGGTCAGCGGCTCCGCGCCCGGGCCTTCGTATTCGGTGCCCTCGTCCACAATGCCGACGCGCCCAAAGCGCCGCGGATCGACAAAGCGCACCTCGCGCCCGTCATGCAGATGCAGCGTGAGATGCGTGTGCGGCGGCACCGGCACCTCGGCCTGGCTGACCAGCAGGCGGCCCGTCATGCCCAGGTGCACGGTCATCTGCGCGGGGGTGCGGTCGTGCTTCGACACGTCCATGACGACGGTCTTGCCCACGCGGCGCACCCGCTCGATGCGCGCGCCGGTCAGCGTCTCCTCAATGTGGGAGCGTGGCGACTTGAGCGGCTCCTTATGCGGGCCGATAGTGACGCTGCGGACGCGTGCGCCACGCACCCGCTCGTGCACGCCGTTGGCGACGGTTTCAACTTCGGGCAGTTCCGGCATCCTGCGTTATTGGATGCGCCATGCAGCGAGCGTCATCCTGAGCGCAGCGAAGGATCCCCACGACCTGTTTAACAGCGATGCACCCTCTGGGTTTCTCGTGAGAAAGTTCCGCGAGTCTGTGCTGCTACAACCTTCCCAGGGATCCTTCGCTGCGCTCAGGATGACCACGCGTTGTGAGGGCAGCTTGCGAGTTTCGGTATCCTGAGTGGGACAACGCAGGAGCACCGAGGACCGTATGGCGTCGATGATTGAAGCGATTGAAGTGAAGCGCAAGATGTATTTCGAGCACGAGGGCGTGCCCTTTCACTGCCTGGACAAGGAGATTTCTACGCCCACCGCGCGCGGCGGACAGACGCTGGTGCGATTGAAGATGCGCAACCTGCTGACCCGCGCCGTGTTCGATAAGACCTTCAAGGCTGACGACAAGTTTACCGAGCCGGACCTGGAAGACGTGGACGCCAGCTACCTGTACAACGACGCGGACGGTGCCTACTTCCTGGACCAGGAGAGCTTCGAGACGTTGCAGCTGACCAATGAAATGCTGGGCGACGCGCTGGAGTTTCTGCTGGAAGGCACGGTGGTGCAGATCGAGAAGTACCAGGGCAATCCCATCGGCCTGCAGCTGCCCATGCACGTGGAACTGGTCGTGAAGGAGACCGAACCCGGCTTCAAGGGCGACACCGCCACCGGCACCACCAACAAGCCCGCGACGATGGAGACGGGGCTTATGATCCGCGTGCCCTCGTTTGTGAAGGAAGGCGAGACGATCAAGATCGCCACCGAGTCACGCGAGTTTGCCGGGCGCGTTTAACCGGAGATCAGCTGCCTGAGAGTGGTACGGCAGCCGCGCCCACAATGCGGCCAAGGTGTGGTTCCTGCGCAAACACGACAAGATGGTGTCCAACTTGCGGCGCGCGCCGAATGGACTCTGGCAGCTGCACGTGTAGGGTCTGCTGCGTGTTGCCGCTAACCGAGGTGAGGCGGACCAGGCTGCGAGCAACCGCGGCATGGCGCAGGAGCCTGCCGGCATTCTCACCACGTGCCACATCTGACTGGTCGGCGTCGTCCGTTATTGCGAGCATCATGTCCAGAGGTGCGGACGTGGCACCAGTGAGCGAGAACGTCACCTCTGCCGCCTGTGCTTGCCGGGAAAGCGCAAGAATCTTCAATGCAGCATGCGGGCGGTGCGCGTCGGCCTGCAGCGCCTGCTCTAGTGCCGTTCTGTTGCTGCCCACAAACTGGTCTTGTCCGTTCAGCACCATTTGCGGCGTATAGGGTCCCTCACGTGTGAACCTGGACGCATAGGCCTCCTGCCGATCTGTGAAGGCCTGTTCGGAAAACGGATCGCGCCAGCCAAGCTGGTTCCAGTAGGTAACGTGTTCGCTCAAGCCCACGATGAGTTGCCCTGTGGCGGCCTGCTTGCCGTCAATGGTGCGCAACAGCGTGTCGGCAGGCGGGCAGCTGGAGCAGCCTTCTGAGGTGAACAGCTCTACAACGGCAACCGGCGTGGAGGTGCCCTCGGGTGCTACTGTTCGGGCCAGCACAGGGCAGGGCACTGTGGCACAGAGTAGAAGCAGGGCGGCACGGTACTGTGATTGCACAGGCAGATCCTTTCCGAACTACGTTGTTTAGACGACTGTCCGGGGCAGGCCATGTATGCCACCTTGCAACTGGCGGACGAGAGTGCGACCTGAGCTTCAGCAAGCAAAGGCCAGGTTCACAGGCGCGGTCAGAACCGCTCACGGGCTTGGAGTACGGTCGAGACATTGCGTTCCACCCACTGCGTCAGGGCGTGCACGTGCGCGGCAGCCTCTTTGCCCAATGCGGTCAGGCTGTACTCCACCATGGGCGGCTTGG
This sequence comes from uncultured Terriglobus sp., assembly GCA_937871605.1. GTDB lineage: Bacteria > Acidobacteriota > Terriglobia > Terriglobales > Acidobacteriaceae > Terriglobus. Next base: position 1,690 of record CALMRM010000235.1, on the reverse strand, counting down.
TGTCGAATACCTCACGCAGGATAAAGCCGTCCCCCTCCAGCGCGCGGAGCGACTGAGCGAGCATCTTTTCGCTCACGCCGCCGATGCGCCGCACCAGTTCACTGAATCGGTGCTTCCGCTCCAAAAGAACCACCAGCACCAGGGAACCCCAGCGTGAGGTCAAGTGATCTAGGACGGCGCGGGAGGGGCAGTCGGCCGCATACAGATTGCCGCGGGGGTGCTTTGGTTTGCTGTTCGATGGCATGCTGGAATACTCAGCCACTAGCTTACCTCAAGGTACGTACTTACCAGAAGTAAGCCGCTCCGGTATGCTCACACCTGAGCCACGGCTCTGCTGTGGACAGGGGGATACGATGATCGTAATTACAGGTGCAAATGGACAACTTGGGCGTCTTGTGGTGCGCGGCCTGCGGGAGCGCGCTCCGGAACTTGGCATTGTCGCTGCGGTGCGCAACCCAGACAAGGCAAAGGACCTGCAAGGCGATGGCGTGGCAGTGCGCCATGCAGACTACTCAAAGCCGGAAACGCTAAAGGCAGCCTTTGCAGGCGCTGAAAAGGTGCTGCTGATCTCAGGGAGTGAAGTTGGCCAGCGCGTGGCCCAGCACCGGGCTGTGATCGATGCTGCAAAGCAGGCCGGGGCCGGGCTGCTGGCGTATACCAGCATTCTGCGGGCCGACACGTCCACGCTGCAGCTGGCCACCGAGCATAAGGCAACCGAGGCGTACCTTCGTGAGTCAGGCGTGCCGTTCGTCATGCTGCGTAATGGCTGGTACTTCGAAAATCAGACCGGTGCCCTGGCCCCGGCACTGGAGCACGGTGCCATCCTGGGCGCGGCGGGCGAGGGTCGCTTTGCTTCGGCAAGCCGGGCTGACTACGCCGGGGCTGCTGTAACGGTGCTGGCCACGCCCGGTCATGAAAATCGGGTGTACGAACTGGGTGGCGACGCCTCCTACACGCTGAGCGAACTTGCGGCAGAGGTCTCAAAACAAAGTGGCAAGGCCGTCCGCTACCAGGACATGCCGCAGCAGGCGTATGCCGAAGCACTCACCGGCTTTGGGCTGCCCGCCGGCCTTGCAGGCGCGATTGCGGATGCCGATGCCGGAGCCGCGCGCGGTGAACTCGACTGCACCACACACCATCTACGGGCGCTGTTGGGCCGCCCCACGGCCACACTGGCGGATTCGGTTCGCGCCGCGCTGAGCGGTGAGGTGCAGCCGCACTAGAGTAATGCCTCTTCATTTCGCTTCCGGTCCACAGGATTCGCGATCTTGGCCGAGCCCCACTTCCCTGCTCTGCAGGGGCGCGAACAGTAGAGGGAGCAGGTGTCGTTATAAACTTGGTTTGTTCCTGGTGGCCGTTTCACGGTGTGTGACGGCCTACCGTACTGTTCCTACTGCTGGAGATTGCTTGCTGACGACGAAGAAGAAAGATTAGATAAAGGTTGACCACTTATCATATAAAAATAAGGGCAAGATTGTCGATGTGCTGAGCGAGCGCTACACCGTGGTGGCGCGCTACGCCGGCGGGCACAATGCCGGGCACACCGTCATCATCGATGGCAAAAAGTTTGTGCTGCACCTGGTGCCGTGCGGCGTGCTGCGCCCGGGCTGCCTGGGCGTCATCGGCAACGGCGTGGTGGTGGACCCAGCGGCGCTGCTGAACGAAATTCGGATGCTGAAGGGACAGGGCC
>CALMRM010000234.1:4411-5878 GCA_937871605.1 uncultured Terriglobus sp. | reverse complement strand
CGGGCCTTCAGCCCGCCCTCATCGTACCGGCCTGGACCTGGGGGTGGGCCCCAGGTTCTTACAGCGCGGGCCTTCAGCCCGCAGTGATGTCGAAGAGCGTCACTATGGATTCAGACAAGAGCGGGCGCCAGATTAGGGCCAACTTTAGATTCGGGCGAGCTGTAGATGAGGGCGGACCTTCAATTAGGGCGGACTTTAGATAATGGCGAACTTTCAGTCGGGGTTAACTTCTGTGTTGCGCGTCGGTATACAACCTCATGTCTAAAAACGCGAGACATGGGGGCACCTACCTGTCCCGGTCAGGGCCACTTACTTCGTCAGGCGCACCTACTTCGTCAGAGGCACTTACTGCTGCACCACCGTCACCCGGCGCACACCGCGCAGCGCGTTGGTCAGCCAAACCTCATCGGCGCGCAGCAACTCGTCTACGGAAAAGTTCTCTTCCCGCATGTCGGGCCGCGTCGTCAGCAGGTGCTCACGATACACGCCTGGCAGCAAGCCTGCGGCCAGCGTGGGTGCCTTCCACACCTCACCCCAGCGCGCAAACACGCTGTGCACCGCACCCTCCGTCACCTGTCCTTGCTCGTTGTGGAAGATCGCGTCCACAAAGCCGCAGCTGTGCACCTCGCGCACCACCTTGTCATACACAGGGCGGCGTGTGGTCTTATGCGGCAGCAAGGGGTCGTCGGACTTCACCGGCTCTGGCCACAGCAGCGCTTTCAGGTCTGGCGCGTCCGCAAACAGTGGCTCTGGCCCGCTGAACTGCCAGGTGCCGTCCTGCTGCAACTGCATGCGCAGCCTGGCAGCGGGTATCCCGGATGCCAGCCCCGCCACCGACCGCAGCGCGGCCTCCAGGCCGGTCCGGTCCAACTGGAAGCCGAGTACCGTCGCAGACATCCAAAGATGCTCCATTTGGATCGGCAGCAGCATGCAGTGTCCATGCTCGACACGGATCGTACTGAACAGGTGGAAGTCGTTTTCCATGCCAAAACTATACCTGTCTGCGTCAGGAAACGGGCACACGGCAAAACAGGGGAAGGTCTTACGGTTCTGCGCAAGCGGCATGCCTCTTTTTGCGCCTTGTTCCGCGTCTTCTTTCGTAGCGTCCCACAGAAGTGCTACAACCGAATGTGCGAAGACAAAGGGCGGAACAGGTCGTAAGAATGAAGTGGATACGAAGCACAACCCCGCGGACCCTGGCCGTTTCGGCCTGCGCGATGCTCCTGGCGGGTTCCGCCGTGCTGCTAGGCGGCACAGGCCGTGCCCAGCAGCAGGAATCCGGGCAGATCCGTGGCAGCTCTCCAGCCAAGGGCGCACCGCAAAAGGGTGGCAGCAACCAGCCAACGGGCGGCACCGCCGCGGGTCCTGGTGAGGGCGGCCAGGCCGTGGCGGCTGACCCGCAGCATGGCGGCCAGGCCGCTCCTGCGCCTCGCAGCGGCATGGTGGCCTACCCTGAGCATCCGGCGG
>CALMRM010000234.1:0-4401 GCA_937871605.1 uncultured Terriglobus sp. | reverse complement strand
TCCGGCGGCAGCGCCTGCTGTCATTGCACGGGGTAAGTCTGTCTATAGCGTGAACTGCGCGTTCTGTCATGGCTCTGACGCGGGTGGCGGCTCCATCGGACCCAATCTCCTGCGGTCTGAGGTCGTGCTGCAGGACCGGAATGGCGAAATGATCCTGCCCATCGTGCATGGTGCGCGCATTCCGCAGGGTATGCCTAAAATCGACATCGCCGACAGTTCCGTGCCTGACATCGCTGCCTGGCTGCACAGCCTGAAGACCGGCGGCAACATGAAGTCCACGGAAAAGATCAACATCGTCGTCGGCAACGCAGCCACGGGCAAGCAAACCTACCAGCAGATGTGCAGCAGCTGCCACGCTGCTGGAACCATGCAGGGGTTTGCCGACAAGTTTCCAGATGCACGCTCCATGCAGCAGGGCTGGTTGATGCCGGGCGGCAGTGGGCGCAACCAGAGCAGTGCTTCGCAGGGAGTAGCACCCGTCACCGCGACGGTCACACCGGCCAGTGGACCGGCAGTTACCGGCAAGCTGGGAACGCTGGATGACTTCTATGTGGAAGTGACCACGGATGACGGCGTACTGCACCGTTATACCCGTACGAACGATGTGCCGAAGGTCACCGTACACGACCCCCTTGAGGCACACCGCGCCCTCTTCCGGAAGTACAACGACACTGAGATTCACGACATCACGGCCTACCTGGTCACACTGAAGTAGGGGTACTCCATGAAGCACATTGCACTCGCTGCGACACTTCTGCTCTCCGCCATCGGCGTTGCAGCGCCCGCCCAGTCCGGCCACGTCGATGCCGCTCTCAAGGGCAGCCTGCCGGCAGCCGCCGCTCCTCCCGCTCCGGCGGGCGACCCCTCGATCATGGGCGGGCTTGATCCGTCCAGCATCCTGCATCCCACGCCTGACAGCTGGCCAACCTACTCCGGCGACTACACGGGCACGCGATACGTTCCGCTGGCGGAAATCAACACGGTGAATGTGCACGGCCTGACGCTGGCGTGGTCGCAGCGGCTGAGTGGCGGTACGGCTGCCCCGGCCAGTGCGCCGTTTACCGCAGCCCCACCTGCCGTGCCCACCACAGTGGGTGGCATCGGTACCAACGAAGCGCCCATGGGCAGCTTCAAGGGCGCAGAAATTGTGGTGAACGGCGTTATTTACATCACGACGCCTGACAATGTGTGGGCCATGGATGCGCTGGATGGCCATGTACTCTGGCACTACTTCTGGAAGACCAAGGGTGGCACGCACATCGGCAACCGTGGCGTTGCCATGTGGCACGATCGGCTGTACTTCGAGACGCCGGATGACTACCTGGTCGCACTGGAGGCCAAGACCGGGCACGAGATCTGGCACAAGGAGATTGCCAGCTTCGACCTGCAATATTTCTCCACCATGGCACCGCACGCGGTGGGCGACCACATTCTGGTGGGCACCGGCGACGACCTGGACGAGCCGGGCATGTTGCAGAGCTTTGACCCTGTGACCGGCGACGTGCAGTGGAAGTGGTACGCCGTGCCCATGAAAAAGGGCGACCCCGGCCTGGACACCTGGAAGAACCTGGACGCAGCCAGCCATGGCGGCGGCAACGTGTGGGTGAACGGCTCGTATGACCCGGAGACGCACCTGTACATCATCGGTACCGGCAATCCAACGGCGGCGTACACGTCGCAGTCCCGTGGGCCGGGTGCCAACCTGTACACCTGTGCCACGGTGGCCATCAACGTAGAGACGGGCAAAATGGCCTGGTACTACCAGACCTCGCCGCATGACACGCACGATTATGACAGCGCGCAAACGCAGGTGTTGGTGGATGGCACCTGGCAGGGCAAGCCGCGCAAGCTGCTGCTGACCGCTGCGCGTAATGGCTACTTTTTTGTGCTGGACCGCACCACGGGTGAGCACCTGCTGACCAGCAAGATTGTGGACAGCCCCAACTGGGCAGACCCGGGCAAACTCGACGGGAACGGTGCACCCGTCCGCGTGCCCGCCAAGGACTATGACCTGGGAGGCAGCATCGTGTCGCCCGCAAACGGTGGTGTGGTCAATTGGCCGCCCCCGGCATACAGCCCGCAGACGGGCCTGTTCTATGTGAACGCCACCGAGAGCTATGCCATGTACTACCTGGCCACCACGGACCCGCGCGGTGCCATGGGGTTGGGCGGTAAGGATGAAATCAGCCTGGGCACGCTGGGCGGCTATCTCCTCGCGATCGATTACCACACCGGTAAGGCGGTCTGGAAGCATCGCTATCCCGGCATCAACGCGGCCAACAATGTCGGCGTCATGACTACGGGGGGGCACCTGCTGTTTTCGCCCGACCCGCATGGCAACCTGGTGGCCTACGACGCGGCCAAGGGCACCCTGCTGTGGCACGCGCATATTGGAGCCACCAATGCACCGGAGAGTTACATGCTCGCCGGGCACCAGTACGTGCTGGAGGGTGCAGGCGACACGCTGTACGCGTTCCGGTTGCAGTAGCCGAGCAGTTTTCTGCTGTTGTGTGCAATTTTGTGCGTTGTACGCTACAGAAAGTGCTTGGCAACGTGCAGAAAGCGCCTTTGAAGTATGCAAAAGTACGTGTATTTGCGTGCTAATCGCGCCGTTTGTGCGTGCTCAGGCGGTACATTTGCGCACTCTATGCGCCTATGTGACAGCCTCACCGAGGCCATTGCGCAGGCGTTCCCAAGTCTGGTCCAGCAGCTCTGGCAAGACACGGGTCTCGGCGGTGGCCGTCATGAAATTGCTGTCGCCGAACCAGCGGGGCAACACGTGCAGGTGCAGGTGCTCTGCCACACCCGCACCGGCGGCTTCGCCCAGGTTCATGCCCAGGTTGATGCCGTCCGGCCGGTAGACCTCTCGCAGGACAGTTTCCATGCGCTGGGCCAGGTGGATCAGTTCTTCGGCAGCAACGGCGGGCAGCTTGGCCAGCGAGTCCAGGTGCTGGTAGGGCACCACCAAAATGTGACCCGAGGTATACGGGTAGGCATTCAGGCAGACGAAGTTGTACTCGGCCTGTAAGAGCACACCGCCCGCCTTTTCGGCGAAAGCACGGGTAAAACCACCGTGTTCATACCCCCAGCGCACCGCTTCGATCAGGTTGAGGAACACAGACCGGTTGTCGCCGGGATAGCCCTCTAGAGTGTCCGGCACGCCAGCGCGGGCGCTTGGCTTCTTGCCGGAGATGTAAGCGTACCGCCACGGAGTCCACAGCTGGTCCATAGGCGCAGTATAGCCAGCACCTCTGCCTGGTACGCGCGGCGTGCTGGCGGGTAGTGGCGCTGGGGTCGAGCTTGGCCGGTTCATTGACGGTGTGCATATCGGGTCCTATACTTAACGTAGGCTCTGACGCAGTCGGGATGCGCGGGCTACCTCTCACAATTCGCAGGCGGTTCCATCACGGCCACTCTGGCCGTTTGCCTCAACGTCCGGACGCCGCTTGCCCATTGCGTGGGTAGACTGCACCTTCTTCTGGTAACGCGTCAGTGCTCCCGTTTTTGTTGCACCTTTGCTAAATTCTGACACCCGAGAGCAAACCTCTGAGCACCGAACTGGAAACCATGCCGACCACTGAAGCTGCCACCACCAACTCTGACACCCTGCACGAGGCCAACGGCCCTGTGACCGATCCAGTGAGCGATCCCGTTGTGGGTGCCAACCACCTGGTCACGCCCGCACCTGAGACCATGCCTGCGGCCCAGGGATCCCCTGATGACATCGACTACGATGCCGCTGACTTTGCCGCCGCGCTGGAGAGCTTTGACCGTGAGCAGGCCGAGGACAAGGCTGCCGCCTCTGCCGCCATGGAAGAGGACAAGGTCCTTACCGGCACGGTCATCAAGATCTCCGACAAGTATGTCGTGGTCGACATCGGCCTGAAGAGCGAGGGTCTGATCCCCAAGGATCAGGTGCTGGACCACACCGGTGAGCCAAAGCTCGCCTTGGGCGACGCGGTTGAAGTCGTGGTGGAGCGTGAAGACTTTGAGGGTGCGTACCTGGTCAGCTACGAAAAGGCACAGCGCCATCGCCTTTGGGATCAGCTGGAGAAGGCCGCCGCGGAGAAGACTCCGGTTACCGGCACAGTACTCTCGCGCGTCAAGGGCGGCCTGACGGTCGACATCGGCGTCAAGGCGTTTTTGCCCGGCTCGCAGGTTGAAATTCGCCCCGTGCGCAACCTGGACACCTATCTGGGCACGCAGTTGGACGTTCGCGTCATCAAGCTGAACAAGAAGCGCGGTAACGTGGTCATCTCCCGCAAGGAAATCCTTGAGGAAGAGCAGAACGCACGCAAGTCCGTGACGCTGGAGACCCTGGAAGAGGGTGCCATCCTGACCGGCGTCGTCAAGAACCTGACCGACTACGGCGCGTTCGTCGATCTCGGCGGTCTTGATGGC
>CALMRM010000233.1:35717-67701 GCA_937871605.1 uncultured Terriglobus sp. | reverse complement strand
TCCGCCGTCAGCGTCTTCTCGCTGCCGTCCAGCAATCGGAGGTGTTCACCCGCATGGGCGCGGCGCACCACGATGCCACCCTCAAGGCGGTCCAGATCGAAAACATGGGTGGGATGCCCCATCGCCAGCCACGTGTAATTCGTCACATCCACGGCGTTGGAAATGGACTTTTGCCCGAGCTGCTGGAAGCGCTCCGCAACGATGCCGGTGCTGGGCGCGACGACTACGCCGCGCAATACTTGCGCTGTGAAGCGGCCGCACAGGTCCGGCGCCTCAATGCGCACCGGAAACCCTTGTGCATCGCCTGACGGAGGCGCGGGAACATCGTACGCCAGCGACGGCAAGGTGGCGTTAGAGGTAACAGCTGTCTCCGTATGCAGCACGCGCCGGTCCTCCGGCGTAAGCAGCGGCACGCCGTAGATGGCGGCAGCCTCGCGCGCGATGCCGTAATGGTTCATGGCGGCTACCCGGTTGGTGGTGATATCCATCTCAAAGAGGTGGTCGCCATCCGGCACTTCATGCACGCCCTCCACAGCGATGCCGCGCAGCGTCAGGTCGTCGGCCAGCTGCCGGTCAGAGACTTCGAGCGCGGGCAGGTACTCGCGCAGCCATGTACTGAGGATGTTCATTATCTATTCGTTCTTCCAGTCTGCATCGGACATGATCCGCTTCATGAATTCATCGAAGAGTGGGACGGTAAATGCCGTATCACCGTGCGATGGACTCCAAATCATGCCTTTTGCAATCAGCCGATCTCGGACAGTCCCAAGCTGCTTTACATCCCTACCAAGCTCCATAGCGATTGAACCGGACCGGTGCGGTCCCGGACCGAGTTCAGCCATGGCTCTCAAGTACTGCTTCTCCCTTGGAGCGAGCTGATCAAAGCGCACACGGAAAAAGCTTTCATCCAAGGCGGCAAGCGCCTGTTGTGAGCTGTATTGCACATCTTCAAGTGTGATGGGGCTTGATGGAGCATTGTCCCAGGAGTGTTTGCCCCATTCCTGAAGGAAATAAGGGTAGCCCTGCGTGTGTCGAAGGATCTCCTGAACGGCGACAGCGTCAAAGCGAACGCCTTCATCGCCTGCAGGCTTTTCTAAAGCGAGACTCGCCTGCTCTGCTGTGAGCCGGTCCACCATGGGAAAATCGAACAGCCGCTCCGCATAGGATTTCGCATTGCCAGCAAGCGCGCGAAGCCGAGGCAGACCAGCGCCGACCATCGCGACGGGCAATTGGAGCTGCGCGCACCGGTGCATGGCCGAGATGAGCGCCGCGAACTGGTCCTCCTGCACATACTGGATTTCATCCAAGAAGAGGATCACCGCCGTTCCTGCGGCTTTTGCTGCCAAGCCCACCTGTTCCAACAAGACACCCAGGTCTGTATCGAGATCGCCGTTGTCTGCCAGACCGCTCTCCACCTCGAAATCAAACCCAACTTCGATATCGCTGTACTTGACCTTGAGTGCCTTGGCAAAGCCTGCGAGGGCGCGAAGTCCCCGACGGGCAAACTCCTGCGCGGGTCCGAGCCTGCTCAAACGATGCAGAACCTGGCGAAGATGCGGCGCCAGAAGTGCAGGTAGCGAACGATCCTCGGGGGTTTCAGCCCGCACGGTAAAGACACCTTGCTCTTCCGCATCTGTGCGCATGCGGTCCAGCAGAACTGTTTTGCCAACACCGCGAAGCCCGACCATGATCAGGCTCTTCGCAGATCGGCCAATTCGGACACGGGCAATTGCAATTGCCACTTGCCGGCGTAATTGGTCGCGGCCAGCGAGCTCCGGGGGCGGAGATCCGGCACCAGGAGAGTAAGGATTGCGAACAGCATCCATGTAGCCAAGATATAGGAATGTTAGTGGAATTACCAAGATTTGGTAAACCCTGATAATATCCCTATACTTTCAGAATTGATTCAAGAACCGCAGGTCGCCGGAGTAAAACTGTCCGATGTCGCCCACGCCATACTTCATCATGGCGATGCGCTCGACGCCCATGCCGAAGGCGAATCCGCTGATCTTCTTTGTGTCGTAGGCGGGTTCCAGGCCGTTCTCAATGCGGCGTGCATCAACGGCGGCAAAGACAGCGGGGTTTACCATCCCGCAGCCCAGCAGCTCGATCCAGCCGGAGTGCTTGCACTTGCGGCAGCCCTTGCCACCGCAGAAGGGGCAGGATATCTGCACGTCCGCGCTGGGCTCGGTAAAGGGAAAGTAGGACGGGAAAAAGCGCGTTTTTACCGATGAGCCGAAGAACGCCTTCATGGCGTAGTCCAGCGTGCCCTTCAGGTCGCTGAAGGTGATATCCGTGTCCACGCAGAGGCCTTCCACCTGGTGAAAGATGGGCGAGTGCGTGGCGTCGCTCTCGTCATTGCGGTGCACCTTGCCGGGAATCACGATGCGCAACGGCGGCGCGTTCGCCACCATGCTGCGGATCTGCACAGGCGAGGTGTGCGTGCGCATCAGCAACCGCTCGCGCAACGGCTTCGCTTCCTGCCCCGCAACCACCAAGGTGTCCTGCGTGTCGCGCGCGGGATGGTTCGGCGGGAAGTTCAACGCTTCGAAGTTGTAGAAGTCAGTCTCGACCTCTGGCCCAACACGTACGGAGTAACCCAGCGCGGCGAAGACCGCCGTCATCTCACGCATGGTGCGCGTTAGCGGGTGCTCCACGCCGATGCTGCGGCGGGTACCTGGTAGCGTGAGGTCTATGGACGCGCTTGCCCGGTCATCAGCTAAGGTTGCACCAAGCTTCTTTGACAGCAGATCCGTGCGCTGAATGGTGCTCGTTAATTCCGAGTAGAGCTGTTCTGCAGATTCTTTGACTTGCTTGAAAGTATTCCCGGCAAGTCTCTTGTCGTGGGCGAGACGAACAAAACTTGCAGCCCCTTTGTTGATGAGGCCTGCCTTGTCTCCAAACCAGCGAACTCGAAAATGCTCAAGCTGCTCGGGAGTCTCTACGTCATGTGCCTCGCGGGACAAAGAGTGCAGTATCGCATCGAAGGCTCTCGCAAGATCCGCGTCTGAGGCACCTGTTAACTCAGGTAGCGTGTACGTGGCTGGTGTCATACAGAAATGGGCAGCGTCAGTACGCGAGCAGCCGGTTCAGGGATGATGTCCCCGTCGGAGCGCAGACCTTCGATGTGGAAAGTAATACCCTCGCGGATCAATTCTTCCGTTTCGTCGTAGGTAGTTCCTGCAACTCCCAAGCCGGGCAGATCAGGGGCGTATGCGCTCCAGCCTGTGGGCGTCTTCTCAAACACCACTGCGTACTCTTTCATGCGTTAAGCCCTGCCTGCTTCAATATGTTTCTGTACGTCCCCTCAGCCATGTCCGCCGACGGGTGCCCAGCTACGGTGACTTTACTGAGTGCCTGAGTTGCCGGTGGCTGCCGCGTTGCGCTGAGACTTCCAGCCCTCTTCGTGGAGCAAGCGCAGCACATCGCGAACCTTCATGAGTGTAGTTTACAGCGCAGCCCACACGATGACCGCACAGATGCCGCCCAGCAGCCAGCTGCGCCGGTCTGTGATGGCGTACACGACCGGGTCCTCATGCAGCTCGCCCCGGCTGGCCAGCAGCCACACGCGGCTGATCCACAGCAGCAGCACCGGAATGAGCAGCCATAGGCGGGACGTGTGCCGGTACAGGTGTGCCGCATCCAGGTTGGATACGTACATGGTCAGCACGATCACGCTGGCAAAGCCGCTGGCAGTGCCGAAGGAGCGTAGCTGCTCCATGTCGCCCGTCAGATAGCCGCGCCCACTGGCTTCCGTTCGCCCGCGCGCCACCAGCAGGTTGAGTTCGGCGAAGCGCTTGACGTACGCAAGCGAAAGGAAGAAGAAAACCGAAAATGCACCCAGCCATGCGGAGATCATGATGCCACATGCTGCGGCACCCGCAAGAATGCGGAGGGTGTACAAGCCGCTGAGCACCAGCACATCCACCAGTGTGATCCGCTTCAGCACAAACGAGTACAGCAGCGTCGTGAGCGTGTACAGCGCCAGCCAGATCAGGAAGTGGTGTGGCGCACCGAGTTGGGCATACATCCCTAATGGGCCGGGCAGGGCGGCAAACAGGCGCGGCACCAGCAGCGCAAGCACGAGCGATATGGTAAAAAATTCGACGACCACGCCAATACCCGTCATGGGCGAAAGATCACCAGCGGCAAATGGCCGGTTGCGCTTGCGCGGATGCCGCCGGTCGGCGTCCAGGTCTAGGAGGTCGTTGATCAGGTACGTGGCACTGGCGCAAAACGAGAGTGAAAGGAAGGCCAGCAGCGACACCAGCAGGCTGCGCAGCGACAGGTCGTGCGACAACAGCGCCGGCACAAATACCAGCACATTCTTTGCCCACTGGTGCAGCCGGATGGCCTTCAGCAGCACCCGCGGTCGCGACTTTCTCTCTAGAAACTCACGGTGAATCGCCGTGCCGTCGCTGCGTAGAGCCGCGCGCAGACGCCGGTGCGGGTTGGCCGTCATGGGCGTTTGGCTGGCCTGCAGCAGCGCACGGTCAGGCATGGCATTGCCGATGTAGGTAAAGCCATCAGGGAAACGCTGTTGGAAGGCCCGCAGCTTGTTGCCGCCCGCCAGGTTGTGGTGCCCGTCCGACGCCAGAACACTGTCAAACACACCCACATGGGCGGCGACACGGTCTGCAAAGGCCTGGTCTGCCGCAGTGGCCAGCACAATGCGGCGTCCGCGTGCATGCTCTTCGCGCAAATACTGCAACAGCGGTTGGTTGTACGGCAGGTGTTCCACGTCAATGGCGGCACGCCCGGTAAGTTCACGCTTGAACGCTGCCCTGCCCTTGCGCAACCAGCCGGGCCACTGCGGCAGGGTCAGCGGCTGCTGCCGCAGCAGCAGCAAGGCTGCGTCCAGCATTGTGTCGCTTTTGACCAGCGTGCCGTCCAGATCCACACAGAGCGGTGTCTCTGCGTTGGGAGGCGCGGCCTGGGGCAGCTGTACAGGTTCAGTCATCGCAGTCCGCTTCGCTCCGCCTTGAGGTGTGGTATTCGGAGCATCGTGCCGCGGGAACGAATCCTCTGCCTGATTATAGGCAAAGCAGGCAGCTCTTGCCTGTGGCAGCGTGTGAAGCCTGTGGCACAGCCTACCTGCAAGCCACATGGCGTAGATCGTTCGAAACCTGAGCGAAGCTCCATGCGTCACTCCCTGTAGGCTAAGTATGACGTGCAGGCTCAATCGGGCTGTTTTGCGCGCGAAACCTATTGCACTTTGAGATAAATCCAGGACGGTCCGCCAGAGACATGCTGTCACTTTCCAGCGAGCACACTGCCTCTTCGTCACACGAACCTGCGGCGCTGCCCGCACATGCGTCTCCGTCGTCCACAGGCCTGCCCAACGATGAGTCGCAGCATCCGGGCTCTCCGATTGTTCAGGAGCCGAAGGGGTCATGGCTGCGCATCCTCGTGCTTGTCCTGCTGGTCGGCAGCGCCATTGCCTTCGTCGTGTACCGCATCCGCACCAATCACTCGCAGGCTGCCGGTGCCGGCCCGGGCGGTCGTCGCAGCGCTAGTGCCAATGCGTTAACCCCTGTTTCCTACGACGTTGTTACCAAACGCACCATCCCAATCTCGCTGACCGCGTTGGGAACTGTCACGGCGTACAACACGGTGACATTGCGCAGCCGTGTCGATGGGCAGATCGTCAAGGTGAACTTCCAGGAGGGCCAGCGCGTCCGGCAGGGGCAGTCGCTCATCCAGATCGATCCCGCACCGTACCTTGCGACGCTTGCAGTGGCCAAGGGCAATCTGGTCCGCGATCAGGCCAACGCCGCGCTCGCCCAGGTGCAATCGCAGCGCTACAACCAGCTGTACGCGGCAGGTGTGGTCTCAAAGGAATCTACTCAAACACAGGAGTCCACTGCAGGGCAGGCCGTTGGAACCGTGGCCGCTGACCGCGCCGCCATTCAGCAGGCGCAGGTCAACGTCAACTACACAAACATCACCTCGCCCATCAACGGTGTTGTGGGTCTGCGCCAGGTGGATATGGGCAACGTGGTGAGCGCTGCCAGCACCACAGGGCTTGTCGTGCTGACACAGGTGCAACCCATTGCGGTCATCTTTACGCTGCCGGAAGACCAGCTTCCTGCGGTGTTTGCGCACATGCGATCCAACAAGCGCCTGTTGGCAGAAGCATGGGATCGCGCCAACACCACAAAACTCTCCACGGGCGCCCTACTGACGGTGGACAACCAGATCGACACCACCACCGGCACGGCAAAGCTTAAAGCAGTCTTCACTAATGAAGACAATGCGTTGTACCCCAACCAGTTCGTCAACATTCACCTGGTTCTGGAAAACCGTGCCAACTCGCTCGTCATTCCGGCGGCAGCCATCCAGACCGGCAATAGCGGCTCCTTTGTCTTTGTCATTGACCGCAGTCAGGGCCAGAGCGTGCCGACCAACACCGGAGCGAGTAATGACAGCAGTAAGCGTGGACAGGCGAGCACGGTGACGCCGGGCGGCACAGCACCGGCTGGAGGCGCCGGTGGCGGCAACACCGCCGCGGCGAGCACAGGTGGGGGCACCGTGGGCAACGGCCCAGGTGGTGGACCTATAACCAGCGGCAGTGCGCCCGCGGGTGGTCGCCGTGGCGGACCACAGATGAGCTACCCCGTGCGTGTGGTGCCGGTGGTCATCGACAGCACACAGGGTACAGACGTCATTCTGAAGAGCGGTCTGGCGGCTGGTCAGCAGGTCGTGACTGACGGACAGGAAAAGCTGCAGGACAAGAGCCGTGTGGTTCCACGCCCGTCCAGCGATCTTGCTGCATCTCGGCAGGGTGCCAACAACTTTGCTCCAGAAGCAGCCACCAATGGCAACGCAGCCAGTCCAGCGGCGGGAGCCTTCAACAACGGCCTTGGATCGGATCGTGATGTTCCCGGTGGCGCGAAGAGCGGCACAAAGGGCAGCCCACGGGGCGGTGGGGATGCTTCCACCTCAAACACGAACAATGCCACTGGCAAGGAGGGCGCACACCACCGCCGCTCTGGTGCGCCTCCACAATGAGTCTCGCGGGCGCTGCACGGCTTCACTGTCGCTGTACCCTCACCGGGACGGTGCCGGCGCAGCGGCCAAAGGTTCACCGGCACGCCCACACCCTTCTAACGCAACGCGCTGAACCCTGAGTTGCAGTTGCAGCCAATCACGGTGCGCTATCCAAGGGCACCACGCACGTGGAGCACACAGGTATGAGTCCGTCACGGCCATTCATCCTACGCCCGGTAGCCACTGCCCTGCTGATGATCGCTATCCTGCTGGCGGGCTCGGTTGCGTACACGCAGCTGCCAGAATCGGCGCTGCCGCAGGTGGACTACCCCACCATCCAGGTGCAGACGTACTATCCAGGCGCGTCGCCCGCGGTGATGACCTCCGCCGTAACCGGATCACTGGAACGGCAGTTCGGCCAGATTCCCGGGCTCACGCAAATGACCTCCGTCTCCTCTGGCGGTGGCTCCATCATCACCATGCAGTTCAACCTGAGTGAGTCGATCGATGTAGCTCAACAGGACGTGCAAGCCGCCATCAACGCGGCACAGGCGCTGCTGCCCAAGGACCTGCCCAATCCGCCCATTTACAACAAGGTGAACCCGGCGGACGCGCCCGTGCTGACGCTCGCGCTCACCAGTGATGTGCTGCCGCTCACCAAGGTGGAGGACCTGGCCGACACCATCCTGGCCAATAAGATTTCCCAGCTCTCCGGCGTGGGCCTGGTGTCCATTGCAGGCGGCCAAAAGCCCGGTGTGCGCATTCAGGCGAATCCTACGGCGCTCGCCGGGTATGGCCTGTCGTTGGAAGATGTGCGCACCGCGCTGGCCAATGCCAATGTGGACCAGGCGAAGGGCAACCTGAACGGCGTGCACCAGAGCTACACCATTGGCGCCAACGACCAGCTGCTCTCTGCCGCGGACTACACCAATGTCATTGTCGCCTACCGCAACGGCTCGCCCGTGCGCCTGTCCGATGTGGCGACCGCGGTGGACGGTGCTGAGAATGCCTTTCAGGCAGCGTGGATGGGCCGTCGTCCCGAAGGCGACCAGCCCGCCTTCACCAAGCCGGCCGTCATCATCAATATCCAGCGCCAGCCGGGTGCCAACGTGATCGGCGTGGTGGACCGCATTGAAGCGCTGCTGCCCAAGCTGCAGGCCACGCTCCCCTCATCCGTCAAGCTGGAGACACTGACCGATCGTACCGGCACCATCCGCGCCAGCGTGAAAGACACGCAATTCGAGCTCTTGCTGACCATCGGCCTGGTCATCTTCGTGATCTTCCTGTTTCTGCGCTCGTGGCGTGCCACCATTATTCCGTCCGTTGCCGTGCCGCTCTCCATCGTGGGCACGTTTGGCGTCATGTACCTCCTGGGTTACTCGCTCAACAACCTGTCACTCATGGCGCTCACCATCTCCACGGGCTTTGTAGTGGACGACGCCATCGTCATGGTCGAGAACATCGACCGCTACCTGGAAATGGGCGACACTCCGCTGGACGCGGCACTCAAGGGCTCCGAGCAGATCGGGTTCACCATCCTGTCGCTCACCATCTCGCTCATTGCCGTGCTCATCCCACTCCTGTTCATGGGCGACATCGTGGGCCGCCTGTTCCGCGAGTTTGCTGTGACCTTGGCGGTCACCATCCTGGTCTCCGCCGTTGTCTCGCTCACACTGACGCCCATGATGGCGGCCAAGCTGCTGAAGCACACGCCGGAAGACCAGAAGGGCCGCTTTTACAAAGTTTCAGAGGACTTCTTCAACTGGGTCATCGCCAAGTATTCCGTTGGCGTGCGCTGGGTCTTACGCCACCAGACCATCACGCTGCTGGTGACGCTGGCCACCTTTGTGCTGACCTTCGTCCTGTACATGATCGTGCCCAAAGGCTTCTTCCCTGTGCAGGACACGGGCGTTATCCTGGCCATCACGGACGGCCCGCAGGACATCAGCTTCTCAGCCATGAGCCAGCGGCAGCAGGCACTGGCGAACGCCATCCTGACCGACCCGGACGTGGATTCGCTCTCCTCCTTCATTGGGATCGACGCGACCAACAACACGCTCAACTCAGGCCGTATTCAGATCAACCTGCGCGACCGCGAAGAACGTACCGCATCTGCCGAGCAGATCATTCGGCGTCTGCAGCCCAGGCTGAACCAGGTGGAAGGCATTCAGGCCTACATGCAGCCGCTGCAGGACTTGACTGTCGAAAACCGCACCGCGCGCACGCAGTACCAGTACTCGGTGGAAGACGCTAACAGCGACGAACTCGTGGAGTGGTCGAACCGCATCCTCAAGAAGTTCCGCAGCCTGCCACAGCTGGCCGACGTCGCCACCGACCAGACCACCGAGGGGCTGGAGTCCACGTTGGTGATTGACCGCGATACCGCATCGCGTCTGGGCATCACACCGCAGAATATTGACGACACGCTGGACGACGCCTTTGCGCAGCGGCAGGTGTCTACCATGTTCACGCAGCAGAACCAGTACCACGTGATCCTGGAGGTCGCGCCCAGGTACCAGCGCCACCCGGACCAGTTGGGCAACATTTACGTGAAGAGTGCCAACGGCACACAGGTACCACTCACCGCGTTTACCCATTACGAACAGCAACCCACAACCCTGGCCATCTCGCACGAGGGACAGTTCCCCTCAGTCAACCTGTCGTTCAATCTCGCGCCCGGATACAGCATCGGCGACGCCGTCTCCGCCGTGCGCAAAGCTGAAAAAGAACTGAACATCCCGCTGTCCGTCAATGCCAATTTCCAGGGCACCGCAGCCTCGTTTGAGGCGTCGCTGTCGAATGAGCCCTTGCTCATCCTGGCCGCTCTGGTTACCGTGTACATCGTGCTGGGCGTGCTGTACGAAAGCTATATACACCCCATCACGATCCTGTCCACGTTGCCCTCGGCAGGCGTCGGTGCCATCCTGGCGCTCTTCGTCACCGGCACCAATCTTTCGGTCATCGCGCTCATCGGCATCATTCTGCTCATCGGTATCGTTAAAAAGAACGCCATCATGATGATCGATTTCGCGCTGGAAGCCGAGCGCGAACACGGCAAGACGCCGGAAGAGTCGATCTACCAGGCGTGCCTGCTGCGCTTTCGCCCCATCATGATGACCACCATGGCTGCGCTGCTGGGCGGCGTGCCCCTGGCGCTGGGTTCAGGCACGGGCTCAGAGCTGCGCCGCCCGCTCGGCATCACCATCATCGGCGGCCTGATCGTCTCACAGGTGCTGACGCTGTACACCACGCCCGTCGTGTACCTGTTCTTCGACCGCATTGGCCGCAAATACCTGGGTACCGAAGAGTCTGACCGCGAATACGAAGCACACCTCCACGAGGAAGAGCACCACTATGCGGCGGGGGATTAGGCCATGGACAAGACCATTCGAAAGGCTGTGTCGTTTGAGGAGCAAAAGGCGGACTACCTGTACTGGCAGTCCGTTACGCCGTCGGAACGTGCCCGCTGCGGTCTGGAGATCGCCAAGTGGGCGTACCAGCGAAAGGGTTTGTACTGCGATGGACAAAGACTGGACAGAACTGCTGTCGCTCTTCGAGCACTACGGGGTGCACGCCCGCAGGATATTGCAGATGTAGAGGCGATCCGTACCGCTCAACGCGTGGTTTCGTCCTATAGAAAGAACACACGGCAATGAACACAGCACCAGAACCCGGCGACAAGGCTCCGCGCGACCGCGAACGATCCGGTGACAGGGCACGGCTTGATGGCTCTGACCTGCAGGCTGGCGATTCTGCGCCACAGGACCATGCGTCTGCGCATGACGAACAGAAAAACGCACGTTCCATGGAGGCGGAGAACTCTACTATCGGTTCGCTGGGGACGGTGCACTTCTCCAGGCCTTTTGTTCAGCGTCCCATTGCCACCTTCCTGCTATCGTTTGCCATCCTGCTCGCGGGTGCCGTGGCCTACAAGCTGCTGCCGGTCGCATCACTGCCCAACGTCGAGTTCCCTGTCATTTCCGTCAACGCGTCGCTTCCCGGTGCCGACCCGGAGACGATGGCATCCTCCGTGGCCACGCCGCTGGAGCGGCAGTTCTCGCGCATTGCCGGCGTCAACCAGATGACCTCGAGTTCGTCGCAGGGCGCGGCCAGCATTACGCTGCAGTTCGACCTGAACCGCGACATCAACGGTGCGGCGCGCGATGTGCAGGCAGCCATCAGCGCGGCACAGGCGCAGTTGCCCGCAAACCTGCCTCAGAATCCAACGTACCGAAAAATCAATCCGTCAGAAGCGCCGATTCTAATCCTGGCCATGACCAGCGACACCATGACGGTGCCGCAGCTCTATGACGCAGCGGACAGTATTCTGGCGCAAAAGCTGGCTGCGGTGCAGGGTGTTGGTCAGACATTTGTTGGCGGATCTTCAAAACCCGCGGTGCGGCTCGAGGTGAACCCGAACCAACTCACCGCGTACAACCTCTCGCTCGTGCAGCTGGCAGCCGCGATACAAACCATCAATGTCAACCAGCCAAAAGGGTTTATCAACGGGCGCGACCAGCGCTGGGCCATCAGCACCACGGACCAGCTCTTTGGGGCTGACGCGTACCGGCCCCTGGTCATCGCCACCAGCCGCGGCTCCATCACAAACGCCCAGGCGAATAACGGTCTGCCCAGCAGCGTGGCCAGTGCGACCACAAACTCCAGCGCGACAGCCACAACGACCAGTACCACGACGACAGCAACGCCCACGACGGCGGCAGTCTCCACCAACGCAGGCGTCACAGCCGCGGCCAATGCAAACGCGGGCACTACGGCCACCAACGATGCGAGTGCCGGCTACAG
This sequence comes from uncultured Terriglobus sp., assembly GCA_937871605.1. GTDB lineage: Bacteria > Acidobacteriota > Terriglobia > Terriglobales > Acidobacteriaceae > Terriglobus. Next base: position 55,908 of record CALMRM010000233.1, on the reverse strand, counting down.
CTCAGCCCAGGTCAGCACGCGTCCGTCCAACGTCGCCACCACCAGCACCAATGCCGCAGGCATCGTGCGGCTGGGCGACGTGGCCGAGGTCCTCGATGCCAATGAAAACAACCTGAACTACGGCACCACCAACGGCAAGCCATCCATCCTGGTCATCGTGTTCAAGTCACCCGGCGCAAACGTCATCGCGACCGTGGATGCCGTGATGAAGCAGCTTCCGGTGCTGCAAGCGGCGTTGCCTGCGGCAGTACGGCTGCAAGTTGCGCTGGACCGCACACAGACCGTGCGCGCCTCAGTGAAAGACATTACACAAACCATGATCATCACCATCGTGCTGGTCATCCTGGTTGTATTCGCCTTTCTGCGTGAGGTCCGATCCACGCTGATCCCGTCCGTCTCAGTGCCGCTGTCCATCATGGGCACCTTCGGCATCATGTATTTGCTGGGCTACACGCTCGATAACCTGTCGCTTATGGCACTCACCATCTGCACGGGGTTCGTGGTGGACGACGCCATCGTGGTCATTGAAAATATTTCACGGCACCTTGAAGGGGGCTTGTCGCCATACGATGCCGCCATGGTGGGCTCGCAGGAAATCGGTTTCACCGTTCTTTCCATGTCCATCTCGCTGATTGCCGTCTTCATTCCCATCCTGCTCATGGGCGGTATTGTGGGCCGGCTCTTCCGCGAATTCGCCGTGACGCTGTCGGTCTCCATCGGTGTTTCGCTGGTGGTGTCGCTTACCACCACGCCCATGCTCTCTGCGAAATTCCTGCGGCCCCATGCCAGCATTCAACATGGCAAGCTGTACCTTTGGAGCGAAAAGTTCTTCGACTGGATGCACGATGAATACGAGCGCGGCCTGCGCTGGGTGCTGCGGCACCAGTGGCCTGTGCTCATCATCTGGCTGCTCACGTTTGCGCTCAATATCTACCTGTTCATCCTTGTACCCAAGGGCTTTTTCCCGCAACAGGACACCGGACGCCTAGGCGGCCAAATACAGGGCCAGCAGGATGTTTCCTTTATCCAGATGGAAAAGAAAACCATCGATGCTGCGGCCATCGTCAAGCGTGATCCTGACATTCAGAATGTAATGGCCTCCGTGGGTGGCGGCTTCGGCGGCGCTGCCATCAACCGCGGCAGCATGTTTGTCTCGCTCAAGCCCCTCGACCAGCGCAAGGACAAAGCCAATGCGGACGAAATCATCGCGCGGCTTCGTCCACAGCTGTCACGCGCACCGGGCGCGCAGGTGTTTCTGCAGTCACAGCAGGAGCTACAGATTGGTGGCCGCCAGGGTGCGACGCAGTACCAGTACACTCTCACCTGCGACTCCGTGTCTGACCTGAATCACTGGGCACCGCTGATGATGGCGGCCATGCAGAAGACGCCAGAGTTGCGCGACGTCGCAACAGACCAGCAGGATCACGGCCTGGAGTCCAAGCTGGTCATCGATCGGGATACAGCATCGCGGCTCGGCATCACCGCACTCGCGGTTGATCAGACGCTGTCCTCTGCCTTCGGCCAGCGGCAGGTTTCAACCACGTACAAGACCCTGAACCAGTACCACGTGGTCATGGAGGTAGAACCCCAGTTCCAGGCCTCGCCAGAAGCGCTACGCCAAATCTATGTCAAGGCATCGGACGGGGCGCAGATTCCACTCAGCGCCATCACGCACTTCGAAATGCAACGTATCCCGCTGCAGGTGAACCACCAGGGCCTGTCGCCCGCGGCCACCCTGTCGTTCAATCTCGCACCAGGCGTGTCGCTGTCACAGGCCACACAGGTCATCGAAAGCGTGCGGAACTCCATTGGGATTCCCGCCAGTATCCTGGGTGGCTTCCAGGGCACAGCGGCGGCCTTCCAGGACTCACTTTCGTCTGAACCTATCCTTATCCTGCTAGCGTTAACGGCGGTCTACATCGTACTGGGCGTGTTATACGAGAGCTTCATACATCCCATTACGATTCTTTCCACACTGCCCTCTGCCGGTGTCGGTGCCATCCTTGCCCTGCTCATTACGCAGGTCGACCTTTCCGTCATCGCCATGATCGGCATTGTTCTGCTCATTGGCATTGTGAAGAAGAACGCGATCATGATGGTGGACTTCGCCATTGTGGCGGAACGGGACCAGGGCAAGACCGCAGAAGAAGCGATCTTCCAGGCCTGCCTCCTACGCTTTCGGCCCATCATGATGACCACCATGGCCGCGATGCTGGGTGGATTTCCGTTGGCTTTCGGCACTGGTACCGGCTCTGAGTTGCGCAAGCCGCTGGGCATCACCATTGTGGGTGGACTGATTGTGTCGCAGTGCCTGACGCTGTTCACCACGCCCGTCATCTACCTGGTGTTTGACCGGCTGCGCCGCTGGCTTGCGCGAACTCTTGCAAGCCGCACAAAAGACACAAAGGCTGCGCATGCACACGGCCTGCAGCCTGCCGCAGGAGACTAGACCCACAGTCACGCACCATCAAGTACCGGCAGCAGCGCGGCGCACCCGCCCGCAATCCTACTGCTGGGCCTGCTGCATCTGCTGCATGTGCTTGATGTGGTCTGCCACGGGCGACGGTGCGGGTGGCAGCTGCTGCGCTTTCTCTACCAGCATGGACCAGTCTTCCGGCACCACCAGCTCCTGATCCAACAGCGGTGTGCCCCCGCTGGGCGACACGCGCACGGCTACCGACAACTCCGTGTTGGCAGAGCCACGAAAGATGCCGTGCGTCGGCGGCACATCGCTGTAATCGCGCCCCAGCGCCGTGCGGATGTGCCGCTCGCCTGCCACCAGCCAGTTGGTTGGGTCAAATCCCACCCAGCCCAGGTACGGCAGGTACGCCTCGACCCAGGCATGGGTGGCCGAGTTCAGGCTGCGGTCTGAATCCGTCTTGCCGTGGTACAGGTAGCCACTCACGTACCGGCATGGGATACGCAGGCGCGACCGCACCATGGCGATCATGATGTGCGCAAAATCCTGGCAAACACCTGTTTTCTGCGTCAGCGCCACATCGATGGGCGAATCCGCATCGGTCGATTTCGGGACGTAATCGAAGTAGCGGTACAGCTTTTCGTTCAGGTCGTGCAGCACCATCAGCGGGTCATCGCGGCGCCGCACGTCCAGCGTGTCTGCCAACTGCTCCATCAGCGGCGTGGCCGTAGCAAACTCACTGGGAAACAAGAACTCCCAAAAGTCGCCCGCCTGCACATCGGCGTCCAGCGCGGCCCACGCATCTGGTGCCAGGAACGAGGGCACGGGTGCCGTCTCCTCCATCTCCACCAGGCTTTCCGCAATGATGACCAACTGCTCATGTTCCCCTGGAATGTCGAAATGATGCACGTTGTTTTGTAGGTGATCCCGGTAACTAAACACGCGGCAGCGTGGCGACACAGACAGCTGAAAGTTCAGGCAGCGCTGCATCGCGTCAGACCGCGGGTGCATGCGTGTTTCCATGATGCTTTCGCTTACCGCATTGCTATAGACGAACTTGGTCAGATGTCGAACGGTGTAGTACATGCGGACTCCAGCGGGTTAGCGAGTAGCGAGACGGCAACTCAATGCAGGTGCTCACTAGCCGGCAAGAGCAGCCTGAATGGAATAATCGACGTACAGCTCGTAGATAGCCTTATGGATCTCGCCGCACTGGCTATGCACGTCGTGCAGGTACGCCACCACGTCGCGGCTCATGATCTCTTCCACACTGCTGTAGCGCAGGGTGGCGCGCAGGCGACCTGCGATGCGGCCCAGCTTGTCAGACCTTGTGCCGCCACTCACGTCCTGCACCGCTTCCAGCGATCGGTGAATGGCCTCGATGGAGAAGCGCAGGGAGTGCGGAAAGTCCGCATCGAGCAGCAAGAACTCCAGGATCCAGTCTGGCGCGAGGTCGGCGGTGTACACCTTGCAGTACGCCTCAAACGCAGTCGCGGACCGCAGCAGTCCCATCCACTCCAGGTATTCGTTGCTGTCGGGCAGTGCGTCGGGCGCGGTCCATAGTTCCGGCTGGTAGGCCTCCAACAGCGTGGCTGTGGCGGAGGCGCGCTCCATAAAGCGGCCCACCTGGATGAACTGCCAGCCCTCACCGTGACTCATGGTGCTGTCTGTCACCCCCTGGAACTGGTGCACGCCCTCCATGACCTGACCGAGAAACTCAGTCGGCGCTTCGCTGGCCTGCGACGCGCCTGCAGCCACGGCCTGCAGTTCAGGCCGTGTCACCTGCAGGTACAGGCTGTTCAGCCGCTGCCACATCTCCGTGGAAATCTGTTCGCGTACATGCCGCGCGTTTTCACGGGCAGAGATGATGCAGGCCAGCACGCTGCTGCGGGTGTCCGCGTCAAACGTCAGACAGTTGGCCAGGGCCATCGCATCACCCTTCCACTCCATGCCGCGTGGCGAACCCAGCGCCTGCAAAACACGCTGCCAGCGGCGCTCCGCGCTGGTGGGCGGCTCATCCAGCATCAGGTTCAGGTTCACATCCAGCAGCCGCGTGGTGTGCTCTGCCCGCTCCAGGTAGCGGCTCATCCAATACAAGCTGTCAGCAACGCGAGAAAGCATCTAGCTGGCCTTCTTCAGCTTGACCGTGTGTCGCTCTTCATTCATGCGCCCTGCCTCCGCAAGCTCGTCCGGGGTAAAGCGGAGAATGTCCGAAAAGTCGATTTCGCTATCTGGCCGCAAAGCAAGCCGTTGCAGCTGTTCACGATCAGCTTGCGTGAGTTTGTAGCTACCTGCCTGCACTACAACGATAGAACTCTCGTTCGTTCCGCTCGGCTTGTCGTGCGGAGATGATTCGGATGTGCGGTTGTTCATCGGTCCCTCTCCAGGTATGTGCCACCATCAACAGCAGGAGCCCGTCAGCGCTCCCAACGGAGTGGTGCCTTAGTTCTCCGTCGACGATACGGTCAGGCAAGAAGACCAGAGCGGGATCCTCAAGTGCGGTCGAAGCTTGCTCAAACGTAACACCCATGTACACGGACATTACGCTCTGCCTTCCATGGGTCCCATTCGTACACATTCATGTTAGTTCAGGGCACGCTCAGCTTACTGGCTCAGCACCCAGGTGTCCTTGCTGCCGCCGCCCTGCGAGCTGTTCACAACGAGTGACCCCTTGCGCAGCGCCACGCGGGTCAGGCCGCCGGGTACGATGCTGACTTTGTCGCCGTAGAGCACATATGGCCGCAAATCCACATGGCGCGGCTCGAAGCCGTCACCAAACAGGCAGGGCGCGCGGCTGAACTGGATGGTGGGCTGCGCGATGTAGTTGCGCGGGTCCGCTTCAATTTTGCGGCGAAACTCTTCGCGCTGCTCCGCCGTGCTCTGCGGGCCGATGAGCATGCCGTAGCCGCCGCTCTCGCCGACCGCTTTCACCACCATGGAGTCGAGATTGGCCAGAACATGCGAGCGCTCTGAGTCACGCGCGCACAGGTAGGTTTCCACGTTTTTCAGCACCGGCTCTTCCGAAAGGTAGTAGCGGATGATGTCCGGTACATACGCGTACAGTGCCTTGTCGTCGGCCACTCCGGTGCCAAAGGCGTTGGCCAACGTCACATTGCCTGCACGGTACGCGTTGAACAGGCCAGCTACGCCCAGCATGCTGTCACCGCGAAAGCTCATCGGGTCGATGAAGTCATCGTCCACACGTCGGTAAATCACGTCCACCCGGCGCAGGCCGCTGGTGGTGCGCATGTACACTACGTTGTCGTGCGTGACCAGGTCGCGCCCTTCTACCAGCTCGATGCCCATATGCCGCGCCAAGTAGGCGTGCTCGTAATACGCGGAGTTGAATACGCCCGGCGTCAGCAGCACGATGTTCGGCTCCGGTCTGCCCTCCGGTGCCAGCGAGCGCAGCGTGCCCAGCAGCAACTGCGTGTACTGCTCGATGGGCCGCACGTTGTAGCGGCGAAACATCTGTGGAAAAATGCGCTTCATCACGCGGCGATTCGTCAGCATATAGCTCACGCCGCTGGGCACGCGCAGGTTGTCCTCGAGCACCACAAACTCGCCGTTTTCCAGGCGGATCAGGTCCGTGCCCACCACCGCGATGTACACGTTACGCGGCACCTGCAGGCCGATCATGTGGCGGCGGAACTGCTTGCAGCTGTAGACAATCTCTCGCGGCACAATGCCGTCGGCCAGGATGCGGCCTTCGGTGTAGATGTCCTTCAGGAACAGGTTCAGCGCGGTGATGCGCTGCGTCAGTCCCTTTTCGACAATCGCCCACTCCGCACTGGTGATCATGCGTGGCAACAGATCGTACGGAAAAATCTTCTCCGTACCCTCATCGCGGCCGTAGACCGTAAAGGTAATGCCCTGATTCAGGAAAGACAGGTCGGCGGCCTGTTTACGGCGCTCGACCTCTGCCCTGGGCAGCGCTGAAAACTGGTCCATCAGGACTTGGTAGTGCCCGCGCAGCTGGTCCGGCGCGGCAAACATCTCGTCATACGCGCTATCCAGCAGATAGCCTTCCAGGTTGGGCTGCAGGCGTTCTAACTTGTCCATCCGTGGCCCCAGTATAAGGGCGAGAGGCGGAGCGCCTGTTCCATACCGCGTCCGGCAGCTTAACGCAGCAGCAGAACCGACAAGCGGCTGTGGTTCAGCGTGGGTTCCTGCGGTTCCTCCAACTGACTGCGGTGCTTACTGTCTGGCACCATGGTCAGCGTTTGCTCATGCCGATCGCGCACGATGGTCAGGCTTACAGGGTGCCCTTTGCTGTCGTGCAAGGCACGGCCCCAATCGGATTTGGAGCCGACACGGTCCCCGTTCACGCGCGTCACAACATCGCCCGCGCGGAGCCCCGCAGCAGCCGCCGGGCTGTTGCCTTCCACCTCATGCACCAGCAGGCCGTGCCCCTCCTTGATGCCAAAATAGTCCGCCAGCTGCCCGCCCAGCACATCCACAACGACACCCGTGTAGACCGGCGCCGCCGGCAGCAGGTGGCCTGCCATGAAGCCCCTGCCAGAGCTTCCGCGTGCGCTGCCCGCCGCCGACGGATAGCTATCCTCGAAGGCCGGCTCCGGCACGGTCCAATGGTTCTCCCAAGCCTGCCGCTCCAGCTCTGCGCGATTGGCCATGATCACATTCACTGTCTGCTCTGCGCCGTTGCGGCACACCAGCATAGCTACCGCGTGGCCCGGCTGCATGTCGTGCAGCAGCTTGCGGAGTTGGTCTTCCCCATCCACCTGCGTGCCATTCACGCTCAGCACTACATCGTGCTCACGCAAGCCCGCCTTGCCCGCGGGGCCGTCATGGTCCACCATGATGATTTCAGCGCCGCGCGACGATTTCAGGTGCAGCGGGAGGACTTCGCCCTCAGACACATCCCGAATGTCGATGCCCAGGTAGCCCTGGCCCGGCACATGAGTGCCTGCGTGCGGCATGGAGGCAGCCAGTACATACACATCGGGGTCGGCCCGCAGCACCTGCCCAGCCAGGGTCGACCCAGCCAAACTCAGCACACCTGCAGCAACCAGCAGCCCTGCCCAGCGCCTACTGGATGCCATCGACATTCCCCAGCGCCTGCATAGAAGCATTCCGGATGTAGGGGTTGCTGTCCTGTGTGGATACCGTGTGGAGCACCTGGCGAACGCTGCTGTCCCCCTGTACTGGCACCAGCATGCCGATTGCCTCTTTGCGCACATCTGCACTGCGGTCGCTCATCAGCGCCTGCAGCACGGCATCGCGTACCTTTTGATCTTCCGCGACAAAGCGCTTTAGCCCTTCAAGCGCCTTTAACCGTACAGCCGGACTCTTGTCATAGCTGAGCCGTACCAACAGCGCATCGCGTACGGTCAGGTCTTCGGCTTGGCTGCCGTGTTCGCACATGTGTCCGGCGTCGCAGGCCCGTGCCAGGTAGCCGACACCGTCCATGCGCACCGCGCTATCCGTACTTTTTTGCGCGGCCATCAGCAAACGCCTGGCCTCCGGCTCATCAATGCGTCCGCGAAACGTCATGGGTACCACGCGGTCGTAGTTGACCTCCACCACATCAGGATCACCGGTACGCGTGATGTTGCTGACGGTGCCTATGCTGCCCTGCGGCATGGTCCCTACCTGCTGCACAGGCGTACTTTGCGCAGCGTTGGCCGCCTGGTAGCGCGTCAGCAGATTGCCGGATAGAAACCCTGTACCGATGAGAAATGTCGCCAGCGCCGGTGCGGCATACAGGTGCTGCCATGTGCGCACCGCACCCAGGCGCAGGCGCTCGAACCACGAGCCCGGCCCTGCCTCATCCAGCGCATCATCCAGCCGCATGCGTGCAGCGGCCAGCAGGTTTGGCGAAAGATCCGGCACCGTGTCTGCCAGCATGACAGCGCTAAAACTGTTCAGCGCAGCAAGTTCCTGTTCGCATGCTGGGCATCCGTGCATGTGGAGTGCCAGCGCGGCCTGCTGCGCCTCCGGCAGTTCCTCATAGGTCAGCAATACGAGTTGATCTTTTGCTTGGTCGCACGTCATGCGCAATTCCCTTGTCCGGCTCTCTCAATAAGGTGGTGCGTGGTACCGGGCAGGTCATGCGCCTGCCATCCAATCACTCAGTTCACAACCAGGACACAGCGAACTACTGCGTCCGTTGCTTTCACTCCAACATGACTGCAGAAATGGCTCCTACGCGTCGGCCAGGCTTGCGCGCAGCTTGCGCGTTGCTCGGAACAGCGTATTCTTTGCCGTCTCCTCCGTGGTCTGCAGCATGTCACCGATCGCACGGAGCTTCAAGCCTTGATAGTGCTTCAGTTCAAACACCATGCGCTCCCGTGGCGTAAGCCCACCCAGCGCACCCTGTATGCGGTCGTTCAGGTGCATGCGCCGCAACTCCAGGTCAGGGTTGGCACCGGCGCGGTCGTCACTCAGGTTGGCCATCAAGTCGATCGTCTCGCCGCCCGAGTCAGTGATCGTAGATGGGTCCTCGCGGCGGCTCTTGCGGCGGCGCAGCGCATCAAGGCAAAGGTTGGTCACGATGCGATAAAGCCACGTGTAGAAGGAGCACTCGAAACGAAAGTTCGAGAGATGGCGGTACGCCTTTAAGAAGGCCTCCTGGTGCACGTCCTGCGCATCCTGCTCATTGCCCAGCATGTGCAGAGCCAGTCGCAGAACCGCGCCGTCGTACCTGCGCACCAACTGGTCAAAGGCTTCCCTCTGCCCGCCCTGCGCCTGCCGGATGAGTTCATCATCCTCCAGGCGCTGCTGCGCGCGTGCCTCCAGTTGTGCCGTCGTCAGCGCCGCACGTCCCGCCCGACCTGCCGCAGCCTTTGCCACCTTCGGCGATTCTACAGCCGCAGCACCCCGGCCGGAGATCGACCCCAGGCCGATGATACCGCCATTTACGTCACGGAAAGCCTGTGTACCCATCGTGCGCCAGCCCCACAAAACCGAATACCAACATACGGATAGACCACCCCGCGCGAAAAAGGTTAGTGGTCTGCAGGAGCTGCCCTGCAGTAGCGAAGTAGCTCCCCGTGCGGGCCGCGCAGGCCGCGTGTCAGACAGGCTGCTGTAGCAGGATCCATCGCAGCGGTCATGCAACCTGCATCCAACGGGCATGGCACTGAGCACACCGCTTCCCACCCGCGTCCTCGGCAACTCCCGCATGGAACTCACCCGCATCGGCTTCGGGAGCTGGGCCGTGGGCGGTGACTGGCAGTTTGGCTGGGGCGCGCAGGACGACGGGGACTCCATCGCCGCAATCCGTCGCGCGCTGGACAGCGGCATTAACTGGATCGACACAGCCGCGGTCTATGGGCTGGGCCACTCAGAGGAGGTGGTCGCCCGCGCCCTCGACGGCATGAGCGAGCGACCGTTTGTCTTCACCAAATGCTCCATGACGTGGGACAGAAATCGCGAGATCGTGCGCACCTTGAAGAAGGTTCGCGAAGAGTGCGAGGCGAGCCTACGCCGCCTGCGGGTGGACACCATCGACCTGTACCAGGTGCACTGGCCCATGCCCGACGAGGAGATCGAGGAGGGCTGGCACACGATGGCCAAGTTGCGCGACGAGGGCAAGGTGCGCTGGCTCGGCGTCTCCAACTTCAACGTCTTGCAGATGGAGCGCGCCCTGAAGATTGCGCCCATCACCAGCCTGCAGCCGCCGTACTCCATGCTGAACCGCACCAACGAACCGGAAATCCTGCCCTTCTGCCAGCAGCACGGCATCGGCGTCATCAACTACAGTCCCATGCACAGCGGCCTCTTGACCGGCAAAATGACCAGGGAGCGCGCAGCCAACCTGCCAGAGGGCGACTTTCGCAAGCGCGCGAAGAACTACCAGGAACCAAACCTGAGCCGCAACCTAGAACTCGCTGACAAACTCAAGGAGATTGGCTCACGACATGGCGTAGAGGCCGGCGTCATCGCTATCGCATGGACGCTACAGAACCCGGCCATAACGGCAGCCATCGTGGGCGGCCGCAACGCCGCGCAGGTAGACGGTGTGCTGCCCGCCGCCACTTTTGTGTTGAGCCAAGAGGAGTTTGCTGAGATCGGCCAGGCCATCGAGAAACGCGGCCCTACGGTGTAACCGAACGACTTCGTACAGTAAGGTCATGCTCCCGTTTCAATCCAGGATGTTGCATGCGCTAGCGCTTATCGCTGCTACGCTCCCCTGCTTCGCCCAGACGAGTTCTGCCAACACCCTGGTGGCTGCGTTGGAAGAGGTGCGCCTGCCGCTGGAACTAAGCGGAGGCGAGCTTCACGGCAGCGGCGGTGACCTACTTCGGCGTGAGATCGAAAGCTCCCGCTTTGTGCTGCTAGGCGAAACGCACTTTACACGCGAGGTGCCCGCGCTTACGGCTGCGATCTGTCGCGCAATGCACCCGGACGCCTATGCCGTGGAAGCCGGGCCACTGGCCGCAGCCTTTGTCGCCACACACCTGCATGAAGCAGATCGCGTTGTAGCCACACAGGCCAGGCTCGCGAGCCGACCAGGGAGCCTTGCCTTTCTTGATGTGCGAGAAGAGAACGACCTTACGGCAGTATGTGCTGACGCTGCACGGGGACGCATGGAACTCTGGGGGCTGGATCAAGAGTACGTTGGAGCGGGTGGCCTGCTGCTGCAGGCCATGCTGGCTACCAAGCCAGGACCGCACTCCCGTGCTGCTCTCCGAGCGGCCCAACAACACGAACGAGCGGCGGAACGCGAAGCCTCACGGACCCATGATGTAAAGCAGCTCTACATGATTGAGGCGCCGGAACGTGATCTCCAGAGCCTTGCCGAGGCTTTGCAGGTGGACGGTAACCGGCAGAGCCGACTGCTACTCCATGAACTCGTTGCTTCGCATGAAATCTACCGGCGAAGCGTGGCCAGCGACCCGGAGAGTCGCCGTCTCCGTGCTGTGCTACTCAAGCAGCACTTCCTCGAGCGCGATAGCAGCCTCAGAAAACGTAAGCCGCAGGCGCGTGTGCTGTTGAAGTTCGGATCCATGCACATGGGGCGCGGCTTTGACCCGCAGCACGTCCTCAATCTTGGGAACGCTGTTGCCGAGGCCGCCGACGGCCAGGGCGTTAAGGCGCTCCACGTCATGGTTCTGGGCGCCAAGGGTTCTGCAGGCTCAAGCTCCGGCTATCGCCAGCCGTACGCGGTGGAGCCATTTGATCTGGCAAACGAGCCGCAAGCAGGCTGGCTCATGCCTGCGCTACGCGCCATGCTGTCAAATACAGTTCCTGGCGCAAACACTACGTACACGCTTTACGACTTACGCGAGTTGCGGCAGCGGCACTTGCCGTTAACAGGCGAGTGGGACCAGCTTGTCTATAGCTATGACCTGCTCATCGTATTGCCAACGGTCAGCCCCTCGACTGCACTCTGAGCGGGATCGGCAATGCCGGTGTCGAGCGTGCCTTTAGTGCTACACAGGAAATGCTCTAAGCCACTCGCGAAACTTGGGCCCCAGGTCGTCGCGCTTCAGCGCGAACTCGACAGTGGCTTTTAGGAAGCCGAGCTTGTCGCCCGCGTCGTGGCGCTTGCCCTCGTAGTTGAAGCCGTATACGCTCTCGTGCTGCAGCAGCGCGCGAATGCCGTCGGTCAGCTGCAACTCGCCTCCCGCGCCGGGCTTGATGGACTCCAGCATGTCGAAGATGCGGGGCGTCAGGATGTAACGGCCAATGATGGCGTTTTGGCTGGGTGCCTCGTGCGGCTTCGGCTTTTCCACCATGTCGCGCACCCTGTGCAGGCGCGGGTTGCCGTCCACCGCGGCAGAGTCCAGGCAGCCATAGTTCTGGATGGCGTCGCCCTCCACCACTTCGCTTCCCAGAATGGAGCCGCCGGTCTGCTCGAACATGGCCACCATCTGCTTCATGCAGGGCACCTCGGCATCCACAATGTCATCGGGCAGCAGGACGGCAAACGGCTCGTTGCCCACCAACTCTTTTGCCATCAGCACGGCATGGCCCAGGCCCAGCGCCTCCGGCTGGCGGACGTAACTAATCTTGGCCAGGTTTGCGACCGATTTCGCCACTTCCAGCAGGGCCGTCTTGCCACGGCGCTCCAGCGTGGCTTCCAGTTCTGGCGCGCGGTCAAAGTGGTCTTCCATGATGCCTTTGCCACGGCCAGTCACAATAATGATCTCGGTGCAGCCAGCCGCCACGGCTTCCTCGATCCCGTATTGGATCAGGGGCTTGTCGACCAGGGGCAACATCTCTTTGGGGGTGGCCTTTGTGGCGGGTAAAAAACGAGTTCCCATGCCAGCTGCCGGAAATACAGCCTTACGTATCGTCTGAGTCATGCAATCGTCCAAGAATTCCATTCTAGTGGGTCGCGGGCTCTGGCCTGCCACGGCGTGCCGTTCCTTGCAACATCTGTTACAGCACGGGTGAAGCGTCGTTCAACAGGGCGCGACGAATGACCGCAATGGGTGCCGGACCCTGCCGCATCAGGTCATCATGAAAGTTCTGCAGGGTAAACGCGGCTCCCTGCTTCTGCTTCACGTCCTCTCGCAGCTTCAGGATCTCCAGCTTGCCCAGCGTGTAATAAAGATAGGTCGCGTCCGAAGTGCCGCGCTTGGTCTCCATCTGTGCGACCGAGGGTGACTGGTAGCCCTCCGTGACAAAAAACTGCTCAGCCTGTGCTGTGGTCCAGCCCTCTGTGTGCATTTTGATACCGACCACAAAGCGCGCATTGCGCAAGAGGGCGTCTTGCAGCTGGCCCAGGCGTATCAGCTTCTGCTCGCGGCTATCTGCTCCGGGCGGCACATAGCCTTCGTCCAGCATCATCTGCTCGCAGTAGTGCGCCCAACCCTCAATGTTGGTGGTCGCGCCCAGCACCTTGCGGACCTTCGACGGGAACTGGTCCTGCCACATGAATTGCACAAAATGGCCCGGAAACGCCTCGTGGACGCTGGTGCTCACGATGGTGCCCACGTTGAACTCGGCCATGTGTTCGGCAATATGCTCGGGCGTCCAGCCCTTCTCCGGCAGGGTCACGTTGAAGTAGGCGCGGGTGGAGCCCGTCTCAAACGGTCCCGGCGGGTCCATGCTGGCGGACGTTGTGGCGCGCTCAAACGGCGGCGTCTCTTCCAGCACCGGCCGCTCGTTGCTGGGCAGCGTGATGATGTGGTGCTGCTGAATAAAGGCGATTTCGGCCTGAAAACTGTCGCGGAATGTATCTAGCAGCTTATCCGGCGCGGGATGGATGGTCGCCAGCTGCGCCAGCACCTCTGCCGGTGTCTTCGCGGGATCCAGTTGCTTCGCGATGCGCGCAAACTCGGTCTGATTCGCCTTCATGTTCACGTCGTTCACAGCTAGGAGGCGGTCCAGCGGCGTGTCCACCATCTCGTCGTACAGCAGCTTTTTGCGGTAGGTGTCCGAGCCGAATCGGAAGTCGCCATTTGACCTGGGCAGCAGATCGCTCTTGAGCCAGGCGGCATAGCTTTGGAGTGCCTGCACCACGGCAGCGTTGGTCTTAGCAAACTCCGACTTGGCCCTGCTGTCCGTGGCATCGGCAAATGCGAGCGGCACGTCGTGCTGAAAAAAGCTGATCTCGCCACCGATCTGCTCCAGCGCAATCTCTGTGTAGATCCTGGGTGGATTCTGAAGGTTCGTGCGAGCGTCTGCAAGCAGCTTTTCGACCGCTTTTTCGCGTGCAATCACGGCGTTTAATCGCACATTTAACGGCGCAAATGGCCGTTCCATGAGCACAAAAATCGTGTTTGTGGCAGCTCCGGAGTACATATCCGCGTTCTTTTGCCACATTTTGATCACTTGGAGGCTCAAGAGCGAAGAGCGGATGGAGTTCAGCAGAATCTGCCGGTCCGCCGCCTGCGAGGCATCCAGCCCATCTGCCGGAACCGCCTCCACCTTCTTCTCGTAACTATGTAGCGCAGCGATCCACCGGGCCATAGTGGCAGGGGAATAATCCTCCACCTCCGTGTCGTAGCGGTGCAGCCCGGCAGCCGTGCCTGCCGTGGGCTGAAAGTGGTAGTACACGTCGTCGAAGTACTGGTTCGAGAGAACGGTGAACGTCTGTGCCGCGCCATCTGGCCCCAACCGCTGCGCCGTCGCAGCCGCCGACCCGGCCGCCAACGCAAGTGCACCGACCAAAACTCCGCAGAGCAACCGCTGACCCATCTCTCACTCCTGACAGGGCCAGTGTACAGTTGCTGCATAAACGGGGCAGCCTGATGCGGCAGCACAGGTCTGCACGGGTATTGCTTGCGCGCTGTCGGCGGGGGCACTAGTCTAGACCCGACCATGTCTTTCACCCGGCCAGCCAGCGATATTCTCTCGCACCTCGAGCAGGTGGCCTCGCCGGAAGATCCGGCATTCGAGGGCAGCGTCACCATTGCGCACCCAGGAATGGCTGCCATTTCGCTCGGCGACAACACCGATCGGCGCGTCCTGGGCAGTGCGCTGGAGCAGCTGGGACTTTCCGTTCACCTGCTGCAACCGGGAGACTTCGCGTCCGCGGACCTGCGCACCTATGAGTTGGTGCTGACCAGCCCGGCGCTGGCGCGCCAAGCACACAACCGTCTGGGTGAGCACCCACTGCAGGACGCGGCCGCGTACCCGGCCGTTGTCTCCATCTGCGCCCCGGACCAGGACGCCGGCGCGGCAAGCGGAAGCGACGCAGCCATCACCCTGCCGCAGGATCCGGCGGCCCTTCTTGCTCAGCTGAGCGTCATCTTGTACGCGCATCGAGCCTTCGCCCGGCGGTACCAGAGCGCCATGGAAGAGCTCCGCTTAAACCGGCGCATCTTCCGCTCGGTGACCAGCGGCATCAGCGTGGCCGACGTCACCAAGCCGGACATGCCGCTGACCTATGTGAATCCCGCGTTCGAGGTCATGACCGGCTACTCACTGGAAGAGGTGGTGGGCCGCAACTGCCGCTTTCTGCAGCGGAACGAGCGTGACCAGCCCGGCGTGGCCCTTTTGCGCAAGGCAATTGCCAACCAGGAGCAAACTACGGCGGTGCTGCGAAACTTTCGCCGTGACGGCACCAGCTTCTGGAACGAACTGGTCATCTCGCCCATCCGCAACCGCGACGGCGAGTTGACCCACTATGTCGGTATCCAGAACGACGTGACTGCCCGCATGGAGTTTGAAGCCGCGCTCCGGCAGAGCGAAAAGCTGGCCGCCGTCAACCGGCTGGCTGCCACCATGGCTCACGAGATTAACAATCCGCTTGAGTCGGTGATGAATCTACTCTTCCTCGCGCAACACGAAACAGACCCCGAACGCCTGAAGCACTACATCAGTGAGGCCGATAACGAGGTGCGCCGCATCGCCGTCATCACGACGGAATCGCTGCGCTTTTACCGGCAAAGCACGCGGCCGCGGGCGGTGGACTGCGATGATCTTCTTACCTCGGTGCTGGACCTGTATGCGCCAAAGCTTAGCCGCTTCAATATTGAGGTGGTGCACCACCGCCGCGCTCACGCCCCCGTGGTGTGCCTGGAAAGCGAAGTGCGCCAGGTGGTGAGTAACATGGTGCGCAACGCGATTGACGCCATGCGCGCCGACGCTGGCCGGCTCGAAGTACGCACCCGCGTCCGAACCGACTGGAAATCAGGGCTGCGCGGCGTCGCCCTGACCTTTGCCGATACCGGCACCGGCATGTCCGCAGACGTTCTGCGCAAGCTGTTTACGCCCTTCTTCACCACCAAGGGCGATGCGGGCACCGGGCTGGGATTGTGGGTCAGTTCCAACATCGTGGAGCGCCACAGAGGGCACATTGCCGTACGCAGCAGTCAGAACCCGCGCTGGGCTGGCACGGTGTTCACCGTGTTCCTGCCGTTCGATGGCGTTCGCGAAATGCCGTCGCAGGATTCGCTACTCCCGGCGGCAGAAAGCCTGCTGTCCGGGCTGTAGCGGTCTACGCCGGAAAAAGCTGACGCATTCCCCGCAGCGCCTGCCGTGTGCGCTCCTCGTTTTCTATGAGTGAAAAGCGCACATAGTCATCGCCGTGCTCGCCAAAGCCGATACCCGGGCTGACCGCGACCTTTGACTTCTCCAGCAGTAACTTTGAGAACTCCAGCGACTTCAAGTGAAGGTATTGCTCCGGGATTTTCGCCCAGGCGAACATGGTCGCTTTCGGCAGGTCCACCGGCCAGCCCAGCTTATTCAATCCCTGCACCAGCACATCGCGGCGGGATTTGTACGTGCCGCAAATTTGCTGCACACAGTCCTGCGGCCCCTCCAAAGCACAGATGGATGCGACCTGAATGGGCGTAAACGTGCCGTAGTCAAAGTAGCTTTTAATGCGAGACAGCGCGCCCACCAGCTCCGGGTTCCCAACCATAAAACCCACGCGCCAGCCGGGCATGTTGTAGCTCTTCGACATGGTGAAAAACTCGACCGCAATGTCCTTCGCGCCCGGCACCTGCAAGACGCTGGGCGGCTTGTAGCCGTCGAAGGCGATGTCGGCGTAGGCCAGGTCGTGCACCAGCCACACCCCGTATTCCTTGCACAGCGCGACCAGCTTTTCAAAGAACGGCAGGTCCACGCACTGCGCCGTGGGATTGGAGGAAAGTTAACGATCAGCACCTTGGGCCGTGGCGTCATGCGCGGAATCACGTCCTGCACGTGCGCAAGGAAGTCGTCGGTGGACTTGTCGATGGGAACGCTCAGCACATCCGCTCCGGCCAGCACAGGGCCGTAAATGTGGATGGGATAACTCGGGTTCGGCACCAGCACGGTATCGCCCTTGTCCAGCAGCGCCAGGCACAGGTGCGCGATGCCCTCCTTCGAGCCAATGGTCATGATGGCCTCGGTCGCGGGGTCCAGCTCCACACCGTAGCGCCCGGCGTACCAGTTGCAAATGGCCTTGCGCAGGCGCGGTATGCCCTTCGACAGCGAGTAACGATGCGTGTGCTGCTTGCGCGCGGCCTCGATCAGTTTCTCCACGATGTGCGCGGGCGTGGCACCGTCCGGATTGCCCATGCCAAAGTCGACAATGTCGTCGCCGCGCTTGCGTGCGGCGGTCTTCAGGTCAGCCGTGATGTTGAAGACGTAGGGCGGCAGGCGCTTGATGCGCTCGAAATCTCGGCTGGCAGTCGCGTCGGGCATGGTCTTACAAGAGTACCCGCTACGACGAGAAACCTGGCAGCACGCATGTGAGTCGGCAACACGAACCATGCAGCATTCGCGCTAAAGGCGCGAGTTGTAGAAGCCCAGGCTAGCGAATTTTCCGCATCAGGTGATGCTCGTGCGCAACGCATGCAGAAACGACTTGCTGGCGGAGTGTCTGATGTGCGGATTCGCACTGTAGGCGGAGTGTCTGATGTGCAAATTCGCACTGAAGGCGGAGTGTCTGATGTGCAGATTCGCACTGAAGGCGGAGTGCCTGATGTGCAGATTCGCACCGAAGGCGGGGTGTCTGATGTGCGGATTCGCACTGAAGGCGGAGTGTCTGATGGGTGGATTCGCACTGTAGGCAGGGTGTCTGATGTGCGAAGAATCGCGCTGAAGGCGCGAGTTGTAAAAGCCTGGGGCGCAGCCCCAGGGTAGCGGTGCCACAGGATGCGGGCTGAAGGCTCGCGTTATCGCGCGGTAGCGCGGGCCTACAGCCCGCATCGTCAACCTGGCCCTGGTACATGGGGCTGCGCCCCAGGCTTTTACAACACGGGCTTACAGCCCGCTCCGTTCGGGTTCCATTGCCTGCCATGGAAAGGAGGGTTGACCGTTGTTGTCACCGATCGACAAAGCCACAGTCGCAAACACGCTTTCAACAACTCACGCGTTGTCATACCGCAGGGAAGCGGAGCGATCTGCATGTGTGCCCGGAGCAGCACGATTGCTACCCCGCCCGCTTCTCTGCTTCGGCACACAGCTTACCAATGCGGTTCGCCTGCGATTCCGGCGTTTGATAATAGCCCACGGCAAAGAGTTCCATGCGCCGTTGCGTAGGCGTCATCTTCGCCCAGCCTGCTGTCGCTTTCGGCCGCGACTGCAACGCACGTGCAATGCCAGGCGGCAACTCCTGCTCGGCTTCCAGCGTGTAGAGCATGCGCTCGGCCATCTGCTGCGCGCGGCGCAAGCGGGCCTCGTCGCTCTTCACACCCTGCACCCACTTGCCGATCTCGCGCCGTGTGTACTCACTGAGCGACTCGTACCACTCGCGCAGCCCTTCCGCCTCATCCAGCAGCGCATCGAGTTCCTCCGGCAACTCCGCAGGACGCAGCGCGAGGTCGGGCTCGATCTCGATGCTCACGCGGCTGTCCACTGCGACGTTTGCCGCCTGCTGCGTCGCTCTTGTCACCAGCAAAACATAGCCGCCCGGCGTGTCGGGATCGGGAAAGAGCGATGTGCGAAATGACACGCCGTTGACGCTGCCGCACACGCGTAGGCGAACCATCTGCGACCACACATCTCTCGGCACAAATGGCACCCGCGCGACAATCCAGCCCAGGCCTTGCGTGCTGGCTTTCTCAAGTGAGGCCTCGAACCGGCGGGCGACGCGACTTGTCACGTGCATCGTACTCACCTACCTTCGACAACAGCAACTCAGCTTGTGCTGACTCGATCCCTACTTTGCGAGAACATGGAAGGCAACATCTACATTCATTTCTACAGCTACCGGCAGATCTAGCTTCGTAGCCGGTCGAAAGCGGTATTGTTTAACGGCTTCGACGGCGCTGCTTTCAAACTCTGGGTCTCCAGTAAGGACTTCCGTTCCCCTCCACACAGCCTTCACATCAGCCGGCATGCCCTTGTCATCAACAATGAGATGGACAAGAACATCTTGATCTGCCGCCTTCTTTCGCATCTTTGAGGAGAACTTCGGATCGACCTGCTTGATGAGGACTGGTGCCAGTACATCGCCACCAACCTGCAATGGCTTATCAACAGTTTGCCCAACGAACTGGCCAGCCGAGATGAATGCAAGAACCCCACAATCGTCGTAACCTTCATTGACAAGCCAGCCTACGCAGCCACAGGCGCAAGGTCAATCTGTTCCAGTAGCGCCTTCGTCTCCGCAATCACGTCGGCGGCGTTCGCGCTCGACAGCGGCCAGCGCAGCACGCCCTGTGGTGTGAACTGCGCGCCCTTCTTGGTTTTGCGGCTCACCAGCTTTATCAGCATGCCGGGGTCGATTTTCGCTTTGCTGTCGAACCTCAGGATGAGCATTTCGCGGAAGACCTTCTGCTTGTTTTCCTCAAGCTGCACGCGCTTGCGGTCGAGCTGTGCGACGGCGATGCGCTCGCACTGCAGGCGCACCTCGGCTGCGGCGAGCAGGTTGGTGACAGAGTCAGGCAGTTCGCCGTAGCGGTCCAGCATCTCGGCGCGCACGTCGGCCAGCACGCCGGTGTCGGTTGCTCCTGCGATGCGCTTGTACATGCGCAGCCGCTGGTTTTCTTCGGCGATGTAGGTCGCGTCGATGCGCAGCGAGATACCCAGGTTGAGCGCGACGCCGGGCCGCTCTTCCTGCGCTTCGCCCTTGATCTTGCTGACCGCCTCCTGCAGCATGCTGGTGTACATCTCGAAGCCGATGGCCTCAATGTGGCCGCTCTGCTCGCCGCCCAGCATGTTGCCCGCGCCGCGCAGTTCCAGATCGAGCGCCGCGATTTTAAAGCCCGCGCCCAGATCGCTGAACTCCTTCAGCGCGGCGAGTCGGCGGCGGGCGATTTCGGTCAGTTCATTCTCGGGCGGGATGAGCAGGTAGGCATACGCGCGGCGGTCGCTGCGACCCACGCGGCCGCGCAACTGGTACAGCTCGCTGAGGCCGTGGCGGTCGGCGCGGTTGATGATGATGGTGTTGGCGCGCGAGATGTCAAGACCGTTCTCGAT
>CALMRM010000233.1:33637-35707 GCA_937871605.1 uncultured Terriglobus sp. | reverse complement strand
ACGTCGAACTCGCCGTGCATGAAGGCGAGCATTGCCTTTTCCAACTCGCCCTCGCCCATCTGCCCGTGCGCCACGACGACGCGCGCCTGCGGCACCAATTCGCGGATCTTGGACGCAAGTTCGTAGATGGTCTCAACGCGGTTGTGCACGAAGTAGCACTGGCCGTTGCGCTCCAATTCGAGCTCGATGGCGGTGCGCAGCAGCTTTTCGTCGAACTTGGCGACGATGGTCTGGATGGCCATGCGGTCCTTGGGCGGCGTCTCGATGACGCTCATGTCGCGCAGGCCCAGCAGGCTCATGTGCAGGGTGCGCGGGATGGGCGTGGCACTCATGGCGAGCACGTCGATGTGCGCGCGCATCTGCTTCAGCCGCTCCTTGTGGCGCACGCCGAAGCGCTGCTCTTCATCAACGACCAGGAGGCCGAGGTCCTGGAATGCGATGTCCTTGGACAGGATGCGGTGCGTGCCGATGAGGATATCGACCTTGCCTGCCGCTGTGTCCTCCAGAATCTTTTTCTGCTCCCTCGCGGTGCGAAAGCTGGAGATCATTTCCACGTTGACGGGAAAGCGTGCGAAGCGCTTTTTGAACGACTGGAAATGCTGGAAGCTGAGCACGGTGGTCGGCGTTAAGACGGCTACCTGCTTAGAATCCTGCACGGCCTTCAGCGCGGCGCGCATGGCCACTTCCGTCTTGCCGTAGCCCACGTCACCGCATAGGAGACGGTCCATGGGTTGGGTCGATTCCATGTCGCGCTTGATGTCGGCGATGGCTGCGATCTGGTCGTCGGTTTCGCTGTAATCGAAGGCATCCTCGAACTCGCGCATCATCTGCCCGTCGGGCGTGAAGGCATAACCCAGCGCGGCCTGCCGCTGCGCATACAGCTTCAGCAGCTCGCCGGTCATGTCCTGCATGGCCTTCTTGACGCGAGCTTTAGTCTTGGCCCAGGCCGCGCCGCCCATCTTGTTCAGTTCGGGCGCGGGGCCGCTTTCGCTCGAGCGGTACTTCTGGATGAGGTCGAGCCGCGTGAGCGGCACGTACAGCTTTACCTGCTCGGCAAACTCGAGAATCATCATCTCGAGCGGCGCGCCCTCGCCCTCAAACAGGCGCAGGCCCATGTATTTCGCGATGCCGTGCTCGACGTGTACTACGTAGTCACCGACGGTCAGGTCGCGGAAGTCGCTGATAAAGGCAGAGGTTTTCGACTTGCGCGTGACAGGCCGCGCGTGGACGTCGGCCTCGTCGTTCAGGTCTTGCGCGCCGAAGATGATGAGCTGCCGCGCCGTCGCCTTGTCGAGATCGAGGAACTGCACGCCGCCCGCGAGCGCCGTCTTCACGATGACGGGCGTGCGGATGTCACCGGTCAGGTAGCTGGCCTCGTCGTACACGCTGGCGGATCCGCTGGTGACCTGCGCGCGGCTGCCGATGCGGTACGGCACGCCGTACTCCTGCAAGAGGCCCGCGAGTCGTTCCACCTCGCCCTGGTTGGCAGCCGCGATGAGCACGCGCGCGTCCTGCTGCTGGAGGTGCTTCAGCGTCTCGGTAAACGCGGGGATCGAGCCGTGGAATCGCATCGTCGGGCGAGAGGCGAACTCGATTTCGCTCTGCGTCTGCTGCTCTGCGTCCAGAATGTCGACCGCGCCCAGCTGATCCAGCTCGATGCCGGGGTACGGGCGAATGCGGTCGTCCAGTTCCCACGGCGAAATGTAGATGTCGTCCGGCTTCACCAGTGAGCCGATGCCGCTGCGTTCGTGCCGCTGCTCAACCTTGTTCCACCAGCGCTCGCCGCCGTTTTTGACCAGGCCGGGCTCGTCCACGTAGACACGGGTTTTCGGCCCCATCAGGTCCAGCACGGTGCCGTGCGCACCGGCCACGGGCGCGAAAAACTCCCAGCCCGGAAAGACGGACACATTGCCCACGTGCGTCTGCATATCGCGCGGCTCTTCGCCGCCCTCGAGGTCCGCGCCCGCGGTGCCGCCGCGCACCAGCCGTGCATGCACCGCGCCCAGCAGCTTTTCCGTCACCGGTGTTTCCGTCAACGGCAGCAGCGTAACTTCGTCCACGGGCGAGGAC
>CALMRM010000233.1:22579-33627 GCA_937871605.1 uncultured Terriglobus sp. | reverse complement strand
ATCGCCGAAGAAATCGATGCGCACGGGCCGGTCCATCTCTGGCGAGTAGACGTCCATGATGCCGCCGCGCAGTGTCACCTGGCCGGGCATCTCCACGACGTCGACGCGGGTGTAGCCGACGGTCAGCAGGTGCTCCAGCAGCATGGCCGTGTCGTACTCTTCGCCGCGCTTCAGTTCCAGCGCCAGCGCCGCGTAGTAGTCGCGGCTGAACAGGCGCATGCACGCAGCTTCCAGCGGCACAATGACCACGCGCGCCGCGCCGCTGCAAATCTTCCAGAGCGTGCTGGCGCGACTCTCCTGGATTTCGGCGTGCGGCGACAGGTTTTCAAACGGCAGCACGTCGTGCGAGGGCAGGCGCCACACCTCCTCGCACTTGAGCGCGCCGGTCAGCTCGCAAGTGGCGTTCAGCAGGCTTTGCAGCGCTTCCGCAGCCTTGTTGTCGCTGACCAGGATGAGCGCGGGAGCGTTGGAGGCACGCACCAGCAGCGGCAGGTAAATGGCGCGCGCGGTCGCGGTCAGGCCGCTGACACGGCGGCGGCCGTTCCCGGCGCTCAGGTGGCGGCGCAGGCGTTCAAAGCTGTCGGTGTGTTCCAGGTCCGCGATCATTTCGCGGACAAATGGCAGAATCATGCCTCCTTAGTGTAGCCAAGGCAGCCAAGGCCAGTTCGCTAAGCGCTCCTGCCGTGGCATACCATAGGGCGCTGCCGCGGGCCTGAGCCCTTACGCATTGGAGAGTGAAATGTTCGGCATGCAGTCGTTGCTGTTGTGGTTCTTGTGTTTCGCGTCGGCTACGCCGACAGCGCTCACCGCGCAAGTCCCACCGTCTGCACCTGCAACGCCAGCGGCACACCCCAATCCGGAAGAGCGTGTGCGCAGCCGCATCCTGATCTTCGACCTGCGCGATGGCTCGACCAAGGTAGTCTACTCAGCCGATACGGTTTGGGAGGCACCCAACTGGTCGCCCAACGGCAAATACCTCATTGCCAACTCGGGAGGAGCGATCTACAGGCTGCCCTTGCAGCCGGATAACACGGCGACGCCGGTCCGCATACCCCTGGGCGACCAGTACCGCTGCAACAACGACAAGGCTATTTCGCCGGATGGCAAGCTGCTGGGCTTCTCCGCGACGGTAGCGCCGGCGAAAGGCTCAAACGTGTACCTGGCCAACGCAGACGGCAGCAACGTGCGCCAGTTGACTACAGAGACACCAAGCTACTTTCACGGCTGGTCGCCCGACAGCAAGACCATGGCATTTGTCGCGCAGCGCAATGGCAGCGGCCAGTTCGACATTTACAGCATCCCCACGGGTGGCGGGCCGGAGCAGCAGCTGGTCGCGGACAAGCACCACGATGATGGCCCGGACTATTCGCCCGACGGCAAGTGGATCTACATCAACTCAGACCGTTCCGGTGAGGAGTCCATCTGGCGCTTGCCGGCCAGCGGCGCCGGGCCGAATGACAGCAGGGCGGAGAAGGTGCTCTCCGACGGCGCGGAGGACTGGTTTCCGCACCTTTCGCCTGACGGCAAACAGCTTGTCTACATTGCCTACCCGGCAGGCACGCCGACCCACAACTCACGCCTGCTGCATGTGGAAGTCAGGCTGACGTCCATAACTGGCGACACCGTCGGGAAGACACCCAAGCTGCTTACCAGCTTCACGGGCGGTCAAGGTTCGCTCAATGTAAGCTCGTGGGCGCCTGATTCCCAACGCTTCGCCTACGTCAGCTATGAGCCGTTGCCGTAGTGACGTGGTGGATGTATCGACGTGAATGACAGCGGAATACTTGATTCGTGAGGCAGGGAGGGATGATGAACCGCAGGCGATTTCTGACAGGCAGTGCCGCAGTGGCCGCCGTACCGGCGCTCGTGCCCGTGAGCGCCCTGGCGCAGCAGAGTGCCATCGCAGCAGCAACACTGCCGCCCGCTGGTGCGGACGGCTGGGTGTCGCTACTCAATGGCCGTGACTTTGCCGGCTGGTACTCCGTGCTGCAGACCAGCGGCCGGGGCGTTGCCGAGCGCAGGGGCATCGTCGCGATGGAAGACGAGATGCTGCACATCTTGGGTAACGGCTTGAACGATGGAGCCGTCGAGTCCGGCTATCTGGCGACGAACCAGGAGTTTGAGAACGTTCGCATCCGCGTCGAGTACAAGTGGGGGCAAAAGCAGTTTGGCCAGCGGGCCGTGGCCAAGCGCGACAATGGCCTGCTATACGGTGTGGTGGGTGCGGACAGGGTGTTTCCGCGCTGCGTGGAGTGCCAGATTGAGGAGGGCGACGTCGGCGATTTCTTCCTGGTGGACGGCGTGCGCGGCGTGCAGCCAAGCCATGACAACGGCCTGTTTGGCTACAACGTGACCCGGCAGCACGGGTTCGCCAGCAGTAAGACGCGAGACACGAACCCGCCGGTGGCACCGACCACTGGCCGCAAAATCAAGGATGGCAACTTCGAAGAGCTGTATGGTTGGAACACGGTTGAGGTGATCTTCCAGGGCGACCGTGCGGCGCATCTCGTAAACGGTCGTTGCGTCAACGTCGTGACCAATTTGCAGCAACCCGACCCGGCAGATTCCACACGTTTTATCCCTCTCACCCGCGGAAAGATTGCCATTGAAATCGAGTTTGCGGAGATCTGGTACCGGCGCATCGAGGTGAAAGCGCTCGTCTGATTCGCCTTACAATCGAGAGCAAGGCCTATGTCGAGTACAACTCTGCCAGCTCAGGATGTTCTTACGAAGTATCAACCCGTCATTGGGCTTGAAGTCCACGTGCAACTGCTGACGCGCACCAAGGCGTTTTGCGGCTGTATCAACCAGTACGGCGGCGAGCCCAACACGCACTGCTGCCCTGTGTGCCTGGGGCTGCCCGGCGCGCTGCCCGTGCTGAACCGGCAGGCGGTGGAGTTTGCAGTGCTCGCGTCCACCGCGCTGCACTGCACGGTGAACGAAGCCAGCGTGTTTGCGCGCAAGAATTACTTCTACCCGGACTCGCCCAAGGGCTACCAGATTTCGCAGTTCGACAAGCCGCTGGCCGAGAACGGCTGGATGGATGTGAGCGATGGCCAGGGCGGCACGCGCCGCATCGGCATTACGCGACTGCACATGGAAGAGGACGCGGGCAAAAGCGTGCACGATGGCTTCTCCGACAGCGCCAACCGCACTTACATCGACCTGAACCGCTGCGGCACGCCACTGGTTGAGATCGTGAGCGAGCCCGACCTGCGTACGCCCGAAGAAGCCTACGAGTACCTGACCAAGCTCAAGGAAATCCTGCTGTACACCGGCGTCAGCGACTGCAATATGGAAGAGGGTTCGCTGCGCTGCGACGCGAATATTTCCGTGATGCTGAAGGGCGCGGAGCAGTACGGCACCAAAGCGGAAGTGAAGAATGTGAACAGCTTCCGCTTCATCCGCGACGCGCTGCACTACGAGATCGAGCGGCAGATCGACGTGGTGGAGAGCGGCGGACGCGTGGTGCAGGAGTCGCGCCTGTACAACAGCGCGGAGGGCCGCACCTACAGCATGCGCAGCAAGGAAGCAGCGCACGACTATCGCTATTTCCCAGAGCCGGACCTGCCGTCGTTGCACGTGGATGCGGCCTGGAAACAGTGCATTCTGATTGCGTTGCCGGAACTGCCGGAGGCGCGCCGCGCGCGCATGGTGCAGGAGTATGACCTTTCTGCTCAGGATGCGGCGACCATCGCCAACTCGCGCGCCTTTGCCGACGAGTTCGAAGCCGCTGCAAAGCAGGCAAAGAGTGCCAAGCGTGTTGCAAACCTGCTGCTGGGCGAGTTGATCGGCAGACTGAACGCCGCCGGTCTGGAGCTTGCGCAGTCGCCCGTGACGATGAGTGGCATTGTGCAAGCCGCGGACCTGCTGGAAGATGGCAAGCTGTCTTCGAAGCAGCTAAAGGGCTTGTTTGATATCTGCTTCGAAAAGGGCGAGGACTTCCCTGCCGTGTACGAACGTGAGAAACCTGAGCAGATCAGCGATACTGGCGCGATTGAGACCATGATCGACGAGGTGATCGCGGCCAATCCCAAGCAGGTGGAGCAGTACCGCGGCGGCAAGAAGACGGTGTCTGCCTTCTTCGTCGGGCAGGTGATGCGGCTGTCGAAGGGGCAGGCAAATCCTGCGCTGCTGAATGAGCTTGTGGTAAAAAAATTGGATAAGGCGTAGCTCACCTTCGTTAACGAAAGAATGGCAGCGACGTTAGCTAAAGCTCTAACTATCCGCCCTTTTCAGCCAAGCGACGCAGACGCTCTGGCGGCTTTGTTCCACGCCAGTGTCCGCAATGCTGGCGTGAAGTATTACTCGCCTGAGCAGGTCGAAGTGTGGAGCCCTGCTGTGCCAGAGCCTGGCTTCTACCTGCGCCTATCCGAACGATGTACCGTCTTGGTCGCGGTATACGCCCAAACTGTTGTAGTTGGCTACGGCACTCTTGATTCAGCCGGTCATGTCGACCATCTTTACTGCCGGTGGGATCTTGTCGGATGCGGTATTGGATCAGCACTCTACGCATCCATCGAGATCGTGGCGAAGGCGGCTGGTATGAAAGTCCTAACGGTGGACGCCAGCGGGGCAGCACGCCGCCTGTTTGAGCGTAGGGGCTTCACAATGGACCGCCGCAATGACTTTTTACTCAGTGGCGTACCGATCCACAACTATCGGATGTCAAAGGCAATCAGCTAAACACTGCCTCGCGCTTGCTTAACCTGCGAGCACGCGCGTGCATCACAAGTGGTGCATGCGCGTGTGGCAACTTCTTCGGCTGTCCTCCATCCTGCTACTGACGGGTTGTGCCGCGGGCAAGACGACGCAGCGCGCCATCGAGTCGGACCAGTCTGCGATGCCGCCGAACACGGTCATGCTGTCGCAGATGATGCGTGAGTTGTCAGCACAGCCGGGCTTTACGGAGCAGCTGCTCGGTTATCTCGACAAAGGTCAGAAGAATGGTGCGATCCTTACACCCGAGCTCTTCGACACGTTTCGCACGCTGGTTTTAGGCAAGGACTGGAACGGGCTCGACCGGTTTCCGGGCTGGGGCATCCGGCGCATCACGCGCACGGTCAATGCGGGCGAGGACCTGCTCACACGCCAACGCAACGCTGCAAAGCGAACCGACCTGAAGCAGGCAGACATCGGACCGTACGCGCTGGACCGGTCAGGCACGGTGAGCCTCGATGTGCCGTCTGAGTTTTCCGGTTTCTCCGATCAGGGACTTGTCACAAAGCTGAGCGATGCCGTGACGAACGGCGACGGAGCTGACCCGAAGCTCGCGCCCCTGCACGCGGAGAGCGCACGGCTGGCTGCGGTGCTGAACCGGCTTTCGCTGAACGGCTACAAGTCCACGAAGCCCTTCAACGCGGCACTGGGCGGGCAGACCGCGGCCACGCCGCAGGCGCTGGTGCAAGCGCTGGTGAGCAGTGGCCACCGGGTGACCGTGGCCGATGCGCGTTACTTCGCGAACTTCGGCCACTTTCACTACAATGGCAAAGACGTCGAAATGCCGTTCTGGTTGGACACGCAATACTTTGTGCCGACGGCGCATTGGTGGCGGCGCGGACGTCCGCTGCTGGTGCCGGTGGCGCATGCGGAGTACGAGTGGATCGTCACCGGACCGAAGATCAATGCGGATGTCACCTTCTACTTCGGCATCGACGGCCACGCGGAGTTCCGCACCAACGACCAACTGAACCAGCCCTGGGTGATGGGTCGCCACGCACATGAATACCGCGGCGCGCACGCGGTTGAGGTCACGCGGCTGACCGGCCAGATGCTGCGTGCCTACGCGTACCTGCACGCGGCGCACCCGCAGTTGCCCTTCGGTGGCTACTACACGCTAGGCGTGTGCCAGGACGTGGTAGGTGCCATCGAGCAGCACATGACAGGGCGCACCACGCTGTTCCCTAACACGGCCCGTACCGAGTACTTTGACGACCAGCCCGACCGCGAAATCCAGCGCTTGATTGAAGCCGTGCCCAAGGACACGGAAGGTGCCATCCCCACGCCGGAGCGCATCTTTGGTTCGCTGCCCACGACGGACCTGCAGGCCGTCACGGTGCCGGGGCTGCGGGATGACCTCGTGCTGTCGAAGGCTGCATGGCAGCAGGGCAAGCTGCGTCACCGCGTCAGCGCGTCTCCACAGGCGCTTACGCTGCTGGGTGTGTTGGTTGCTAGTGCTGTTGTACTGTGGCTCTTACGCGTTCGTCGTCGCAGGCGAGACGCTTAGATCGCACCCTGAGTGGTTGTGCATGTTGACCGCTCCAGTGACGCACGCGAACACCCACTTAGGGAGACTGCAATGGCACTGAAGAAAGCAACAACAAAGGGTGTGACGAGTAAGTCCTCTGCATCAGAGTTCGCTGCTGCCAAGGCCAAAAAGACAACGTCTGCCGGGAAGACCATAGCGAAGAAATCCACAGTCAAGGGTGCTGCGACATCCGCGTTTGCCGGGAAGAAATCGGCAGAGAAGGTAAGCGCAAAGAAGGTAGCGACTACAAGCGCTAAGAAGCCTGCTGCAAAGAAGTCTGTGGCCAAGAAGACGGCGGTGCGGAAATACTCTCCAGCTGCGTCGGAGCAGGTGGGTCAGGAACTGCACGAGATGCACGAAGGCAAACTCACCATTGGCCGCAGCAACAAGAAAGTGACGAACCCTAAGCAGGCCATTGCGATTGGATTGGCAGAGGCGAGGCGTGCAGGCAAGAAGGTGCCGCCCAACCCGAACGACCCCAAGAAGCAGTAAGTCAGCGCGCACAGGGCACAGTCAGCACTGTACCCTTTACGTTCGCCGAGCTGACTACTTGCTGGCCGCGCTCGCTGCGGACGAGGCTGCGCCACCCGAAGTGCCGGAGGCCGAGCTGCTGGACGACGAGTCTGAGGACGCCCCCGAAGAGGACTTGCCGCTATCCGCACTGGTTGCACTCGCGCCGTCGCTGGTGGCGCTGCTGGAGGCACCGGTCTCGCTCGAGTTGTTCGCCGCTGGTTTTTTGGAACCGTAGCCATCGGCGTACCAGCCGCCGCCCTTGAACTGCACGGCTGGCGCTGAGATGAGCTTCTTCAGCGAACCACCACAGAAGGGGCACTCCGTCAGCGGCGCGTCAGAGAACTTCTGGCGCTTCTCCGTCCGGCGACCACACTGCGCACACTGGTATTCGTACATCGGCATAGCGTCGTTCTCTCTCCACCCTTACTGCAATTCGACCAGTCGCACGCTGGCAATGGCATCCACCTTGCGCAGGGCAGCAATCACAGTGTTTATCTTGCTGCTGCCTGCCTCGATCTGCACCACGGCCAGCGCCTGGCCCTGCGGCACGCGCTGGGAACGCACGCTGCGGCCCAGCGCGAAGTTTGCGATGTTGACGCCATGCTCGCCCAGCACCGTGCCAATGCGCCCGATAACGCCCGGCACGTCGTGATTGCGGATGACCAGCAGCGTGCCGGTGAGCGGCGTTTCAATATCGATGCCATCCAGCGACAGGAGTCGCGGCGCAGAGCCGTGCAGCACCGTGGCGCTGGCAGTCGCATCGCCGTCTGCGGAGTGCAGCGCCAGCTTCAGCACCGATCCCGCGCCACCGCTGGCAAACTCCTTTTTATCCTCCTGCACGCGCAGGCCGCGCTCCTCTGCGATTGAGAACGCATTGATATGGTTCACGTTTTCTGAATCGCGCAGTACGCCCGCCAGCACGGCATTGCGAATCATGTCCGTCTTGCCTGCAGCAATGCGGCCCGCATAGGCAATTTCCAAATTCTCGAGGTTGCCGGGCGTGGCATGCGACAGGAAGGTGCCAAGGCGCTCCGCCAGGTCAGCGAAGGGGGCAACTTCCACGTACTCCTCACGCGACAGCGACGGCACGTTGACGGCATTCTGCACCACACCCAGCTTCAGGTAGGCGCTCACCTGCTGCGCCAGCTGAATGCCGATGGCTTCCTGTGCCTCGTCCGTGGAGCCTCCCAAATGGGGCGTGAGCACGACATTCTCCAGTGCGAAATACGGCGAGTTCTTCAGCGGCTCTTCGCGGAACACATCGAGCGCGGCACCACCCACCGTGCCACTCTGCAGGCCTTCGACAAGAGCCTCATCCACAATCAACTCGCCACGCGCACAGTTCACAATGCGGATGCCCTTCTTCATGATGGCGATGCTGTGCGCATTGATCAGGCCTTCCGTTTGTGGCGTCAGACCCACGTGCAGTGAAAGGTAGTCGGACTGCTTGAAGATGTCGTCGATGTTGACCAGCGTGACGCCATTCTCACGCGCAATCACCGGTGCGACGAACGGATCGTAGCCAATCAGGTCCATGCCAAAGCTGCGCGCGCGACGCGCCACCTCAAGCCCGATGCGGCCCAGGCCCACAATGCCGAGCGTCTTGCCGCGCAGTTCTGTGCCCTGCAGGCTCTTCTTTTCCCACTTGCCGCTGTGCAGTGCGGCCGTCGCCTTGGGGATCTGGCGTGCCATCGTGATCATCAGGCCCAGCGTTAGCTCTGCCACGGCTACGGCGTTGGCACCCGGCGTGTTCATCACCACAATGCCGCGCTTGGTGGCGGCGCCTGCATCGATGTTGTCCACGCCGACTCCGGCACGGCCAATCACGCGCAGTTTCGGCGCATGCTCCAGCAGCTCTGGTGTTACCTGCACGGCACTGCGCACGACCAGGGCATCGGCATCGGCCAGCTCCCCTTCCAGGTTGGTGATCTTGTCGGCGGTGATCACCTGCCAGCCTGGTTCCTCCTTAAAGACGGCGAGCGTTGCGGGCGAAACCTTTTCGGCGAGAACAATCTTCATCGAACTTCTTTCCGGGCTGGCGCATGCCTGCCGCTGGTGGTGCCGGGTCACACGGTGTGATGTCCGGTGGAAGGTTCCTGCGGGTGCCACTCGCCTCCGCAAGCGGGCGGGGTGCAACTGGGTCTGTGCCCTCCCTCTACTTTACCAAGTTGGACAGCTACCGGCGCAGACCTGGCGTGCAGCGCCATCTGCTGCGGTTGCGCTAGTCTGAAAGCACACATGGCCACCCAGCCCATCTCTGACCCTGCTGACGCGCCGCTGCGCCCGCGCGATATGTCCCATACGCCCAAGCGGTACCTGGTGCTGGGCGCAACTTCTGGCATTGCAGAAGCCACATGCCGCCTGTGGGCGCAGCAGGGAGCTAACCTCTTCCTGGTGGGGCGAGCCGCAGACAAGGTGGAGGCCGTGGCGGCAGACCTGCGCGTGCGTGGCGCAGCCTACGTGGATACCGCCGTGCTGGACCTGAACGATACGCAGCACCACGGCGACCTGCTGGCGCACGCCATCACCTCGCTGGGCGGCCTGGACGTAGCCTACCTGGCCATGGGCGTGCTGGGCGAACAGCCGCGGGCAGAGCAGGATACGGTGCACGCCGAAGCGATTCTGCACACCAACTTCACCGCGCCGGTCAGCCTGCTGACAACGCTGGCCAACTTCATGGTCAAGCAGGGTCATGGCACCTTGGCCGTGCTCTCCTCCGTCGCGGGCGACCGCGGGCGCAAGTCAAACTATGTGTATGGCGCCTCGAAGGCCGGGCTAACGGCATTTACTGACGGCCTACGCAATCGCATCGACCGCGAGGGCGTGGCGGTGCTCACCATCAAGCCCGGTCCGGTGAAAACCAGTATGACGACAGGCATGAAGGGCAGCGAGAAGTTCGCCGATCCGGCAAAGGTGGCGGAAACCATTGCCGCCCGCATCGCCAAAGGAACGGGTGGCATCCTCTACGTTCCCGGCATCTGGTGGCCCATCATGACTGTGATCAAAGCCATTCCAGATACTGTCTTCAAGAAACTGAACCTCTGACAGGCGCTCCGCCAATGCATGCTGCAGGGTGGGCACCTGCGATCTCGTCGAAATTGACGTGCATACGCGCGTAACGCCCTCGTGCATACGGATCACGTGCAGCTGCAATCCACGCCCGAGGAGGCGCTTCGTCACTCCAAGTGGCGCCAACACCTCCAGCGTGCGGGCATGAATGGCTACAGCGCGAGAGGCAATGGTGCAGCGTGCGTTTCTAACAGGTGCATCGGCACGCCCAGGCGGTGCATTTCCCCGGCCAGCGCCAGGCCCGTGGGGCCTGCACCCACGATCACACTGTGCTTGCACGCCACAGTTCTGTTCCTCCCTTACCTGACTACGGGTTATCCTGCAGTGTCAGATGCGCTCACCCGTCCCCGAATCGTTCAACACGCCTGCAACCTGCGCACCGGCGCGCCTCATCCGAACCGGTCTGAATGGCATGAGAGTCCTCTTCTTAACCCTGCTGCTGGCCGTTGGTTGCCCACTCTGCGTGAGCGCGCAGAACACGGGCGCGCAGGCCACGCCACAAACGCAGCAGGCCACGCCGGCAGGAGTCAGCGGCACTGGTGCTTCACAGGCAGCCCCGCAGAACGGCAGCCGTACGCCACGCGCGGGTGCAACAGCAGGTAGAGGGGCATCACGGCAGGGCAGAGCACAGGCTCGCTCGTCAACACCAGGCACAACGGCAAGCCCTGCAACGCCAGCCCCAGGCGCTAACAGCAGTGTTACCGTGATCGGCGGCAATCGGCTGAACCCGTCCAGCGCGAGTGCCGAGGCGGTAGCGCTGCCGGGCGTTGGCATGCCGCACAACGCACTTGGCATTGCCGCAGGGACGCCCATTCATCTGCGCCTGCAGCAAACCATCGATTCCGGTCACACAAAGAATGGCGATACCGTTCACGGGGTTCTGACAGAAGCGCTCGGCCGACTGCCTAGCGGGGCACCCGTGACCCTAACGGTCGTGGCGGCCGCACCCGCAGGCGATGTTGGCAGCAGCGGTGTTCTCTCGTTGCAGGTGGTCAGCATCAACGGCGAACAGGTGCTCTCAGAGGTCATTACAGCCGAAGGCAAGCAAGGCCAGACACTACTGCCAGACGCGGCTCCAGCCCGTGGCACAGAGGCTGTCTTTGCGCCGGAAACAATCATCACCGTGCCAGCGGCTTAGCCCCGTTTGCCTGTTCTCGCAGAAACACCAGCATCTCTGCCGCGTGACCCTCTGGCGATACTTTGCGGAACTCTGCCTGTA
>CALMRM010000233.1:0-22479 GCA_937871605.1 uncultured Terriglobus sp. | reverse complement strand
GTGGTGCAACCGGGTGTATCGGCCCGCGGGTAAAAGAACAGCACCACAGGACTGCCGCGGAACTGCGACAGACGTACCGCGGTGCCATCCTGGTCCACTGCTTCAAAGTCAACGGTGTCGCTAGTCGTCATGGCACTAGCTTACCGCTGCGGCTCCCGCATCATACGCCGGGTTGCGGCTTTGTCGCGCTCCTAGGTGCGGCAGGCTTGGACAGCGGTTCTTCTACGCCGTCGCGGCGGATGCGGACGTAGTACAGCTCAGTCGCCACCTGGAAGGCGTCCCGCGTGCCGGGCGTCGTCTGCCAGTCCGATGTCGGGTGCAGCAAGGTCCAGTGCTGCGGGTCGCCAGCCTTAATCGGCATAGTGAAATCTGATTCACTCGCCTGCCACCGATAGCGGACCGTGCCCGCTGCCGCGTCAAACTGTAACTCCAGCACAGGCATGGCGGCATGCCGCAGGTATTCGTTGAACAGGGGCGTGTAGTCCGCATGCAGTTGCGTGTTCCAGTACGCGACCACGTCTTCCGTCAGGATGGTTTGGTATTTGAAGCGCTCGTAAAAGCCGTGAAGTGTGGCCCACCAGGTTGCATCGTCATCAATGACCGAGCGCAGCGTGTTGAGAAACAGCGCACCCTTGAAGTACTGGTCCTCGTCGCCTGGTTCGCGCCCCACCCCCCGCTCACTAAGGATCGGGCGCAGGTTTTTAACCTTGCTCTTGTACCCGTTCACGTAGCGTAGGGCATCCTGCTTGCCCCACATGCCCTCCACATAGACATCTTCCATGTAGGTGGTGAAGCCTTCATGGATCCACATGTCTGCGGGGTCTGCTGCAGTCACGGCATTGCCGAACCACTCGTGCCCGCTCTCGTGAATGATGATGAAGGCGAACTTGGGGCTGATGCCTACACCAGTCCAGTCGCGCATCGTTTTGCCGTACCCATTTTCGAAGCCATTGCCGTACGCGACGGCACTTTGGTGCTCCATGCCTGCATACGGCACCTGCACCAGCTTGTAGCCGTCCCGCACAAAGGGGTACTCGCCAATGCGGTCATTGAAAATCTGGAGCATGGGCCGCGCCTGGGCGAACTGCCGTTTGGCACGGTCCAGGTCCTCAGGCTTGGCGTAGAAATCGATGGTAAGCGGCCCAAGCGGCTTGTCGGCCCAATGCGTGTAGTTCGCGATGTTCAGCGCCACATCGTAGTTGTTGATGGGATAGGTCACACGCCAGTCCCACTCTGTAAAGCCATCGTGCAGGTCACGGTGGCTGACAAGGCGTCCATTCGATACATCCATCAGGCCAGTCGGAGCCTGTACATGCAAGTCGACACCCTCCTGCGGCTCGTCCTTCCACTGGTCCTTGTTCGGCCACCACACGCGTGCGCCGTTGCCCTCGCACGCGGTGAAGATCCAGGGCTTACCGGCCCGATCCTGCTCGAAGGAGATGCCTCCGAAACGCCCTGCCGTGCGTGGCTTGCCGCTGTAGACCACGTCTACGCTGTACGTCCTCCCGCGATGCATGGTCTCCGGCACATCCACATAGAAGGACTCGCCCTGTCGCGTAACCTGGGCAGGTTTGCCGCGAAACAGCACCCGATCCACAGTCAATTCACGAGCCAAGTCCAGCTGGATGCGGGTCCCATCCTCCAGCATGCGGAAGCGCACGTCGTTGTCGCCGCGCAGTGTGCCGGTGGCCGGGTCGGCGCGAACGGTCAGAGTGTAGTGCAGGAGGTCGTTGTTGGCCCGATACGGCCCGTACTCGCCCAGCAGGCTCCGCTCCGCAGACGTTAGTTCGTCTGTTTTTGCTGCTTGACTAGCGGTAGAAGGCGTGGCCGCCACGGCACCTTGTACGAGACCGGGTAGCAACACCATGGCAAGCAAAGAGCCGATCGTAACGCAATGCATACAAGCTCACCTGTCGTAAAGCATCTCAGTTTCTCTTACACGCAAAAAGGGGTGAGCAGATTGTCTGTTCACCCCTTGACACTTTCGTTTGATCCTTACCTACGCAGCCGCCCGTTCGCTGCGTGCCTTGTCGTTCGCCGCCTTGGCGGACCCGGCCAACGTGGCAAATCCGGCTGCGTCGTGGGTAGCGATGTCGCTGAGCACCTTGCGGTCGAGTTCCACGCCAGCCTTTTTCAGACCGCTGATGAAGGTAGAGTAGCTCATGCCGTTGATACGGGCTGCAGCGCCGATGCGGACGATCCACAGGGAGCGGAACTGCCGCTTCTTCTGCTTACGGCCGATGTAGGCAAACTTGAGTCCGCGCTCGACGGCCTCCTGCGCTGCCTGGTAGAGCTTTGATTTGGTGAGAAAATAACCGGACGCGCGCTTGAGAATCTTTTTGCGGCGGTCGTTGCGTTTTGTGCCACGTTTTACGCGGGGCATGGGTATATCTCCTTTTGCGTCCTTCGCTGGTAGCGGCTGGAGGTAAGGTCGCCGTTGTCCACGGCTACAGCCTCTTCACACGCTTGCTGCTTTCCGCCTCGTATCGCACCTGTTACCAAGTGCGAGGGCCCGGGAGTCGCATTCGGACCGTTGTGCAGAACCACCTGCACGGCTGAGCGGAACTCTGTTCATGCCTGCATAAACTGCTCAGGCGTAGGGGATCATCCGCGAGACCTTGGCGTGATCGCCATCCGAAACGTAGGCCTGGGCGGTCAGCTTGCGCTTCACCTTGGTCGACTTCGAGGTCAGGATGTGACGCTTCTTGGTCTGGCCACGCTTGATCTTGCCGGTGCCAGTCTTGCTGAAGCGCTTTGCAGCCCCTGAGTGTGTCTTTAATTTGGGCATTTTGGTGTCCTGTTGTGTAGAGCGGGTAAGGACCGCTGAGTGCGCTGCGAATTTCGCAACTCCTCGAGTATATCTGAAGCTCAGCGCCGCGTCCGCCTTCTGGGCCCGTTGATTAAATCCGCGGCTACAGCCTTTGCCAATGCCGGTATGGACAAGCCAACATTGAGAGCAACAAGTGGGCTGATCGTGTGAGTAAGATCATGCGCCAGGGCCAGCGAACCACCGAAGAGCGCCAGACCGAAGAACTGCCCCCAGTAGAACATGTCAAAAACAGGACGTTCTTCGGTGTCTGAGTTTGCCACGACTACCCACCGCAACAGATTAATAGCAAGTCCGCCAATAGCTCCAAAGAAGAAGGACGTGTATCGATGGTCCCAAGTCACGCAACTCTGTCCGCGATTGCCGCCAGCAGACGCTCTCCAAATGTATGCGTCGCCTGGTAGTGCCGCCGTGTCGTGTACAGTGACCGTCCAAGGTCATCGGGGATGGAAGAGCGTAGAAGCTGTCCGTTGAGTTCCATAAGCCGCCTGGCAACTTCCTCGCGCGTCAAACCCAAATCCTCAGACAAGCTGTCTATGGTTCGCCACTGGTAGCGCTCATCCTCAAGCGCGCGCACCAGGGCAGCGTTGGACTCGGTTATGGACTGAATCATTACTTCCTCACTGACAGTCTGATGCTACGCGGCAGCAGATGCAACAACTTTCTGTTGAGCAGAATGATAAACTTACTGCTGTACAGAGCCCTCCGGAAATCCTGCATCGTCTGCGTTTTTCAGCGGTTTGCGCTCGCCGAACTTCAGGAGACGAATGGCCACCGAAACGCCCCTGCTTGACCTGCAACAGACCGATTCAACCAACACCGCCGAGCCCATCACCTCTGAAACCGGCAAGCCGTCTTATACCAGCGCCAACATCAAGATCCTTGAAGGATTGGAGGCTGTTCGGCTGCGCCCGGCCATGTACATCGGCTCCACCGGCGAGCAAGGCCTGCACCACCTGGTCTATGAGGTTGTCGACAACTCCGTGGACGAGGCGCTGGCCGGCCATGCCACGCGCATCGACTGCACCATCCATGTAGACAACAGCATCACTGTGGTCGATGATGGCCGCGGCATACCCGTGGACATGAAGGACCTGGGCAATGGCGAGCAGATGCCTGCCGTCCAGGTGGTACTGACCAAGCTCCACGCAGGCGGCAAGTTCGACGCCAGCAGCTACAAAGTATCTGGCGGTCTGCACGGCGTGGGCGTCAGTTGCGTGAATGCGCTCTCGGAAGAATTTGATGTTGAGATCTGGCGCGACGGCCACACCTGGCAGCAGGACTACAGCAAGGGCGACCCCATCAGCGACGTGCGCCAGGTAGGCAACACGCAGAAGCGCGGCACCAAAGTCCATTTCCTGCCCGATAAGTCCATCTTTAGCGTTCACGAGTACAACTACGACATCCTGGCTGGACGCCTGCGGCAGCTTGCCTTCCTGAACAAGGGCATCGCCATCACGCTCACGGACCAGCGCACCACCGACGCCAAAACGGGCGAGTACAAAGCCGCCGAGTTCAAGTACAAGGGCGGCATCGAAGAATTCATCCGGCACCTGAACAAGGGCAAGGCCGTGCTGCACGAGAAGCCCATTTATATGGAGGCGGAGCGCGGCCAACTGGTCATGGAGATCGCGCTGCAGTATAACGACGCCTACTCCGAAACAGTGTTCAGCTTCGCCAACAACATCAACACGGTCGACGGCGGCACGCATCTCTCCGGCTTTCGCACGTCCCTAACCCGGACGATCAACGCCGCCGGTCAGTCGCTGGGCCTCTTCAAAGACCTGAAGGAGTCGCTCAGCGGCGACGACGTGCGCGAGGGCCTGGTGGCCGTGGTCAGCGTCAAGCTGCCGCAGCCTCAGTTTGAAGGCCAGACCAAGGGCAAGCTCAACTCCGACATCAGCGGACAGGTGCAGTCGTTCGTCAACGAGCGGCTCGGCGTCTTCTTCGAGCAAAACCCGCAAGTCGCGAAGAAGATCATCAACAAGGCCATCGAGGCCGCACGTGCTCGTGAAGCCGCACGCAAGGCACGCGACCTGACCCGCCGCAAGGGCGCGCTGGACGGCGGTGGCCTGCCTGGCAAGCTGGCCGACTGCTCCGAACGCCAGCCCGACCGCTGTGAGCTCTACCTGGTTGAGGGTGAATCCGCCGGCGGCACCGCCAAGCAGGGCCGAGATCGTCGCTTCCAGGCCATCCTGCCGCTCAAAGGCAAAATTCTGAACGTGGAGAAGGCCCGTTACGACAAGATGCTGGGGCACGAGGAAATTCGCGCCATGATCACGGCGCTGGGCACCGGCATCGGCAAGGACGACTTCTCGCTCGAAAAGCTGCGCTACGGCAAGCTGATCCTGATGACGGACGCCGACGTGGACGGCTCGCACATCCGTACGCTCTTGCTGACCTTCTTCTTCCGGCACATGACGCAGCTGATCATGCGCGGCCACGTCTACATTGCACAGCCACCGCTCTACAAGATCAAGAAAGGCAAGTTCGAGCAGTACATCAAGGATGACCGCGACTTCGTTAAAGTCATGGTTAAGCGTGCCGCCGACGGCATGATCGTCCACTACGGCCCCCGAACGGGCGAAGCCGGGCGCGAGAACGGGCCATCCGTAGAGGGCTCGGAACTGACCAAGTTCATGGGCGGCCTCAACGAGTACCTGGGCTTCTTCGACAAGGCGGACAAGCGCTTTCGCAATGAGCGCGTGACCGCCAAGGTGGCCGAACTTTTTGCGAACGAGGGAAAGGAACCAGCCAAGCGGGTAGACTTCGAGTCCACGGATAAGCTCTCGTCCATGGCCGAGTTCCTGAAGTCCATCTCCAAGGATTGGCAGTTCAAGTCGGTCGGCGAGCTGGTACGCGACGAGGAACACGGCACCTGGTCGCTGGAATATGTGGACGCTCAGGGCGCACACCGCTTGATTGATTTCACCAGCGTCAACAGCCCGGAGATGCGGCAGATGTTGGGCAAGTACGCTCAGATCCGCGAGTATCTGAAGCCGCCGTTCTTTGTCGAATACGCCGTCAAAACCAAAGACAGCAAGGCTGTCATTGCCGCAGAAGACGAAGCCGAAGAGGTAAGCGAAACCGAGGGCGTCGTAGATGTCATCGCCGCCGCTCCCGGTACGGCGACGGAAGCCAAAGGTCCTGCACGTAAACCAGCCAAGGCAGCGCAAGATCCGGTCGAAAAGCAGACGCCGCGCGACCTGTTCGAGTACGTGATTGAGCAGGGCAAGAAGGAATACCAGGTGCAGCGTTACAAGGGCCTGGGCGAAATGACCGCCGAGCAGCTCTGGGAGACGACCATGGACCCAGAACGTCGCACGCTGCTGCAGGTCCGGCTCGAGGATATAGCGGCAACAGAGGAGATCTTTACTACGCTGATGGGGGAGGATGTGGAAAGTCGGCGCCGCTTTATTGAGGAAAACGCACTGGACGTCAAAAACCTGGATATTTAGGTGTTGTCACCAGTGCAACTCGCATGAAGAGCACCAGTACCGCGCAACACACACCGTTGGTATGTGCTTTGGTTGGCGTGGATTAGGCAACGCAGGATACCCACACGTTAGGGCAACAACAGTCATCCCGCTCTTTGCTCTGTGTCAGAGAGGAACATACCAGGACCATTCCGGGCTGTTGTTTATATCGCCGAAAATTTTCCGATGCAGAACGAAAAAATAAGAAAGTTTTTCTCAAGTTCTGTCGGGTACTGGCTATAGTGGTCTGGTATCCCCCGCGATATCACTTTGTGGAGCGAGGGAACGAATCCCCAGGAGTTCTAAACCGTATGAACCGCTTCTCCCGTCTGTTCGCAACCTCTGCCCTGGCCCTTGCGGCCTGCGGTGCCGCCAGTGCAACCCCCATCGCCGCCGGTGGCACCGTCACTGCAGCACCAATCACACCCGGCTCCCTGACCTTTGTAGGTGGAACGAGCCAAGCCAATGTCCCCACGGCTTTCACCTCCCAGGCTCCAGCTGGCATGAGCTCGACCTTCAGCGGTAACTACATCGAGAATGTCTTCCGTGACAGCAGCAACACCTTGTGCGCTACCGCTGGTCAGTGCCTCACATTCATCATTCAGGTGAATAACAGTTCTTCGAGCACCGACGCTATCGAGCGCGTCAGCACAGGTCCGTTCACCAGCATGTTCACCTACAATGTTGGGTACAACAGTTCAAACGGCGGTATTGCTCCTACCACGATCACCGACACTGCCGGCACAATCGCTTTCAACTTTACAAATGCCATCGGCAAGGGTGCGAGTTCGGATTACCTGCTCATCCAGACCAGCGCGACCAACTTCACAGCTGGCAACCTGAGCTTCCAGGACAACCAGACCGCAACCGTTGCGGGCTTTATCCCGTCCGTCGCTGTCACACCAGAGCCGAGCTCGCTCGTTCTGCTCGGTACCGGCTTCATCGGTGCCGCCACCACCATGCTGCGCCGTCGCAAGCTGACTGCATAGCGTTTGGCGTATCGACTCGATCGGCCCGGCACTCTGCCGGGCCGAGTCGTTTTGTACCTTGTTGTCGCATAGTCCGGCCCGCCTGCTCGTCAACGCCTACAAAAAGCAGTTACGGCCGCAACGCCTGCAGTAGTTGCGCATCCACCGTGTCGCCGCTCAGTTCCCAAATCATCATGCCACCCAGCCCATGCGCGCGCGCAAACGCCCGCTTCGCCTTCAGAGACGTAGCATCCTCAAACGTCAGGAAGGTATCACCGTCGTAAATCCATGGAGCTTGGGAGACCGGGTCGCGATACAGCTTTGCATCAGGCGACGCTGCCAGCAGACCAGCCGCGGTGGACTGGTTTAGGTTGCCGCGGACGGGATCACCATGGCTGTACAGACCGTTGCGCGCGCCTGCACTGACGTTATGCCACTGGTATGCGTAGAACGGCAGGCCAAGCAGCAACTGCCCTGCTGGAACGCCTGCCGCCAAGTAGGCCTCCATGACGGACGCAACCGTCTCTGCCTGCGGACTGTTCGACTGAAGCGGCGCAACAAACCCCGTGTCGTGACTCCACGGACCCTGGAAGTCGTATGTCATGACTCCGATCTGGTCGACACTTTTCGCGACACGCACCCAGTCCACGGGACCGATATTCTTTTGCGAGGCTCCGGTTGCGATGGAAAGCGTATAGCCGGTCGCGCTACGATTCCTGGCACGGGGTAGCGTGCCGACAGGCTCCAGCGCGTCCATCTGGCGGCGAAACTCGGCCATCAACGCACAGAAGTCGTCTGCGTGCTCCGCATCTGGGTACTCCCAGTCCACGTCAATGCCATCGAAGAGATGCGATGCCTCCACCCCGGGCGCAACGTGCCCCTGCAAAAAGCGGGCGATGCAACTGTGCACAAAGGCAACACGGTTTTCCGGTTTTGCTGCCTCCTCAAACAGCTGTCGCTTGCCCTCGAGTGAAATCAGAACGCGCACCTTGGGATATCGCTTGCGCAGGAGTTGCAACTGATGAAAATTTCCGCGCAGCAGTGCATCGGGTGTGTCCGTCATGCCGTCGATGGAGTCCTCCGCCTTGAAAGGCGCATTTAGGTCCGCCAGCGGATCGGCAATGACGCATGCATTGTCCTTGATGTTGCCCTGCGCATAGTTGATCTGCGTCAGCGTTTGCATGGCACCGCTTTTGATCAAGTCGAGCGGCACGTAGCGGCGGTTGTAAATGCCCCACTGGGGAAAGTAGCCCACCACCTGCATTGCAGGCTCGGCAGTACGCCCTGGTATGGCATGCGGGTGTGCTGCCTGGGAAGCCACATGTACAGCAGAGGTAAGCAGGGCGGCAGCGATGACAACGGAAAGGGCTTTCATGTCTGTTGCATAAGACGGCTGCCGCAGCACTGTCGAAGCAGGCCGCTTGCCGCCATTGCAATCAGACGCTCCATTCGCGGTACAGTGAAAGCCATGATCGACAGACGAGAGTTTCTTCAGCGCTGCGCCGCCGCGGGCTTTGCGGAGACGTTGCTGCCCGGAGCCCTGGCCACGCTCGCGGTACAGGCCGCCCATGCGCAGGGCGCTCCTGCAGGCCCCACCTCTGCGGGCAGCGTTCAGGCGCTGGCGATCTCGAGCTTTCCGCCGATTACGCCAGAGATGCTGGATGCCGCAGCGGCGATTGCAGGCATCACGTTGACCGCCGAGCAGAAGACAATGATGCTGGACGGTGTGCGCGAACAGCGCGCTGGCCTGCAGGCTATCCGCGACCTGCACTTGCCCAACGCGGTTGCGCCCGCGATCGTGTTCGATCCTCTACCAGCGGCGCAACAGAACCGAGCACCTGTGAGCACGCCGCAACCGAGTGCAAGCTCGACTCTTCTGGCTGGCTTTGACAACGGACACTACAGCAGCGCCGACAAGCAGTTGCTGAGTGGTGACCCCAAACAAGAGGAGCCGTTCGCCTTTGCAAGCGTGCTGCAACTCAACGACTGGTTGAAGCATGGCGCTGTCACTTCAACCGGCCTCACCAAGCTCTACCTTGCGCGGCTGAAGCGCTACGATCCGCAACTGAAGTTCGTCATCACCCTGACGGAGGAGCGCGCGCTCGCACAGGCCGCGCAGGCCGACCGCGAGATTTCCGCGGGGCACTACCGTGGGCCGCTGCACGGCATTCCGTGGGGCGCGAAGGACCTGCTCAGCGTCAAAGGCTACCCGACGACGTGGGGTGCCGGCGGCATGGAGCACCAGACGTTCGATGAGGACGCCACCGTGGTGCAGCGGCTGGATGCGGCGGGCGCGGTGCTGGTCGCCAAGCTAACGCTCGGCGCGCTGGCGCAGGGCGATGTGTGGTTCGGCGGACGCACGCGTAACCCGTGGAACCCGTCGCAGGGCTCCAGTGGCTCGTCCGCCGGTCCGGCCTCGGCGGTCAGCGCGGGTTGCGTCGGCTTCGCCATCGGGTCGGAGACGCTGGGTTCCATCTCGTCGCCATGCACGCGCTGCGGCGTTACCGGCCTGCGACCCACCTTCGGCTTTGTGCCGCGTACCGGGGCCATGGCGCTCAGCTGGTCCATGGACAAGCTCGGGCCGATCACCCGCAGCGTGGAGGATGCAGCGCTGGTAATGCAGGCTATCCATGGCCCGGACGGTAAGGACGCAGCCGTGCGCGCGGCAGAGTTTTCCTACATGCCGCTTTCCGACGTCAGCACAGTACGCGTCGGCTACCTCGAAAGCGGGTTTGTTGAACCGTTCCTGCGCACACCCGAGGCCTCCAGCGATCATCCCGAAACGGACGCTCAGCGCAGGGAGAGTGCGGCACAGCGCCAACGCACCTTTGAGCGGCAGCGCTACGACAACAAGTACGACCGCGCCACACTGGATGTGTTACGCGGCATGGGTGTCCACCTCATTCCGGTCAAGTTGCCGGACCTACCCTACAGCTCTATGAGCAAGGTGCTGAGCGTGGAAGCAGCCGCCGCCTTCGACGAACTCACCCGCAGCGGCCGTGACACCCTGCTGACCGCGCAGGCCGCGTACGACTGGCCCAACACCTTTCGCACTGCGCGCCTCTACAGTGGTGTGGACTACGTGCAGGCCATGCGCGCCCGCTCCGTGCTCATCGAGCAGATGGCCGAGCTGTTCCGCACCGTCGACATCATTGTGACGCCCAGCGGCGGCCCACAGCTGACAGCCACCAACCTGAGCGGACATCCCGCGATCATTGTGCCCAACGGCCTGCGCGGCAAGGACGCTCCACCCGTGCAGGACACTGCGGAGGGCGCTCGGGGCAACGTAGGTGGTCCGGGCACGCCGGTCAGCATCACCTTCCTGGGGCGGCTTTATGACGACGCGCGCCTGTGTGCCTTCGCAAAGCTCTACCAGGAGAAAACCGGCTTTCACCTGCGGCACCCGGCTCTCGCCTGAGTGTGGCCGAACATCCGTCAAAAAAGGGCCACACATTTCTGAGGATGCGTATACGATGGGCACGCACCGCGCAATGCTGGTCGGGGGTTCGTATATGCGGGAGACAATGACGTTCGTCGAGCGCTTCTTCGCCGTGCTTCTTGTCGGCATGATGGCCGGATTGATGTTTGGCACTGGCATGGACCAGTACACGCACCGGCTGCTTTCCGCTTCGGCATGGGTCACCGAACATCAAGTGATGGACGCGCTGTTTCGTCGCGTTCTGCCGCCGTTGTGGAATGTAACCATGCTGTCGCTCGCCGTAGCCGCGCTGCTTAGCCGCGGCAGAGCGCGTTGGCTGTTTGCCTGGGCTGCTGTGATCTTCCTGGTCAGTCTCATCGTGACGGTCACCGTGGAAGTTCCTATGAATCGCGCGATTGCGCAGTGGGATGCACACGCTGCCCCGGGTAACTGGGCTTCCGTTCGCGACCGATGGCTCTACTTCCATCTTGTCAGGACGATTGGCGGTTTCATCGCGTTTGTCAGTGCACTGACCGGGCTGGTCTTGCGATAGTGCTGCGCAGACATACGACACACTGCTCTTCTCACGCTCTTTTGCGAAGGCGCCGGACACTGCCGGTGTAGGGGTTCATGCTGCTACGCTCCGATACATAATGCTAGCCACGTCATCCTGCCCAATGGCCTGCGCGGCAAAGACGCTCCGTCGGTGCAGGACACCGCCGACGGCGCACGTGGCAACGTCGGCGGTCCGGGCACGCCCGTCAGCATCACGTTTCTTGACGGCTCTATGATGATGCCCGGCTGTGTGCCTTAGACGTTT
Organism: uncultured Terriglobus sp.; assembly: GCA_937871605.1. Classification (GTDB taxonomy): domain Bacteria; phylum Acidobacteriota; class Terriglobia; order Terriglobales; family Acidobacteriaceae; genus Terriglobus. Next base: position 10,970 of record CALMRM010000233.1, on the reverse strand, counting down.
CCATGTCGCGTCTATCAGGACTCGCTCAACGGCCAAGCCGCCAACGAGGTCTGTGCGACGGCATGCAGCAGCTCTCGTTCCGCTCCGTCCCGTGCGAGGGTCGACATGCCTTGCACGACTGCCATCGTCATGGCCGCAAGTGCTTTCGGCCTGGCAGTTTTGGGCAGATACCCTTCGCGGACATCCTGCTCTGCCCGTTTCTGCAGGGCAACCTGCGTCTCGTGCCGCACTTGCGTCAGAGCCGTTCGCACCTTCTGCGATGCTACGGACCCGGCGGATGCAGCACTGGCCACCAGACAACCAGCAGGCGCACCGGGTTGCGTGAACCAGTGCGCCGCAGTCTCCAAAAGGCTGCGTGCCGCCTGGCGAGCCGATGGCGCTTCTGCAATGAGCTCGGCGGTCGTCTTCGGCCCGGGATTACTGTAGCGCGCGACGCACTCAAGAAAAAGAGCCTCTTTGTCATGGAAAGCGGTGTAGAGGCTGGGTGCCGTGATGTGCATGGCATGTGTTAGATCGGCAATGCTTGTTGTTTCATAACCAGTACTCCAGAACTGCCGCATGGCCCGGTCCAGTGCTGCCTCACGATCAAAGGACAGGGGCCGCCCTGGACGCCTTTTCGGGGAGAACGCCACGCTTTTCATAGCATTCAGTATGAAACGCTTGACACGCTGCAGGCAAGAGGTGGACACTTTGTTTCATAACGAACGCTATGTAACTAAGGAGTAGAGCCTATGGAACTGAACTTGAGTGGGAAGCGTGCCCTGGTCACGGGAAGCACAAGCGGTATTGGTGAGCAGATCGCAAAAACACTCGCTGCTGAGGGTGTTCGCATCATCGTCCATGGAAGGCGAGACGAGGAAGCCAGACGGGTGGTGCAGGAGATTACGGCAGGGGGCGGCACGGCTGTTGCCGCGGTAGGCGAGCTGGGGAGTGACGAGCAAGCGGCGCAGGTGGTGGAAGCCGCGCTTACAGCCTTTGGAGGCGTCGATATCCTCGTCAATAACGCTGGCGCATTCCCCATGAAGCCTTGGCTGCAAACAACGGCAAGCGAGTGGGTGGACCTGTACAACGCAAATGTGGGATCGGTCGTGCGCCTGGTCACGCAGCTCGTTCCTGCCATGGTCGAGCGGAAATGGGGCCGGGTCATCATGCTCGGCAGTTTCATGGGACCCATGCCCGGCCCGCCGGTTGCGAACTACGGCACCACCAAGGCTGCCAACATCGCCCAGGCGGTCTCGCTGGCAAAGGAGCTTGGCGGCACTGGCGTTACGGCAAACACGGTGAGCCCGGGGCCGATCCGCACACCCGGCATGGAAGCAGGCGCCCGCGACATGATGACTGCACAAGGGCAGGCGTACGATTTCGATGCCTTTGAGCAGTTCTATGTGCAGCAGACACGTCTGCCAGCGGGAAGAATCGGCTCACCTGTCGACATCGCCAATATGGTCGCCTTTCTATCCAGCCCACTGGCCGACTTCATCACAGGCGCAAACTTTCGCGTGGATGGCGGCATGATGCCCACCGTCAACTAACTTCGGCGCGGGCTGATTCAGCAGAAAGCCCGCGCCATCACACCCGTTATGTCTTCACAAGTCGACTTCTCTTCAGCACCACAGTGAGCAGGGCCGATCCGGTTAGCTGGTCAGATTACGGTGCTTCCGCTGCAGCCGCCATGTCATGGTATTTCGTCTCACGGATCATGAGCAGCCCCACCAGCGTCAGCACGGCAGACAGGCTCAAGTAATAGCCCACGTACTGCAGGCCGTACTGGCCAGCCAGCCAGGTGGCAATATATGGGGCCAACGACGCACCGACGATACCTGCAATGCTGAATGCCATGGAGCTGCCCGTATAGCGCACCGGCGTGGGAAACATTTCCGACAGCACCGTACCCAGCGGACCGTAGGTCAGCCCCATCAATGACAAGCCGACGATCAGCATCAGCAACGCGCCGCGTGGGCCGGCCTGGAACAGGGGCGCGAGAAACAGCCCGAAGATGCCAATCAAGACCGTGATACCGATCATTACGCGCTTGCGGCCACGCTCTGCCAGCACCGCAGCCAGCGGGATGGTGCCGGAAAAAAAGACAACGCCTGCAAGCTGCATCAGAAGAAATGTGCCGCGGCTGTAGCCCATGTGCCCCGTGCCCCATGACAGCGTGAAGACGATCATCAGGTAGAACAGCACAAACGTCGACAGGCACACCAGAATGCCCGCAAACACGGCTCGCCCATGCTGGGTGATCGTGGCCAGCAGCGGCACCGCCACCTGCTCCTGCCGGTCCAGCGCGCCCTGAAACACCGGCGTCTCCGTGATGGTCAGCCGCACATATAGCCCCACCAGCACGAGCACGCCGCTGGCCAGGAACGGCAGCCGCCAGCCCCAGCGGAAGAACTCGTCGTTGGAGAGCCAGCGCGACAACAGCAGGAACACTCCGCTCGAGAAGAAGAAGCCCACCGGCGCGCCCAGTTGCGGAAACATGCCGTACCACGCCCGCTTTTCCGGCGGCGCGTTTTCCGTCGCCAGCAGCACCGCGCCGCCCCACTCACCACCTAGCCCGATGCCCTGGCCGAAACGGCACAGTGCCAGCAAAAGAGACGCACCCACGTGCAGCGTCTTGTACGTGGGCAGCACGCCAATGGCAACGGTAGAAATTCCCATAGTGCTGAGCGCCAGTACCAGCGTCGTCTTGCGGCCCACGCGGTCGCCAAAGTGCCCAAAGACTGCCGCTCCGATGGGTCGCGCGATGAAGGCAATGGCAAACGTCGCCAGTGATGCCAGCGTAGCCGAGCGCGGATCGCTTTTAGGGAAGAACAGTGCCGGGAACACCAGCACCGCCGCCGTGGCGTAGATGTAGAAATCAAAAAACTCTACCGTCGTGCCGACGAGGCTTGCAAAAAGCACCTGGCGCGGCGTGTTGCGCGGCTTTTCCTGTGGAGGCATGGCTTCATCATGCTGCGCAAACGGCGTTATCAGCAAGTGCCAGTGGCCGGGTCAGTGCAGCTCGCTGCTACGAACCCTTCGGTACGGAGAGGTACCCGCTGATTGCATTCTTGTTCACCTGGTTCACCACAATTTCGAAGAGCGCAGGTGTCTTGCCGCTGTAGAACTGCACCGGCTCGTCCTCTGTCTTGTCCTTCTTTTCGATGATGTGGTCGTCCGCGTTGACCAGCAACGTGTAGCGAGCCTTCTTGGCATCGGCCTTCCTCAGCTGCAACTTGACCGTACCCAGCAGTTGCGGCTGCGCCCCTTTCTGCAGGTTGAATTCGTAGTAGGTGCGGTCGCCCTTGTGTTTCAGCACTTCCAGCTCGTCGTGGTTGCGTGCAATCAGACCGCTCATGACGCCTGCATCGCCTACGGTGCGCTGCAGCTGCGACTTGGTGTCGGCGAGATCGGCCTTGGTCGAGGACAAGTCCGTACGCACACCGCCCACGTCAGTCCGCACGGTGCCCACGTCCGTCTTCACGGAGGACACATCCGCATCCAGCCGCTTTTCTGCCTGTTGTTGTGACGCGGCCAGCCGTGCCGCGTCGGCCTGCTGCTTGCTCGCCAGGGCACTCGCGCGTGCATCCAGCTGTGCCTGCGTCATCCCGAGCCGTTTTGCGAGCGCGTCAGAGGCAGCGCGCGACCGTGCCTCTGACGCGGAGAACCGCTGCTGCTCCGTCTGCTGAGCCGCAGCCAGTTGTGCCTCTGCGCGCGAAAGCCGACCCTGCAGCAGAAACGCCCACACCAGCGATCCGAGAGCGCACAGCAACGCGACGGCAACGGCCACCGGTAGCAGGGCTGACTGTGTCTGGTGCTCAATAGAGGTTTGGCGCGGCTGGATCTCGTCGCTCACAGGGTCTCCTTCATGTAGCTTGCCATGCCGAATTTAAACTAGTGAGATGCGGCCAGACGTTGTTATCGCAGGCGCAGGTCTCATCGGCATGGCCTGTGCGCTGGAGTGTCATCGCCGCGGACTTCGCGTTGCGCTGCTCGAGCGGGGCCGCGCCGGGCAGGAAGCCTCCTGGGCAGCCGCCGGCATGCTGGCAGTCCACGACCCCGAGAATCCACCTGCATTGACGGCGCTAGCGGAGCTGAGCGTAGCGCTTTATCCCTCGTTTCTTGCGTCACTGCAGCAGCAGACCGGCCAGCATGTGCCGTTGGAAACAGCGTGGGCGCTGGAAGCTGCCGCAGGTGAAATCGCCGACATTGCACCGCCCGGAATAAATCCATATGGCTTTCGACGGGTGCGCGAGTCAAGCGTTGACCCGCGCAAACTGACAGCGGCAGCGTTGGCAGCCGTGCAGCGTTCGGGCATCGATCTACGAGAAGGTACAGCAATGAAGTCCTACAGCGTCACGGCGGCTGGTGCAACGGTGCACCTGAGCGACGGCACCACCCTCGCCTGCAGTGCTGTGGTGGACTGCACCGGTGCCTGGAGCAACGCAGGCGTGCACCCCACCAAGGGGCAGATGCTGCGTGTTCACGCACCAGACGCGCTGAAGGCCGGCGTTGTGGGCAACGTGGTAGTGCGCCAGGGCACGTTCTACATGGTGCCGCGGCTGGACGGGTCTGTGGTGATTGGGGCTACGTTAGAAGACGCAGGGTTTGACAAGACCGTACGGGCAGACGACCTGCAACATCTGCGGCAGCGCGCAATGCGGCTGTTGCCACACCTGGCCCATGCGCCCGAGCTGGAGTGCTGGGCCGGTTTGCGGCCCGACACACCTGACCACCTGCCGCTGCTTGGTGCCGTGCCCAACCCGCACGGCGCGACGGTCCGCACCGTGATCGCTGCGGGACACTTTCGCAACGGCATCCTGCTGGCGCCGGGCACGGCACACGTGGTGGCACAACTGCTGCACGGTGAGGCACCGGCTGTCACACTGGATGCGTTTGCACCACAGCGCTTCGCAAGTCAGCCCGCCTGAGTCACAACGGTATTCGCGCAGCCATGATGACAACCGCACAACGCTTCCGCTATACACTCGCTGTACGGCGCGGCAGACGCGCACCACAGGAGACACACGGCACATGCCAGAGGCTGCTGCCCCACGGGGCCTTGAAGGTATCGTCGCAACCACCTCCGGCATCTGCTGGATCGACGGCGAAGCAGGCGTTCTCTCCTACCGCGGCATCGACATTCACGAGCTTGCGGCCAAGTCCACCTTTGAAGAAACCACCTATCTGCGGTGGTTCGGACACCTTCCAAACCAGCAGGAGTTGACTGCGTTTAGCGGCCAAATGGCGCTGACGCGCACGATGGACGACAGTGTCGTCAAGTTTCTAAAGACACTGCCAACGTCCGCTACACCCATGGAGGTGCTGCGCACCGCTGTGAGCTTGTTGAGCATTACCGACCCGGATGACGCAGACAATACTCACGACGCAGACATACGAAAGTGCCTGCGCCTGACTTCGCAAATTGCCATGCTGGTGGCGTATTTCGATCGCATCCGCAAGGGCAAGGAGATTGTGCCGCCCGACCCTCACCTGAGCCACGCGGGTAACTTCCTGTGGATGCTCACGGGTGAAAAGCCGATCCACGAAGCGGAGCGTGCACTCGATGTTGCGCTAGTGCTGCACGCCGATCACGAGCTGAACGCCAGCACCTTTGCCGCGCGCGTCATCGCGGCCACACTGAGCGATGTACACTCCGCCATCGCCGGAGCGATTGGCGCACTCAAGGGACCGCTGCACGGCGGTGCCAACGAGGCCGTGATGAAGCTGCTGTACGAGATCGACGCCGCCGGTACCGACCCCGTCGAGCACGTGCGCGACCTCCTGGCGAACAAGGTCAAGGTCTCTGGCTTCGGCCATCGCGTGTACAAAACAGAGGACCCGCGCGCCACGCACCTTCGCCGCATGTCGAAAGAGCTAGGCACAGCGGGCGGCAATGCGCGCTGGTACGAGATGTCCGAAGCCATCGAGGGCTTCGTACGCGGCGAGAAAAAGCTGAACGCCAACGTCGATTTCTACTCCGCCTCGACCTACACCACGCTGGGCATCGACATGGACCTGTTCACGCCCATCTTCGCGGTCAGTCGCATCGCGGGCTGGGCGGCGCATGTGATCGAGCAGCACGACAATAACCGGCTTATCCGCCCACGTGCTGAGTACACCGGTCCGGCGTATCCCGCACCGTACATCCCGCTGAATGAGCGGTCGCAGTCGGTTCCCTCGGTAGAATAGCCGTGTGAGTGCCAAGCCCGATTTTGAAAGCGCCGAGGCCATTGCGGGTGTCGATGACATTCTGGCTGGTGTCGGCCTGCGGCATGGCGCGCGCTCGTCTCGCAAAGGCTCCTGGGCTGAAGGTCAACGGCAGCTGGTAGGTCGCAAAAAGGATGCAGCCGCCAACGCCGCGGCCCTGCCGACCGAACAACCCGCCCCGGTCTTCGTTCCGGCGCTTACCGCCTGCGAGGGCCTGACGCACGGCTTCTCTACCCGTGCGGGTGGCGTCTCACGCTGCTATCGGCCGCACCTGCCGGAACACATCGGCGACCTGAACCTCGGCTTCACCAAGCACGATGAGCCAAAGAATGTGCACGAGAATCGCAGACGATTTCTGCGGGCCATCGGCGGCGAGCGGTTCCAGAACTTTGTCCTGCTCAGCCAGCGGCACACGCCCATCGTTCGCCTCCTTGAGCGCGCGGAGCAGGCGTCGGACGATTTCCTAAAGCCCGGCACCCTGCGCGGCGATGCTGCCATGACCGACGTACCCGGCGTGCTGCTGACCGTGCAGACTGCCGACTGCGTACCGGTGCTGCTGTTCGACCCCCAACACCGCGCGGTGGCCGCCTTCCACGCCGGCTGGCGCGGCACGCTGGCACGCATTGTGGAGCGTGGCGTGGGCACTATGCGCCGGCAGTACGGCACCGATCCGGCGGACATCCTGGCGACGATCGGCCCGTCCATTGGCCCGGAAAGCTACCGCGTGGGCGAGAAGGTCCAGCATGAGTTCCTCTCGCAGTTCGCCTACGCCGACGCGCTCTTCCGCGACGTGTACGACTCCGACCCGATTCGCGAGAAATACCCGCTGCTGTTTCTGACAGCGCGCGCACCGGGCCACTCGCCTATCGGTCCGCAGCTGCACCTTGACCTATGGGAGGCGAACCGCCAACAACTGCTGGACGCAGGCGTGCAGGCAGAAAACATCACCGTAACGGGGCAGGACACCGCAGCCGACACTGGCCGCTTCTTCTCGCATCGCGCCGAGGACGGCTTCACGGGTCGCATGATGAGCGCCATCGGTTTGGTGGCCTAACGCACCATTTGCCCTGAAGGACTGTCATCCCGCAGCAGAGCGGAGGGATCTGCATGTATGCCGTGCGCTCAAGAGGTTAGGCGACGCGAAGTTACAGCGAAAAATCCTCGTTGCCGGTCTGCTCTCGCACCAGCCGCGCTGCAAGTACCGGCAGGGTTTCACCCGTCTTCCCCAGCACAAACGCGCCTTCCGCCCAGTCCAGCTTAAAGCTGGTGGTCAGCGCAGAGATCCAGATCTGCCGCACCGGTGCATTCGGAGTAAAGACGAACTTTGCCTTCGGTGATTCGAAGACGACGTTCAGCACGCCACTGTTCTCTTCCACTTCGAAGTCGCCATCCTCTTCAACAGCAATCAGGCTCTGCTTCAACTGCTCCAACGCCCGATCGGCGTCTCGGCGAAACTGCTGTTCATCCACCATGGCTCAAGTCTAACGGCTCAGCGGACGGATGTGCTCCACGGTTCCATCTACAACCAAGACCTTTGTTTAGCAAGCAGTCACTTCATCGCAGCTTCAGCGTCGTCAGGGCGAACAGCGCGAACACCAGCGCCAGAATCCAGAAGCGCGCGATGACCTTGCTCTCGCTCCACCCGGCCAGCTCGAAGTGGTGGTGCAGCGGGGCCATGCGGAAGATGCGTTTGCCGCCGCGCAGCTTGTAGCTGCCCACCTGCAGCATAACGCTGACTGCCTCCAGGATGAACACGCCGCCGATGAACGGCAGCAGCAGTTCCTGCTTGATGAGCACGGCCACCGTGGAGATGGCGCCGCCCAGCGCGAGCGACCCCACGTCGCCCATGAAGACCTCTGCCGGGTGCGCGTTGTACCAGAGGAAGCCGATGGACGCGCCCACCATGGCACCGCAAAAGATGGTCAGCTCGCCCGCCATGGGCATGCGCTGCAGCTCCAGGTAGTCGCTGAAAACGACGTGCCCGCTCACATAGGTCAGTACGGTGAGCGCGCCCGCCGCGATGATGGTGCAGCCGATCGCCAGGCCGTCCAGCCCGTCCGTCAGGTTCACCGCGTTCGAGCTAAAGCTGATGACCAGCATGACGAACAGCACAAATGGCAGGTACGACACCCAAAACAAGCCATGTGTGTGATGGATGACGCCGATGATGAGGTCAGGCCGCAGCCGTTTGAGGAACGGCACCACCAGCCGCGTGGAATACATGCCGCGCGTCTGCATCCACACCAGCACGCACGCGATGCCGAAGCTTGCCAGGAACTGCAGCGCGAGCTTCTGCCGCCCGGTCAGCCCCTGGTTCTGCTTGTGAATGACCTTGATGTAATCGTCGGCAAATCCAATCGCACCGAAGGCAGCCGTGGACAGCACGGCGATCCACACGAAGGGATTGCTCAGGTCGCTCCACAGCAGTGTGGGCACCAGGATGCTGATGCAGATGAGCACACCGCCCATGGTGGGCGTGCCGGTCTTCTTCTTGTGGCTTTCCGGACCTTCGTCACGAATGTACTGGCCGATCTGAAACTCGCGCAGTCGCTTGATGACGAACGGGCCAATCAGCAGACCGATAAGCAGCGCCGTAAGGCTGGCAAAGACGCAACGAAACGTGAGATAGCGAAAGATGCGGAAGACGCGAAAGACCGGGTACAGCTTCTGATAGAGCAGCCAGTAAAGCAACGATCCTCCGCGTGCGCCGTGCGCACGTTTAGCTTACGTTGGTTGCTGCCGTGCGGAGCGTTCCACGTTAGGTACCCGTCATCCTAAGCGCACCTTGTCCCCCTGGCCGGAGCCGTCAACCTGAGCAAAGCGAAAGATCCCGTGGGCGAACCGGATTGATACAGGTGTTCGCGGCTTTCAGTAACGAGGTATGTACGACGAAGGACCGTTGCTGCATCGCTGGTACACACTGCATCGGGATCCTTCGCTGCGCTCAGGATGACGGTTGTTGCGTGATTACTCTGCCCCGGCAAGTGCAAGCAGCGCACGCTCCAGCCGCACGCCGCGCGAGGCCTTCAGCAGCACGGCATCGCCGGGCCGCAGGTGCTTGCGCATCCACTCGCCTGCCTCTTCCGGCGTATCGACAAAGATAGCGTTCGCACCCGCGCCTTCAACTAGCGCCTCCGCGTGCCCGCGCACACCCACCACGACGTTGACGCCGCTGCGCAGCATGTGTTCGCCACAGGCGCGGTGCAGCGCGTCTGCCTCCGGTCCAAGCTCCAGCATCTCGCCCGCGACCACGAGATGACGCGTGGCTTCGACGGCCATCAGCGCTTCCACCATCGCGTCGAGCGCGCGAGGATTGCTGTTATAGCAGTCGTTGATGAGGCGTGAGCCGTGCCACTCGATTTGCTCGCCGCGCTTGTCACCAGGCCGCAGCGCTGCCAGCGCGTCGATGCATTGCTGCAGCGGTATGCCGCTCCCGAGGCCTACCGCGATGGCCGCGAGCGCGTTGTAGACGTTGTGCTCGCCCAATAAGGCAATGTGGGCGGATGTGTACTCTAAATCCCACGTCTCAGAATCGAGACGTGGGGCACCCGCTCCTTCTTTCATTCCGACAGCATTGTCGTTTTCATAGCCTGTTCCCTGTTCCCTGCTCCCTTGCACCCGCACGACAAAGCGCATGCCATCCGCACCCGCGTTGGTCACATTCACCGCGCGCACTGTCGCAACTTCATTGTGGATGCCGAACATCCGCACCTGCACGTCGCGCCCTTCACCAAACCGCGACACGAACGCGTCGTCTGCATTGAGAAAGGCAATACCACCTACTGGCAGCGCCTCCACCAGTTCGCGCTTGGCAGCGGCAATGCCGTCCATGCCATCGGCAAAGTGCTCCAGGTGCACAGGGGCCACGTTGCTGACCACGGCCCAGTCGGGTTCTGCAATCTTCGCGAGAGCCGCAATCTCGCCGCCGTGGTTCATGCCCATCTCAATTACGGCTACATCGTGCTCCGGCTGCAGGCGCAGCAGTTGCAACGGCACACCGAAGCCATTGTTCAGGTTCCCTGCGGACTTAAGGACGTTGAACTGAGAGGCCAGCACGGCGGCAACGCATTCCTTCGTGGTGGTCTTGCCTGCAGAGCCGGTGATGCCTATGACGCGCTTGCCCCACTGCCGACGCACCTGGTGCGCCAGCCCCTGCAGCGCGCGCAGCACGCAGTCCTCACTGTCCGGCACACGCAGGATGCGGCAGCTGTCCACTGTTGCGGGTACCAGCCAGTGCGTGCTGACCACCGCAGCCGCTGCGCCCGCCTGCAGTGCAGCCTCCACAAAGTCGTGTCCGTCGAACCGCTCACCCTCTACGGCGAAGAACAGGTCGCCCGCGGCCACCGTGCGCGAATCGATGGAATACCCTTCGACCTGCGTCGAAACGTCGAAATCACCTTCAGCGTGAATCCAATCCGCCACCTGTCCGATGGTGAGTGTCATGCTCTTTGCTCCCTGGCCCGGAGTGCAGTTGCCGCGAACGCAACATCGTCAAACGGCACAGCCAAGCCCTTCGCCGTCTGCGTCTTCTCATGGCCCTTACCCGCCAGCAGCACGATATCGCCCGGCTCTGCTTGCTCGACCGCAAAGGTGATAGCTGCAGCGCGATCCAATTGAACATGCACTCGCGTGTTACCGCTGTCGCGTACACCGGCGAGTGCTTCGTTTGCAATTACAGATGGATCTTCGCCGCGAGGATTGTCGCTGGTCACGATGACGATCTCGCTTCCCTCCCCAGCGGCCCGGCCCATCTTTGGCCGTTTAGCGCGATCGCGGTC
>CALMRM010000232.1 GCA_937871605.1 uncultured Terriglobus sp. | reverse complement strand
CCTTGAGAGGGCGACGTGTTAACCAGTTACACCATATCGCCACGAATGCCGAGGACCGGCGTGCGGTTGCCGCTTGCGCGACTCCTGAAGTATAGCGCAGACACCCGCGTTGCGTACACTGCCGTCATGCAGACGTTGCGTGCCATCACACCCATCCACCAGCGCCAGACGCTGATGATCGACGCCGATGACACCTTGTGGGAAAACAACATCTACTTTGAGCGCGCAATCGAGGCCTTTGCAGAGGTAGTGGCTCACCCCGAGCTCTCTGCCCGCGAGGTGGGCGAGCGATTCGACCGATTCGAAGCGACGCGCATCGCCACCCACGGCTACGGCGTGGATGCGTTCCATGCTTCCCTGCTGGCGGGCTTTGAACACCTGACCGGCCACCCGTGTACCGCCGCGCACACCGCTGCGCTGGCGGACTGCGCGGCGCATGTACGGGGCGCCGACGTGGAGTTGCTGCAGGGCGTTGCGCAGACACTGGCCGCGCTGGCAACGAGGCACACCCTGGTGCTGGTGACCAAGGGCAGCCAGGCGGAACAAAGCGGCAAGCTCCAACGCTCGGGCCTCGAACGCTACTTCACCCATGTCGAGGTGCTGCGGGAGAAGCACGCGGCTGCGTACGCCGACCTGCTTCGGCGCTACCACCTGCAGCCAGCGAGCACGTGGATGATTGGCAACAGCCCGCGCAGCGACGTCAATCCCGCGCTCGCGGCGGGCATGCACGCCGTCTACCTGCCACACCCAAGCACGTGGGTGTTGGAGCAGGAGGTATTGGCCAACCCTCGGGTGGGGCAAACACTATTGCAGCTCAACAGCTTTGCCGAGCTGTTGCAGCGTTTCGGATAGCGTTTGGGCGGGGCTGCTCTGGTATACTTCGACCTGATGGCGCAACCGCCAAAGGCCCTTGTCGGTCTTGTGCGGAGGTGGCGAAATTGGCAGACGCACTAGCTTGAGGTGCTAGCGGGTAACTCCATACGGGTTCAAGTCCCGTCTTCCGCACCATCTGTTTAGAAGGGCTAGCCGCACGCGCGGTTGGCCCTTTTTACGCACTGCAGGCCAGAGCCGCAAAGCCCTACAGCCACGGTGCCCTGCGATGTGCATGGGCAGGTTGCCGCACAAGCGCAGCCAGGCACTACAACACTTCTGGTGCAAATAGCTCCTCGTACGTTTCACGGCGGCGAGTCAGGCGTGCGCTGCCGTCGTTTTCTACGAGCACCTCTGCAGGCCGCTGACGGGTGTTGTAGTTGGAACTGAGCGATAGGCCATACGCACCTGCATCCAGAATCGCCAGCAGGTCGCCTTCCTGTGTCACTGGTAACGAGCGATCCCGCGCAAAGAAGTCGCCGCTTTCACACACGGGGCCCACGATGTCAGCCGTCTCGGCGTCACTCCCCTGGGTCCGCCTCACCGGCACAATCTCGTGGTGCGCTTGGTAGAGTGCAGGCCGAATGAGGTCGTTCATCGCTGCGTCAACTATCACGAACTGCTTGTCGCCGTTGCGCTTACGGTACAGCACACGCGTTAGCAGTGCGCCTGCCTGCCCCACCAGGAAGCGGCCCGGTTCCAACAAAAGGTGCAGGCCGTTGAGGCCGGCTTCGGCTAGCGCGGCTCGCATAGCCTGCGCGTACGACACAACCTGCGTGGGTGCGTCAAAGGGCCGGTCGGTGTACTCGATGCCGAGGCCGCCGCCGCCGTCGATGAAACGGATGTCATGGCCCGCACCGCGCAAGGCACGCACCAGCGACAATGTTCGAGAAAGCGCTTCCGCAAAGGGAGACACATCGCGAATCTGCGAACCGATGTGCACGCTCACCCCCGCCACATCGATGGATGGCATGGCTGCAGCCTGCCGGTACACCCCTTCTGCGTGGGCAAGCGCAATGCCGAACTTGTGCGCGCTCAGGCCGGTCGAGATGTAAGGATGGGTTTCAGCGGACACGTCGGGATTTACCCGCAGCGCAATGCGAGCCCTCACTCCAAGTGCACCGGCACGACCAGCCAGCACCTTTAATTCCGCCTCACTTTCGACGTTGAACAAGAGAATATTCGCGCGAAGCGCCGCGTCCATCTCCGGAGCGGTTTTGCCTACCCCGGAGAACACGACTTTGTGCGCGGCAGACTCGCCCGCGGCCGCGATGACACGGGCCAACTCGCCGCCAGACACTATGTCGAAACCGCAGCCCTTTGCGGCCAGTAAGCGCAGGATGGCCAGGGAGGAGTTCGCCTTCACCGCATAGCAGACCGAATGCTTCTGTTCAGCAAAGGCACGCTGGAACAGTTCAGCGCGAACTGTGACGGCATCCGCAGAATAGACATAAAGCGGAGTGCCGAACTGCTCCGCCAGCTCTTCCAGGCCGCCACCGCCACAGGTCAGCTGCTCTTGTACATACTGAAACGGCCGAGAATCCAACATGCAGCAGGCGGCACATTGGGGCCAGACGGCA
>CALMRM010000231.1 GCA_937871605.1 uncultured Terriglobus sp. | reverse complement strand
GCGCCCTGCCAGGTCCCACAGCGCAATCTCCACACCGGAGGCGGCTGTAATCGTTACGCCGCCGATGGCACCATAGCCGCCGCTGCGCATCAGCATCTTCGTGTAAAGCCGGTCTACGTTTAGCGGATCTTCACCAATCAGCAGGTCACGGAACTGGCGCAGGATCATGTCCTTGGTGCCCGGTCCCCAATACGCCTCGCCAATGCCGTAGATGCCCGCGTCCGTCTCAACCTTGATCAGGTTCCAGTCCCACGTGCCGCGGACGATCATGACCTTGACGTCCGTGATCTTCACCTTGCGGTGCAGCGCCTGCGCCAGTGCACGGTACGGCGCTGCAAAGCACAGACCGGCGGCTGCGGCGGAGAGCAAAAAGGCGCGGCGACTGCTAGTCACGATGAAAAGCCTCGTACGAACACTGAAGCGGTGGCAAACAGGGAATACAGCACAGCAGTTCCATGTAAGACTGTGAGGCCAACGTGATACCACTCGCGAAAATTGCATGTCAAGGTGCGTGTTCGGAGTAGCGCTGTCACGCTGCTGAACACAACGTTTGCAAGCGGGACTGTGCCTGTTACCCGTGCAAGCTTCGCGTCTGCTGTGGGCTGCGCCGCAGTCGTCGTAGAAACGCGTTGACATACTCTCCGCTGGTCGCGTACAAGCATGCCGCATGAAAAACAAAGCTCGCGCCGTCGCAAGCAGATGGGCGTAGACCTCTGGCTGTCAACAAGCACTCACTTCAGGAGATGCCCTTTGATACGACCTGCGACCTTGGCAAAGGCACTTGTACTTACGCTGCTGTTTGGAGTTGCCGTGCTGCTTCCTGCGCAGGTGACCACCGGCAGCATTTTGGGCACGGTGCGCGATCAGAGTGGGGCCGTCATACCCAATGCAACCATCATTGTCACTGACACCGGCAAGGGCACCTCCACCACTGTCAAGGCAAACGGTGACGGTGAATACACCGTGCCCTTCCTGATCCCGGGCAACTACAACGTAACTGTAGAGAGCGAAGGGTTCAAGAAAACCATCTCGAACAACGTTGTGCTCGACATCGACCAAAAGGCGCGCGTGGATGTGTCGCTCACGCCAGGCGGAACCAACGAGACCATCGAAGTCAACACAACGACCGCACTCATCAAGTCCGACACGTCCGAGTTAGGAGACGTCGTAGGCAAACGTGAGGTGCAAAACCTACCGCTGAACGGTAGAAACTTTGTGCAACTGACGTACCTTGTGCCGGGCGTCACACCAGGCCAGCAGGGCGAAAACCTCTCGGGGTCCAGCTCCTTCAATCCCCGTGCAGCGTCCAACTTTAACGCGCTGGGCAGCCAGGCCAACACCAATGCGTACCTGGTCGATGGCATCGATGACAACGAGTACACCTTTAACACCGTGATGGTGCAGCCGTCGGTGCAGTCCATCGCGGAGTTCAAGGTGCTCACGGGCACCTACTCGGCAGAGTATGGCACCGGGTCCGGTGTGCTCTCCGTCTCCACCCGCTCCGGCTCCAACGATCTGCACGGCGAGCTGTTCCTCTACCTGCGCAACAGCGCGCTGGACGCCCGGAACTTTTTCGCACGTACTGGTCCCAAGCCGGCCTATCGCCGCGGCCAGTTTGGCGGTGCCATCTCCGCGCCCATCCTCAAAAACAAGCTCTTTGTCTTTGCCGATTACTACGGCCAGCGCTCGCTGCAGGGCATTACGAACACCAACAGCGTTCCCACCGCCGCAGAGCGCATCGGTGACTTCAGCAACTACCTGGATTCCAACGGCAACCGGATTCCCATCTACGATCCGCTCACCACCACTGCGGTCACGGTAAACGGCACCACGCGACAGGTGCGGCAGCAGTTCATGGGCTGCAACGGCAACCAGCCCAATGTGATCTGCCCCAGTCGCATCAACCAGGTCGGCTTGAACGTCGCCAGCATCTACCCGTTGCCGCAGTTCACTACCGTGAACAGCCTGAACAACTACATTTCCACGGCGAACCGCATTATCGGCGACAACGGCGGGAACGTCCGCGCGGACTATCACCCGAATGACCGCGACTCCGGCTTTGCCCGCTACAGCTACGAAGATTTTGAGCAGACGGCACCCAACCCGCTGGTGGGTGGGTCGGGCACCTGCTGCCTGGCAACACCGTCGTTTGCATCCTCGCGTTTCGACCTTGGCCCGCAGGTTGCCGGCTTGCAGGTCACGTCCCTGTATGCGCAGGGCCTGTCCATCAACGAAACGCACTTGTTTACACCGCACCTGTTCAACGAGTTCCGCACCGGCTATGCGCGCACCAACCCCTTTACGCGCCAGAGCGACTACGGCCACAATTCGGCGACCTCACTTGGGATCAATGGCCTGAACGTCAGCCAATTTGCGACCGGCTTGCCCAATTTCCAGTTCGGATCTGGCTGCGGCAATGAGTTCACCTGCCTGCAGGGTGGCACGGCCTTTCTGCCCGCCAACCCAAGGCAGACAAACATCCAGTTTGAAGACACGCTCTCGCTGACGCGCGGCAACAACACGACGAAGTTCGGCTTCCGCTACGTTCGCATCTATGCTTCACCGTTTACGAACACCACCACACGCGGCCAGATCACGTTTAACGACAACACCACCAACTCGCAGTCGGCCACGTCGGCGTCCACCGCGGCGGCGGGTGGCAACGGGCTGGCAGGGCTGCTGCTGGGCTTCCCGGCGTCGACTTCGCGCAACTACCTGATCAAGCCGTACTACATCACCAAGAACGTCTACTCGGGCTTTGTGCAGGACGACTGGAAGGTGACGCCGCGGCTGACACTGAACCTGGGTGCGCGCTACGACGTGTTTACGCCGGACGTGGAGAAGAACAACCTCCTGGCCAACTTCGACCTGACCAACCTCCACTTCATCTATGCCGGAGTGAACGGGGTGAGCCGCACGGCAGGGGTGCAGACGCGCAAAAACAACATTGCGCCGCGCGTGGGGTTTGCCTATGACGCAACGGGCCAGGGCACGACCTTTATCCGTGGAGGCTTCGGCATCTCGTACTTTGAGGATCCATTCTCCGCTTCGGACGAACTGGGGCAGAACCCGCCATACACCGTCTCGCAGACGTTCAACCAGAACATCACCTACCCCAATGCGGCGGCGCTGAACAACACCTGCACCAACACTAGTGTGGGCGGCTGCCAGACGCAGATCCAAAACATCTTTCCGCAGGGTGCTGTGACGCTCGATCCGAATGCATTGCAGACCACCGCTGGGGTAAACGCGCTGACGCCCGCCATCGTCTCGCACTCGCTCACCAACAAGACGCCGAGCATGCAAACCTATTCGCTGGGCATGGAGCGGCAGGTGGCGGGTGGCGTGGCAGAGATCACCTATGCGGGCAGCCACAGCCTGCACCTCACCTACATTTACAACCCCAACGAGACCGAGCCGGGGCCCAGCAGCACCAGCGCCGCCTCGCGCCGCCTCTTACAGCCCCTTGCTAATATCACCACATTTGTGCAGGCTGACCCCATCAACTACAGCAACTACAACTCGCTGCAGGTGAAGTACACCAAGCGTTACTCGCGCGGGCTCACCGCGCTGATCAACTACACCTATTCCAAGAGCCTGGACGATGGCGGCTCGGCGGCGTCGGGCGGCGGGGCCGCTGGCAATCCGCAGACCATCACCAACCTGCGCGCTGGCTACGGCGCGTCGGGCTTCGACCAGAAGCACCGCTTCGTGAGCAGCGTTACGTACGACCTGCCCTTTGGTGGCGGTCGCACTTTCTTCCACAACGGACTGATGGCTCATGTGCTCGGCGGATTTGAGTTCGACGCCATCACTACGTACGCCAGCGGACCGCCGTTTACCGTCACGCTGAACCAGGGCGTCACCAACGCGTCGGCCAGCTGGCCCAATCGCCTGGGTGGCCGCGGCAAAATCGATCACGGCACCTTTCTGCATTTCTTCAACACGTCGCTGTGTGCAGTGGGGGTGGACGACGGCCAGTGTGCCTTCCAGATCCCCAGCGGCAACAATTACGGTAACTCGGGGAGGTCGGTGCTGTACGGGCCGGCCACCAAGAACTGGGATATCGCCCTGCAGCGTCACATCAAGCTCTACCAGGAGAAGAACCTGGCGTTCAAGCTGGATGCCTTCAACGTCTTCAACACAAAGAATCTGTTGACACCAAACACCAGCATCGGCTCTGCCAACGCTGGCGTCATCACCGGCACCAACCAGGACAACCGCGACTTACAAGGCTCGGTAACACTATCGTTCTAGCCTCGGTGTGCAGCCTCCAACGCACGGCAGGCCTGCGCATGTGCCCATCATCGGGCGCAGTGCAGCTCGATGACGCGGCTTACGTCCAGAACGGCTCTCCCGGCAGCAGGTACTTGCGAAGGTAGTCGGGGCTGAGATCAAGCCCCAGGCCAACACCTGCTGGAATCTGCATCTCGCCCTGGTGTACGACGGGCCCGTTGCTGGCGGCCATTGCCTCCACGTACCGCCCTGCGTGCGCCAGAGCGCTTTCAACCCGAAACAGGTTTTGGATACTGGCGGCGAAGTGAGCGTTGGCATAGGTCATCACCAACGAACCCACATTGTGCAATGCGACCGGCGTGCGTGACAGCCCAGCGTAGTCGGCAATCTTCTTGACGCCGGTGATACCGCCTGCAAACGCGAGATCAGGATGTGGGATGTCGATGGCACCACTGTCCAGAAAGGGACGGAACTGCCGCACCATTTCGAGCTTCTCGCCGGTGAGGATCGGAATCGTGGTGCTGCGTCGCAGGTCGAGCCAGCCCTGGTGAAACACGGGGTTCAGCGGATCCTCAAACCACGCCGGCCGCATGGCTTCCACGGCTCTCGCCACCTGGATGGCACTGGGTGCATCGAGCTCACCGTGCGCGTGTACCGCGATGTCGATGTCGTCGCCCACAGCCTCGCGTGCGTTCTCATACGCGGTCTTCACCTGCCGCACCTGCGCGCTGGTCAGGCTGGGCGCAAAGACGCTAGACGGCACACCCAGCGCCTCATGCAGGTTGGTTTTGTAGACGGTAAAGCCTTCAGGGCGTGCGCGAATGCGTGCAGCCCACGCACGGCAGCTTGCCTTGTCCAGCATGTTCAGGTTCTCGCCGTGCGAGTACATGGGGACCGTGTCGCGAAAGCGGCCGCCCAGCAACCGGTAGACGGGCTGCTGCAAGAGTTTGCCAGCAAGATCCCACAGCGCGATGTCGATGCCGCTGCACGTGGGTATGTGTGCGACGTAGTTGTACATCAGCGACGTCATGGCCTCTCAGTGCACGCCGATGTCCAGCGGGTCCTTGCCGAGCAGGAGCGGCTTCATTGTCTCGATCCGCGCACGCGCCATGGGTCCCGTAGCTCCCGCTTCACCAATGCCGCTCACACCGGCATCCGTGTCCACGCGGATCAGGCAGTTGCCTGCCATGTGGTCCAACGCCATGGCCTGTATGCCGGTGATCTTGACCCTGCCTGCCAGTGGAGCCGCAAACGCGCGAAGGCCAGCCATCCAGCCGGCCATGGATGCCAGTGCGGCCCGGGTTACAAAGTCACGCCGCGTCCATGCTGTCCTGCTCACGTTCGGCTGCCGTGTCGTCATCTGTGTCCTTTCACGGCTGTATGCCGCTGCCTTCCACGACCTTGATGAGGCGGTCTACCCCAGCCGGCTTGATGCGTTCCTTGCGCCCGTCCGGCCAGGTCATGTCGATGGACTCCACATCTGTCGCGGTACCCAGGCCAAAGTGTGGGTGGACGTCTGACGAAGAGGCGAACGATCCGCCTGCCGCAACGTCCGCCCGCTGCACCAGACCCCCTGCCGTGAGCACAATGCGCGTGCCAATGGCAGACCGGTTGCTCTTGCCGGTGCCGGTCAGGTCGAGTTCGATCCAGTGGTTTGCCGCGGGCGAAACGTTGCGCAGCAGCGTGGGCGGACCTTCCAGGTTGTTGATCACGAGGTCGAGCCTGCCCGTGTGGAACAGGTCGCCATAGGCCAGCCCACGCCCGGTCGTCGGCGTTGCAAGTGCGGTGCCTTCCACGGGAGGCACTGCCTGTAACGTGCCTTTGCGATTCAAGAAAAGCAGGGGGCGTTGCCGAAAGCTGGTGCCCCACGTGCTGCCGTCGGCCTGTGGATACACGTGCCCATTCGCCATCACAAGGTCGAGCCAGCCATCGTTGTCCACGTCCACCATGGCGTCGCCCCAACCCAGAAAGGGGACGGTGGCTTCGGCAATGCCTGCTTCCTCCGAGATGTCGGTAAAGGTACCGCCGCCATCGTTGCGGTACAGCGGCTTGTAGTCATCGGAAAAGGTAGTGTGGAACAGGTCGACACGGCCATGGTGCAGCAGGTCGCCCGCGGCGATGCCCATAGAGGCGGTCTCGCGCCCCTCACCGTTCAGCGCATAGCCTGAGGCGAAGGATTCGTCCTTGAAGGTTCCATTGCCCCGGTTGATGTAGAGGTAGTTGGGGGTGGAATCATTCGCCACCAGCAGGTCCGGCCTGCCATCGTCATTCACGTCGATGAAGAGCGATGCAAGGCCATAGAAACGTCCTTTGTCTCCGACACCTGCCTTGGCTGACACATCGGTGAAGGTGCCATCGCCGTTGTTGCGGTACAGCGTGTCGCCTTCACCCTGCAAGCCACGCGGCCCACACATCACCTTCAGGCTGCGAAACGTACATCCCGGCGGTAGCTCTGTGCCTGGCACGTCAAAGTGCACATACCCAGGCACGAACAGGTCTAGCAGGCCGTCGCCATCGTAGTCACCCCAGGTTGCCCCGGCTGCCCAGCCATCGAATGTGACATGCGCCCGTTCGGCAACGTCGGTAAAGGTGCCGTCATGGTTGTTGTGGTAGAGCCTGCTCTTGCCGTAGTTCGAGACAAACAGGTCCGGCCAGCCATCGTTGTCGTAGTCCGCGGCCACGGCTCCGGTGCCCCAGCGTGCATTGCCGACGCCTGCTTGCCTGGTCACGTCGGTAAAGGTGCCGTCATGGTTGTTGTGGAACAGGGCGGCCTGCGGTGCCGGTGCGCTGCCATGCTCTGCGGCGAAGGTGTTGCCGTTTACCAGGTAAATATCCAGCCAGCCATCGCGGTCATAATCCAGCAACGCCACGCCAGAGCCGATGCTTTCCAGGATGTACTTGCGCTCCGTGCTGCCAGCCACGTGCTGAAAGCCGCCGAGGCCCGAGCGTGCCGTGCTGTCCTGGTAAAGCACCGGGCCAGACTTGACGTAGCCACCTGCCGTGATGGGCCGGTGTTGGCTGTCATACATACCCTCCCGCGCAGTGCCGGTGGCGGAACCCATGCCCTGCGCGGCGGCAGCCAGCGTGAGCAGTCCTACGATGCACACCAGCAGGCTGTAACGCCCCGTGGCACACGCACAAACCATGGCCATCTGCCTTACACCGTTGCGCCTAGTGTGCACCCGTCAGCTGCACTTTCTCACGGTTTGCGCTGTCCACCGCCTTCTTTTCCGCGTCCAGGGCAGTGGCATGGAGCGCCGCAACGCGCTCCATGTACCGCGCAGCATCCTCGCCGCGGCCCTCTGTCCGGGCGATGCGGGCCAGCAGGTACGGTGCGCCAGGTTCGTCCGGATTCAACTCCGCCGCGCGTCGCAGCTGTGCCTCTGCGGCAGCGGTATCGTGCAGTTCGAAGCTGGCTTTCCCGAGATAAAATGCCGTCGCCCACGAGCCCGGTGCGGCAGCCTGGGCCTGCAGCAACACCGCGCGACCGTCAGCCCAACGCGAAAGCTGTACCAGCAGGGCACCCAACAGATACTGGGCGGCAGAGTCCTGCGGGTCTGCTGCAATGGCCTGCCGGAGCGCCGCCTCCGCCTTGGCATTCTCGTGCATGCCAAGGTAGGCGCGGCCCAGTTCCCGCTGTGCACCGGGCGCATCGGCCTGCTGTGCAAGCGACTGTTGAAATGCCTCCGCTGCGCCGGTGTAGTCGGTGGCCTGCAGGTCGGCCTCTCCCAGCAGAAACTGCTGCTGGGCTGGTGGTGCCCCCGCAAACAGCTGCCCCAGGGCCTTGCGGGCGTCAGCATCGCGACCCGCACGGGTGTATGCAATGCCCAGCAGGTACAGCGCGCCCCGGTCTGGGGTGCTGCCAGACGTCAGCGGCTGCAGCAGGTTTATCGCCTCGGCTGGCTTGCCGCTATACGC
>CALMRM010000230.1 GCA_937871605.1 uncultured Terriglobus sp. | reverse complement strand
CATCTGTCCCGTGTTGCTCCTGCCGCGCAGGCCCACGTCTTCACGCAGCCATTCGGGCAGGTGCAGCCACATGCGCGACACCATCGTAAACAGCACCGCCGCACTCTCCCGCGTGTGCGCCACCATCAGTGTGGTGGTGCCAGGAAAGCGCAGCGTTCGCAGTAAGAATCGCCCAGCGATCCACGTGCTCAGGCCCATTTGCCGCGCCTTGAGCACGATGTTTTCCGTGCCGCGGCGCGCCTCAAACAGCCGCTGTGCCGCGTTGGCGTACAGCAGTTCCGGTTTGCCCCGCTTGGGCCGGATGGTCAGCAGCAGGTTCGCTGCCGCCACCCAGTCTGCAGGCGACGCGTCTTCGGCACTCAGCCGGTCCCAGGCAGCGCTCTGCTGCTGCTCCAGTGCCGGTACAGGCACCGTGCGCGTTGGTCTGCGCACCGCGGTCCGGCCCGGCGCGGAGGTCTTCCGCGCCGGACGCTTTGTGGGTGCAACGCCTTTCGTCTCAATCGCGCGCGCCATTACTGCATCCGCACCCATGAGCAGCCGCCCGTGGTAGCGCCCGTGAGCATGGGCATAAACACACCCGAGGTATTCGGAGCAACTGTCGCATTGCCCGTCAGTGTCTGCCCGTTTACACCGCTCACCGTGATGGCGTAGGTCCCTGAACCATTCACCACCGTGCGCGGCGAAGCCTGTCCCAGGCAGTCCACCAGCGCATGTGTCGCGGCTGCCGTGGGGGTTTGTACCACCACGTTGTTGCCGTAGCTCTCCACAAAGCTGTTGCTTGCGGAGCTGTCCGGGTTCGACGCGGTGCTGCCGTCCAGCGTGTTGACTGCGTTGCTGGTCAGCTGCGCCACCAGGCCGTAGCCGGAGAGTGCCGATCCCGAGCCGTTGACGAAGACCGTGGCGCAGGTGCCAGCACCCGGACCCACCAGGTGCACATTATCGGTCGAGTAGCAGCCCGTGGCCGCGGTAGACGTGTTGGCTGAAGCGCCATCGGCACCGAGCACAGGCAGCTCTGCCAGGTCGTTCAGCGCGTCAAAGGCACCACTGCTCTTCCAGCGGGCGCGAATCGTGCTGTTCAGCTGGTTCTTTCTCGCAACATACCCGTTACCGCTGCCGCCCCGGTCGATCATGGTGGCAACCATCGTGCGTGCACCGGCACGCTTGGCCTGCACGCCACACGCAGTCAGCGAAGTCCACACATCGTTTGCGTCGCGGGTAGTGTTGGCCAGGTCGTTGGTGCCTGCCCAGAAGTGCACCACCGTTTGCCCCGGCACAATGTACTTCGCCCATTGCTGGTCGCCCAGCTTGCACACATCGAAGGCTGAGATTCCGGCGATGCCGTTGTTCGTTACGGTGTAGCTGTTATTCAGTGCTAGTGTCGTGGTCCACTGCGCCGTGCCTGCCTGCGACGCGGTGAGTGAGTCACCGGCGGCAACGAACTGCGCACTGCGCGAGGTGCTGCGCACCGTGAGAGGCATGGTCCCGCGCCCCGCGAGCTTTGCCTGGATGTACCGGGACACGGCAGCCTGCTGCGTCAGTGTGTGCTGGCCCGGGTAGACGATCATGTACGTCATCACGCCTCGCCAGTAGTAGCCATTGTTGTTCAGCGCCGTACCCAGTTCGTACACGCCGCCGCCGGTGATGGGAATGGCCGAAGCAGACGCCACCTGCGTGGTGTACGCGGGTTCCGTGCCATCTACAGTCCAGTGGTCCAGCGACCCGTTGCCTGTGCCTGCGGAGAAGCTGTACACATGCGCACCGCCAAAGCCGTCCGCCGCAATCGTGCTGCCCTGTGCACCATAGGTCGTGGGCTGAAAGGCATTCACGCCGGGTTGCGTCTCCAGGTTCAGGCCGCTGCCCGCATACGCGGTAAATCCCATCAGGATGCCGCCGTTGGAGGCGGGCAATCCATACGTCGCCTGTGTGCCGGTGGTCTGCAACTGGGTTGGCGTAACCGTCGCAAAGTACACCGTGCCGTACGTCGTGAAAGGCGTGGTGGCACAGTTAAACGTAGGCGCAGGTTGGCCCGTATCCAGAAAGGCCAAGCCATAGCTGTACCAGGTGGGCGCGTTGGCACCGCTGCACAGCTGTAGCGTGTTGCCATTGCCGCTCTGGTCGTTCACCACTGTACCGCTGCCTTCGGTAAAGGCGTATTCTCCGCCGCCGGTCGGAACCGGTACAGGGTTCACCATACCGGCTACATTGCCCAGGCGCGCCGCAGCAACCGTTCCGGTGGAAAGGTCAGACGCACTGCCACTGCTGGCCACGTTGCTGAGCACTGCATTGGTGGCCGCCGGCCCCAGCGTGACGCCGCCAATGGCCGAGGCCGTGGCCGACTGCAGGCCGTTGATGCGCGTCGCGTTGACCGTGGTGGCGTTAATTGTTCCCGCGGTCAGCGCGGTCGGCGAAAAGCTGTACTGCGTGCCGCGCATGTTGAACGTCAGGGTGGACGTATTGGGAGCGTAGTTCAGGTAGTCGAAATACTGGCTGCTCTGCAGCGTAAACAGGTTGTACGCGCTGTTCCACTTGCCGCAGCCATGCGAGTTACACCGCACCACGAACCCGTTGGTATCGCCTGCCTGCATGTCCATGGAGGTGCTCCACGGCCCCTGCACCAAGAAGGCGGCGTTCGGCACAGCGTGTGTGCCGCCGTTGCCAAAATAGCTGCTGGCCGGCGTGGCGTTGTATACGCCCCAGCCGTTCAGAAAGCTGCTGTTGACACCGTTGAACTGCAGGCCCGCGTTGAAGCCCTGAGTACTGCGCGGCTGGTACTGCGTGATGTAGCTGGTGTCTTGCGCCATGCGGTTCTGGAAGAAGTGGGGCTCTTCCACGGGGTCGCCAGACGCCCAGGCGACCGTGTTCGCTCCCAGGGTGATGGCACCGTCGACCGCATGCGTGCCCGTGTTGTAGACGCTCAACACCTCTGCCATGGGATACAGCACATAGCCGCCCGTCAGTACGCCGGCGGTGCCGCCCGTGCTGGTGCTGTCCGGGCCGGGCTCTGTGTAGGTGAACTGGTTGGCTGCCGTGGTGGTCACAATAAAGGTGCCGTTGTAGGAGTTGTCCGCGACACCTGCCACCTTCAGTTGCAAACCGTTCACATCCTGCGAAAAGTTGCCTGCGGAGGTAGCCGTCACGGTGCCCCCGCTCCGCTGCAGGTTGGTCAGGTTCAGCTGGATGTTGGCGTATGCGCCGGTTGCGCCGGTCTGGCCAACAATCTTGGTCGCAAGGCCGCCATAGTACAGGGATGTGCTCGAAGGAGACCCAACCACGGGGAACAGTTGCCGTATGCCGTTGATTGTGTCGACCGTCTGCTCCAGGCCATAGCCGCACAGCCCGCCCATGGCGATGGTGGCGCCCACGCCATGCGGCTTCAACAGCTGCAGGCGTAGGTGGGTTCCGTCGGTCACGGTGTAGTTCGCCATTTCGAAGTCATCCGCGCCGGGCGCGGTTTCCACCACGCAGGCCACACCGGAGGCAGCAGGCGCACTGGCTGTGTTGGTGGAGTACCCCGCGGCCACGCCGCTGGTTTGGATGGCAGCGTTGACCGTGCCCGGTGCCATGGTGTTGCTCTGGGGCAGGGCAGCCGTGGCCAGCGTAAAGAATGTGCTCACCGGGAACGATGTGCCGCTGAACTGCGCGCTGGCGAGTGGGCCTGACGCGGTGCCGCCCGTGAGCGTACCCGCGGAGATCGTCTTGCCGGCTGCCTTGTCGATCAGGTAACGGCCTTCACCCTGCGTGCCTGCACCGCTCGTCGGCGTGATCTGCAGCTGGGTGGAGCCGGTGGTGCAGCCCGTGCCGCAGGTTCCCAGAAACACCGTTGCGTGTTCCGCGATCTGAATGTCGAACGGGTGCGTACCCTCGTCCGAGTTGTCTCGGTTGCCACCAGAGCTGTACAGAAACTGCGATCCCATCAGGCAGTCGCCGATGCCGTAGCAATTCTGCTGATTGTTGTTCAGGTTGTGCTGCCCCTCGGTGGTGTTGTAGCCGACCACGTTGGTCGCACTGTACGTGGACTTGAAGTACGGTATGCCCTGGGTAATCGTCTGCGGAAACAGGTTGTTGCCGCCTGCCAGCGCGTTCTCCGTCAGTTGCAGCACGCCCGCCTGCAGCGTGTTACGGGATGCGGACACGTTGGACGGTGCCGGCAGCGTCTCATTCGCGGTCATGGAGCGCCCGCTGCTGTTGTATTGCCGCGGACTCTGCGGATTCAAGAAGGTCTCGTCTTCCGCGCCGCCACGCTGGTCGTTCAGGTGCGTCCCGCTTGTGGTCAGCGGCAGGGTGTCGATGCCCACATAGGTGGGGTCCTGCACCACCGTGCAGCCGCTGGCGCAGTCCGCGCTGCTGATCGCGTTCGTCGCACCGTTACTGCCCTGCTGCGACAGGTACTCCTTCGCGTACAGCTGGCCATTCAGGATGTTGACCTGCAGCTGTGTGCCCGTGGGCTGCGTTACTGTCTGCGTGCCCGCGGGAATCAAGCTGACTTTTTGGCCGAGTCCAGCCTGCAGGCCCGCAATGAGCGCATCCACGTAGTTCTTATCTGCAGCCTGCATGGCGCTCACCGGGTCGCCCGGCAGGGTGAGCGGGCCCGTCATGGTGTCGCCCGTCTTCAATACGTATTGCGAGCCGTCGCCCGTGGCCGATGTGCCGCCGCTCAACTGTGCGCGTGCAATGGCCTGGTCGACGTACTGCTTCGACACGGTTTGCGCGGCCACGCTGGTCGGCAGGACGCTCGCCCGTACCGCTAGGAGCGACAATGCCGTGGAACTGACTGGAATCGTCCAGTACTCGCGGCTGGTGGATCCATCGTTCAGGTGGTACACCACCGTGTAGTAGCTGCCCGCCGGCGTCGCGCCCCCGTTGGGTGCCAGCGACACAGTCAGCTGACCATTGCTCAGCGAGACACTGGTGCTGCCCGCGGGCACGCTGATGCCGGTCGCCGTGGTGAAGCTGTTCCAGCTGATCAGTACCGTGCCGCCCGCCGCCGTACCGTTCGCGTAGTACACGGTGTCGCTGATCGGCGACACCACCACCTGCGCCCGCATCGGCAGCCCGCTCGTGGACCACGCCGCCAGCGTCAGCCACAGCAGCATTCCCGCTGCGGCGCGCGCCGGCGTGCGGGCCCCTCCCTCTTTCGCTCTATGCATCTGTCTCCTCACTCGTACCTCCGTTCAAGACAAAGGGCCGGCATCACGCCAGCCCCACTCGCAGCCCCGTTGTTGATCTCAAATGTGCAGGTCTCACCTGCCCGAGATTGGCAACGACGCGCCTGCCATCCACCCTGCGCCGTGGTGCTGTAAAGCTTCGCTCCACGCAGCCGAAAACGTAAGCAACGTATGGCTACTCCACTCGCAGGTACGTACAACCTCTGGCTGGTGTGCCTGTCCTTCGCCGTCGCCACTCTGGCCTCGTACACGGCCCTTGATCTGGCACACCGGGCGCACGGCACTGAGCCGGCGTACGCCAGCCGATGGCTCCTGGGCGGTGCCTCCGCCATGGCCCTCGGCATCTGGTCCATGCACTTCCTTGGCATGCTGGCCTTCCACATGCCCTGCAACATGCAGTACAGCGCCCTGTGGACCGCAGTGTCCTTTGTCATGGCCATCGTGCCAGCCGCATTTGCATTCCGGCTGCTGAGGGACTCCGACACGCTCGACGTGCGGGTGCTGCTTGGTGCCGTGCTTGTGGGCACGGGCGTGGTCGCCATGCACTACACCGGCATGGCGGCCATGCGCACAAACGCCACCGTGAAATACAGCCACGGCCTTGTCGCTGCCTCCGTCCTCATCGCCTACGTTGCGTCCGGTGCGGCCCTGTGGCTTTTCATCGAACTGCGCACACGGGTCATCCACCAATACCGCTACCGCTTTGCAGCGGCGCTGGCCATGGGCGTTGCCGTCACCGGCATGCACTACACCGGCATGGCAGCCGCACGCTTTTACGACACCGGCGCGGCGGCTATGTCCGGTGGCTTCGACGCCAGCTCGCTGGCGATCCTCGTGCTGGTGGGCACGGTCAGCCTCCTGGGTGTGGGTCTGCTCACCTCCACCTACGACTCCCGCCTGGAGACACGCACCGCACGGCTCGCCGCCTCCTTGGCCGATGCCAACGCCGAACTCAGCTTCTTGGCCAAGCACGACGTGCTCACCCAACTGCCCAACCGCGCCGCTCTGCTGGAGCGCCTGCAGCGCTGGAACGGCTCTGCCCGGCTCAAAGCGTCCTCTCTCCTCTTCATCGACCTCGACGGCTTCAAAGGCATCAACGACGTCTTTGGCCACGATGCCGGTGATTTCATGCTGGTCACCATCGCCAGCCGCCTGCAGCAGCAGGTGCGCGCAACCGACATGGTGGCGCGCCTGGGTGGTGACGAGTTCGTCGTCCTGTTGCAGGACACCGACCAGGACCTGGCCTCACGGCTCACCCGGCGCATCATTGACTCGATCGAGCAGCCCGTGGATTTCGGTGGGCAGGCCCTTCGCCTCTCAGCCAGCGTCGGCATTGCCGCGCTGCGCGAAAGCATCCAGCATGGCTCCGACCTGCTCACCTTTGCAGACACCGCCATGTACAAGGCCAAGGGCGATGGGGGCGGCACCTTCTGCTTTTACCAGTCCGTTATGCAGGACCAGGCGCTCGACGACCTGCGCCTGCTGGATGACCTGCGCAAAGCCGTTTCCAACAACGAATTGGAACTGCACTACCAGCCCAAGTGCAATGTCAGCGACGGCAGCATCACCGGCGTGGAAGCGCTGCTGCGCTGGCGTCGCGGTGGCGGCAGCCTGGTCGCGCCCGATAACTTCATCCCCGCCGCTGAAAAGGCCGGGCTCATCGTTCCCATCGGCTACTGGGTACTCAACGAGGCGTGCCGCCAACTCTCCCTCTGGCAGGAGCGCTGCTTCCCGTGGTCCATGGCCGTCAACATCTCCGCCCTGCAACTGCTGGATGCACGGTTACTGCAGATGGTGGAAGACACCCTGCAGAAACACAACATCAAACCGCAGGATCTGATCCTGGAACTGACCGAATCCACCGCCATGCAGAACACCGATGTCAGCGTCGGTATCCTGCTCAAGCTGGACCGTCTCGGTGTGCGCATCGCCATCGATGACTTTGGCACCGGCTACTCCAGCCTCCTGCAACTCAAACGCATGCCCGCCACAGAACTCAAGATCGACCGTGGCTTCATCCGTGACCTGGTCGCCTCCTCGGAAGACGCCGCCATCGTCGCCACTATCGTAGCCCTGGGTAAGAGCCTCAACCTTTCGCTGGTGGCGGAAGGCGTGGAGACCAACGAGCAACGCGATGAGCTTACCCGCCTGGGCTGCGATTCCTTGCAGGGCTACCTGCTAGGCCGGCCCATGCCCGCCGAAGCCCTGGAGAGCTTTGTGAATACGACACAGCGGGTAGCCAACGTGCAGGATGCTGCGCCCGCTTTTGCAGACCTGCTGCCCGCAGCGGTGTAGTGGATACTCCGCGGCCCTTATGGCCGCAACGGAATAGCTGAAACGGCGGCGCATGGAAACGCCGCTCGAGCGTCAAGCGCGCCATCGGCCAACCTTGCAAAATTGCACGGGTATTATTTAGGCTGCCCGGCGACCGCATCCACCTGAGCACGGCATCCTGTACCGCAACGGCTCTTGAACGAGCAGGTGGAGCAAAGCAGCACCCTGTCACCGCGCCCACCCGGGCTTCTTCATGGGGCCATTCTTGTCGGCTCGTCATAACGACCAGTTCATGCAGGCTCGTTTATAGCCCAAAAGTCCTTGCGGGCTCGTTCATGAGCCAGTCGTTCACGCGGGCTCATTCATAAACCAGTCGTTCGTACGGGCACGTTTATAGATGAGTCGTTCTTGCGGGCTGAAGGCCCGCGCTGTAATAGCCTGGGGCAAAGCCCCAGGCTATTACAGCAGTAAATCAAAGCGGACTGAAGGTCCGCGCTATCCGGCTAAGAGGACCCTCGCCTCCCGCGCTCTGCGACACCGGAGGCACATCACGATGCGCCCATACCTCCCCTGTTAGCCCAGGCCTTTCCATCACCCGCCTTGAGCACGTTTCCGCCGGGTGATGGAAACCACGACTAGCCTTTAGCGGGCCCGGAACTCATCCATCGCCTTCTTTGCGAATCCAGGTCCGGTCTTGGTCGGCTTCTTTCTCTGGGCCTCCGGTCTGCCATCCAGGCCGCCC
>CALMRM010000229.1:18243-32914 GCA_937871605.1 uncultured Terriglobus sp. | reverse complement strand
GAGGGCAGCAAGAAGTGGGAGAGCCGCAGCAAGAAGGGCGACAAGCTGTATGACGGCACCGTCTTCCACCGCGTGATTCCCGAGTTCATGATCCAGGGCGGCGATCCTGAGGGCACCGGCATGGGTGGCCCTGGTTACAAATTTGCCGATGAGACCAAAGGTTCGCCGCATGGCTTTCAGAAGACCGGATTGCTGGCCAGGCGAATGCTGGCCCCAATACCAACGGGTCGCAGTTCTTCATCACCGTGGCGCCCACCACCTGGCTGACCGGCCGCCACACCATCTTTGGTGAAGTGACCGAGGGTTACGACATCGTGGAGAAGATCAGCAAGGTGCCGCGGGACGGCATGGATAGGCCCAAGAAGACGGTAACGCTGGACTCCGTCGTGATCGAGCGCGTCTAGTTCGGATGAAGGCTCGCACCGCCGCGGCAGCAGAGGGTGCGGCACAACAGGCAGGGTCAGGACGCGTGCGCTGGGATGGGGTTCTCTTCCTCCTGGTCAGCGTCTTGACCTTGTTTGCGCGTTTCCGCAGCCCGGCGCTGCTGCTGGGCTCCTATCAGGACGACTTCTTCTACTACCTGCAGGTGGCCAAATACATTGCTACCACGGGCCGCAGCACCTTCAACGGCCTGTACCTGACCAACGGTTATCACCCGCTCTGGATGGGCGTGCTGGTGTGCCTGTACCGCGTATTTCACGGCTCAGCCTTCTTTGTGGCGCTGCAAGCCGTCAGCCTGTGTGCAGCCCTGGCGACATACCTCTTGCTGCTGCGCGTACTGCGGCTGCTGCTGCTTGACGGTCTCGCCCGTGCCGGTGCCTTTGCCTTGGGCATGGAGGCGCTGCTGCTTGTCCGTTATGGCATGGAGGTGACGGCGACCCTGCCGCTGGCTACCCTGCTGGTGTACCTGGTAGTCCGTGACGGCATGCCTCCGTCCTTCCGGCGCGCAGCCGGGCTGGGTATGCTGGCGTCGCTCGTCATCCTGAGCCGGCTGGACGCGGGTCTGCTGGTGGCGCTGTTGTGCGTTGCAACGCTGTTGCCGCGCCTGCGCCATGGATTGCCGGTGGTTGCAATGGCAGGCTTCGCGTGCGGTGTGCTGCCGCTGCTGCTGCTCTACTTCGGCGTCAACCTGCACGTCTTCCACCTGCTCACACCGGTGTCGGGCCTTGCCAAGCAGATGAAGTCCACGCATGACATTTCACCGGAGACGTGGCGTTCGCTCCTGCCCACAGACCGCATGCGGCGCATCGTGCTCTTGCCGGAACTGCTGCTCGTCGCGGCGGGGTTGCTGGCGGCCTTGCTGCCCATGCAAAACATGCGGAAGAACGCTCGCAGCAGCCGACCGGTCCTGGGTGCTCTTCTGCTGTTCCCTGCCTTGCACCTGCTTCTGCTGAGTATTCTGAGTGACTGGAACGTGTGGCCCTGGTACTTCTACTCCGTCACGCTGGCCGCCGTGGCTGCCTTTGTGCTGCTTGGCAGGCGGGTGCCAGCTCGGCCTACCCTGTCGCTTACCTACCTGTATGCTGCCGTGCTGGTGTGCTATGCCGGGGCGTATGCGTGGCGCGGTCCCAGCTCGATCACGGTCTACCAGTCCTCGCTGGAACTGGCGCGGTACATGGACGCACATCCCGGCGTGTACCTGATGGGCGACCAGGCGGGCACTGCAGGGTACCTGTCACACCAGCCCATTATCCAGACCGAGGGGCTGGTCATGGACAGGCAGTTTCTGCAGCTGATGCGTGCGGCCACGCCCCTACCGAAGGTGGCGCAGCAGTATCACGCAGCGTTCTACGCGGAGATTGGCGGCACCTACGACGGCGCCTGCCTCCATGTGGCGGAACCAGCGAACGCCGGGCGGGACTCACCCAGGATGCGCGGCAAGGTGTGCCAGCCGCCACTGGCCTTGTTCTACCGCGACGCAGACCGGATGCCGATCCGGGTGTTTCCTGCGGCGGCGGTCCAACCGGACTAGTACTGCAACTGGAGCTGCTGTGCCGTCTGCTGCTTGATGCTGGCGAGCAGGCCGGGATCCTGACTGAGCGAACGCCCGTAACTTGGCACCAGCGCACGCAGTGCGTCCGCCGAGCTGTTCTGCGGCTCCAGCACCGCAACACCTCTTGCGGCGAGATC
This sequence comes from uncultured Terriglobus sp., assembly GCA_937871605.1. Taxonomy (GTDB): domain Bacteria; phylum Acidobacteriota; class Terriglobia; order Terriglobales; family Acidobacteriaceae; genus Terriglobus. The sequence continues at coordinate 30,784 of CALMRM010000229.1, read as the reverse complement.
CAGCATGATCGAGACCGCCGTGGACGCACCCGGCGAAGCCCCTAGCAGCGCGGCCAGCGAGCCGTCGGCGGAGCGGATGACCTCTGTGCCGAACTCCAGCTTGCCGCCCGCCTTGGCGTCGGGCTTAATCAGCTGCACGCGCTGGCCTGCGACCTCCAGCACCCAGTCCTCACCGCGTGCCGTGGGGACAAACTCACGCAGAGCCGCGATGCGGTCGGTCTGCGACTGCATGACTTGGCCGATCAGGTACTTGGTCAGGCTCACGTTAGTGGCTCCCGCGCCCAGCATGGAGATGAGGTTGCCGGTACCAACGGACTTTGGCAGGTCGGCCAGGGACCCGTTTTTCAGAAATTTGGTGGAGAAACCCGCAAAGGGGCCAAACAGCAGCTCGCGCTTGCCGTCGATGATGCGCGAGTCCAGGTGCGGCACGGACATGGGCGGCGCGCCCAGCGCGGGTTTGCCGTAGACCTTGGCGGCGTGCTGCTCAATGACGGCGCGGTTGGTACAGCGCAGCCACTGCCCACTGACCGGGAAGCCACCATACCCGCGTCCTTCGGGGATGCCCGAGGCCTGCAGCAGCGGCAGCGCGCCACCACCCGCACCCAGAAACACAAAGCGCGCCGTTGTTCGGCTGCGTTTCTTTGTCTCGAGGTTCTCCACGTCCACGTACCAGCGGCTGTCCGGCAGGTGCGTGAGCCCCCGCACGCGATGCCGCATGAACACACCGGATCCGCTGCCCTCGAGCGCCTGCAGCAGCATGCGGGTGAGCGCGCCGAAGTTTAAATCCGTACCGCTGTCGGCCCGCGTCGCCGCCACCGGCTCGCTCGCGTCGCGCCCCTGCATCATCAGCGGCATCCACTCGCGCAGCACGGCCGGGTCATCCGAAAACACCAAATCCGTGAAGAGCGGGCTGGCGTGCATGGCCTCGTACCGCTTGCGCAGGAAGTCGACCGCGGGTGCACCGGAGACGAAGCTCATGTGCGGCACGCCGTTGATGAACTGCCTGGGCTCGCGGAGGACGCCACGCTCCACCAGAGCGGCCCAGAACTGCCGCGACTGCTGGAATTGCTCGTTGATTTTGACCGCGCGGTCGATGGCCACGGAGCCGTCCGGCCGCTCCGGCGTGTAGTTCAGTTCGCACAGGGCTGCATGGCCGGTGCCCGCGTTGTTCCAGGCGTCGGAGCTCTCGATTGCCGCCTCGGCCAGAGAGTCCACGATGGTGATGTGTAACCCGGGTGCAAGTGCATGCAGCAGGGTGCCCAGCGTCGCCGACATGATGCCCGCACCCACCAGGAGGACGTCGGTTTCGGCGGGCAGCAGGGCGGTTTCAGGCATGTTAAAAGGGTAGCAAAATGCCCCCTCGAGCATCACAATACGCGCGTTTAGCGAACAGAATCCGGCTCAGAGGCACCCAGTTCGACGGATAATACGCACCATTCGCTGCTTTTGTACTACCGATACGCACGTTTTGCGTGCCTCAGGCGTAGTCTGCCGTCGCACGGTGCGCCCGCTGCATGGTGCTGAGCACGTCGGTGTATTTGTTGCCGCTGCCCGTGTTGAAGATGACCACCCGGTCACTCGTTGTAAGAAGGCCGTTTTCGATCAGCCGGTCGTAGGCTGCGGCTGCGGCAGCACCCTCCGGCGACAGCAGGATGCCCTCGTGCGCTCCCCAGTCCTGAATGGACGCGAACATCTCCGAATCGGTCTGCGAGAGCACCGTGCCGCCACTCTCGCGCACCACGTCCAGGATGATGTAGTCCCCGTAGGGCTTGGGCACGCGGAGACCGCTGGCCAGGGTATGCGCATTCTGGAACATCTGCGAGGCGTTCTCGCCCTGGCGGTAGGCCTTGGTCACCGGTTCGCACCCCGCAGCCTGTATTGCGATCATCTTGGGCCGCTTGCCGCTGACCCAGCCCAGCTCCTCCATCTCAAGAAAGGCCTTCCACATGCCAATCAGGCCCACACCCCCACCGGTGGGATAAAAAACGGCATCTGGGTACTGCCACCCGAGTTGCTCCACCAGCTCGTAGCCCATGGTCTTCTTACCCTCGACGCGAAACGGCTCCTTGAGGGTGGAGACATCGAACCAGCCCTCACGCTCCTTGCGCTCTGCCACGATCTTGGCGCAGTCGGAGATGAGGCCATCGATCAGCGGCATGTGCGCGCCGTACGCGATGCACTCCACCTGATTCGCCAGCGGCACGTCCTGCGGCATAAAGATGTGCGCCTCGATGCCCGCAGCGGCGGCATAGGCGGCCAGCGCGCCACCGGCATTGCCAGCGGAGGGTACCGCCAGCTTCTTCAGGCCGTAGTGCTTCGCCATGGTGACGGCCAGCGACAGGCCGCGCGCCTTGAAGGTACCCGTGGGGTTGGCACCTTCCTCCTTCAGCAGCACGTTCGGGTTGCGACGGCTGGGGAGCATGGGTGTCCAGCCCTCACCCAGCGTGACGGGCGCGACGGACGGCAGCACCGGCGCGTACCGCCACATGCTGTGCACGTCCGGCAGGCTGTCGCGGACGGCAGTTCCCTTCGCATCGGTCAGGTCATAGCGCACGTAGAACGTACCCGCGCACACCGGGCAGAGCGTTTTGGGCGTGAGCGCATCTTCGCGGTGGTGGCAGCGCGAGCACTCCAAGTGGTCAATCTTCGGCATAGTTCTTAGGATAGTAGCCCTGGCGCTGCGAGAGCATCACAGTGCTCTAAACACGTTAGTGAAGATTTGCACAGTTTAGTGTAGAGTATCGTATAGTCACGTTGCGCATATGGAGGTAGTCACCATGTTCACGGAAGAAGAGCGTGGCATAGCACGAAAGGCTGCCGAGATGGCTGAGGTTTGGCTGCCTCGCTTACGAGAAGAGATGGAAGAACTAAAACGTCGTACCGAGTGGCATGAGCGCAACTTGAGTGTCTGGCACTCCATGATAGATCCCGTTTCCACTCTATCCACGAGTGTTGATTCAACTGAGAAGCAGAAGAGAGCAAGGCGTGGGGATGCGAGAGCACACATCTTTATGGTTTTAGAGGATGGTATGTCTCACGCTTCTATGTCTGATGTGCAACGAGAAGTGGATGCGAGATTTGGTGTGCTATACCCGTCGAGTACTATCTACCGCAACATCGAAGTATTCAGGCGGAAAGAGGTGCAAAGCCAAGAGGCCGCATAAGCGGCCCCTAGACATTGACGTTGTAACCGGCTGACTGCCCGTCTCCCCTACCACAGTTTGGCGGGAACAGGGCCGGAGAAAGGAGGAACTATGATCTTGTTCCTTCCAGGTGGTATGGCCGCTGTCCCTTGTGGACAGCGGCAATACCGCTTACGTCAATCCTATGCATCAAGAAAGCCTATTGCAAGGTACTGTTCAAAGCGTCTATGACGATCTCATGCTCAGCTGCGTAGGCCAGCAACAGCCGAACTCCCTCCGCAGGCAGTTGAAACACCTCTGCGATTACGTCCACGGGCAAGCCACTTGCATAGTTCTGCACGATGGCGTCAGCAGGCATCCTGGACCCTCTCAGGATTGGCGTGCCGCTGAGCTTCTGCACATCCACTTAAACCTGCGCGCATCCTGCCCAATCCACCATGGCGCTTTCCTCTCCACATCAGACTACGCCAGCAGTGGAATCGCCTCATCCTCATGGATGTGGTTCTGCGTCTCGACCAGTTCCTGATAGAGGCCGCCAGCATGCATCAGGCTGTTATGCGAGCCGTTCTCCAGGATGACGCCGTCACGGATCACGTAGATGCAGTCCGCCTTGCGCACCGTGGAGAGACGATGCGCGATGACGATGCACGTCTTGCCCTGCATCAACCGTTCCAGCGCCTCAAAGACAAGGTGCTCGCTATTGGCATCGAGTGCGGAGGTCGGCTCGTCGAGGATCAGAATGGGGCTTTGCCGCACCATAGCGCGCGCAATGGCGATGCGCTGGCGTTGGCCACCTGACAGCAGGATGCCGCGTTCGCCCACGGTGGTGTCGTACTTCTGTGGCAGACATTCGATGAACTCGGCGGCATTGGCCGCCTGGGCCGCCTCCATCATCTCTTCGTGCGTCGCCTCGGGCCGGCCATACCCAATGTTTTCCCAGATGTTGCCGCTGAACAGCACCGTGTCCTGCAGCACATAGCTGATCTGGCTGCGCAGCGACGCCTGCGTCACCTCCGAGACGTTCTGCCCGTCGATGCGGATGGTGCCGCGCTGCGGCTCGTAGAAGCGTGCGATGAGGTTGATCAGCGTGGTTTTGCCGGAGCCGGTCGGTCCCACCAGCGCCGCGACCGTGCCGGGTTTGATGTGCAGGCTCACGTCGTGGAGGATTTCGCGGTCCACGCCGTAAGAGAAGGAGACATGGTCGAAGTCGATGCGGCCTTGGGTCACCTCCAGCTCCTTGGCACCCGGCACATCGCGCATTTCGTTGTCGTTGCCGATGATCTCCTGGATCCGTTCGTAGCCGATGTCGGCTTTTGAGTACGAATCCATGATTTTGGAGATGTCCTGCATGGGCTTGTACATGCTGACGATATACGCTATGAAGATGTAAATTTTGCCGCCCGTCATGCCGGAGGTGAGCGCCAGCCGGCCACCGAAATACAGCACGAGACAGGTTCCAACAGCGGTAATGATGTTGACAATTGGCACCAGCTTCGCCTTGAGGGTGCGTGCGCGCAGGCTGGCTTCCACGGTCTCCAGGCTTTCGCCCTCCAGCCGGTGCACCTCATAGTCTTCACGCGAGAATGCCTTTACCACGCGGATGGAACCGAGGACCTCCTGCACCACGGAGATCATTTTGCCTTCCTGCTTGCGCACCTCGCGTGACGCTTTTTTGACGCGGCGCGTGTACGTGTACACGATGGCGAAAAGGATGGGCACCACGGCCAGCGCAATGAGCGTGAGCTGCCAGTTGAGGTAGAACAGCACACCAATCATCCCGGCGATGGTCGCGATGTCGACCAGGATACTGAGCAGGCCAGAGACAATGAAGGTTTGAATGGAATCGATGTCGGTCGTCACACGGCTGATGAGGTCGCCGGTGCGGCTGGTGTCGTGGTAAGCCAATGAGAGGCGGTGCACCTGCGCGTACAGGGTGCGGCGCAGGTCGTGCGTCACCCACTGGCCCACACTGGTCGTGGTGTATTTTTCCCAGTACGAACAAAAGGCGTCGGCCACCGCGATGACGAGTACAGCGGCGCAGGCAAACAGCAGGATTCCGTGCGGCTGTGTGCCTGCGGTGCGCTTGATGAACTTAAAGAGCCAGCCGTGCGATTCCCTGTGCGCGATCACGTTGTCCAACACGATTTTTAGTGGCCATGGCGAGGCGACATCTGCGATGCTCTCGCCTGCAATCGCGACCAGACCCAGCATCAAAGCGCGCCGGTGTGGACGCAACAGATCTCGTATGGTGACTTTGCGGGTCAGTTGCTCTCCGCCGGGTACTGCGTTGCTCAATGTCTCTCCAGGGTCGACTCAGGCGTTGCTGCTATGCGGGTCACACCTCGCACGTTGCATGATCTCCATGCACAAGGTGCTCGCATCTACTGTGCTGCGGCACTCCGCCATGCCTGGGCCTGCGCCGTTCCCTGCACGTTTCGACAGAGTGAACAGGTGTGTCGACTGAACCACCGCACACTCTGCAGGTTGGAGTAAACTTCTGCCTAGGTAATTCTAGTAGTAGCGGCTCTCCCCACACCAAGCAGCCGCGCTACCCTGTCGTTCTACCTTGCGGTCTCTCCCAAGTCTGACAGCAGCGGGCGTGTGCCTGCCTGTAGACCCGCGTAACCACCGGAACTTCATGAGCGGCAACTCGCGCGCCCCATATATTCACCTGTCGACAGTTGGGGCCGAGGGCGTTCATGAAGCGTGAGAGGGAACCCGTTGAAACTGTCCCCACAGCGTGATGATCCACTGCGCTGGCCACCTGACCAGAGCACCTCCTCTCCCGCGCGCCGCATACCCCTCGTTCGCTTCGTACAGGAGTATGGCCTGTGGCTGCTGCTGCTGGTCCAGAACCTGGCTGCGCTGGCATTGGGTATCGGTCTGTTGCCGGTGCGGCACCGCCCGGCAAACGGTCCAGCCTGGCTGGAGCTGATAACGGTGTGCGGATTTGCTGCTCTTTCCTTGGCGACCGCCTACGCGTTGTCTCGGTTTCATCGGCAACGCAGTGCCGAGTTGGAACTGCTGCATAGCGCCTATCATGACCCCGGCACGGACCTGCCGAACCGTGCTGCCATGGAACAGGTGCTGAACGTGTGGCTGGACGCCCATGAGCCTGTCAGCCTGCTGCTGCTGCAACTGTGCAGCGACGCTACGTTTGCGGAAGACCTGTCGCCAGATTTGGACGTGCTGCGGATCCGCTCCATGGCCACAGAGCTGAAACCGATGATCCGGAGTGGTGACGTGCTTGCGCAGTTGGGCGGCGACGGCTTTGCGATCCTGCTGCGCGGCGCACACACGCGGCAGGCGCTCACCGCCTGTGCGGAGCGGGTACTGGCACTGCTGACAGCGACAGACGCACCTCAAAGCGGGTCCAGGCAGGTCAACATAGGCATTGCAAGCGCCCCGGCAGACGCCACGGGAGGGCGAATGCTGATCGCCGCTGCCAGATGCGCTATGTCCTTGGCAGGCGGCGCAGAGCGGCATGGCTTCTGCTTTGCAGACACGCTACCGCAGGACCATGGGTACCGAGTTCGCCAGCTGCATGCCAAGCTGCAGCGAGCCATTGCCAGTGGTGCCCTCGACCTGGTGTACCAACCCATCTTCTCTCGCGACGGACGCATGGTGGCCGCCGAAGCGCTTACCCGTTGGCACGATAGCGAGGATGGCAACATTCCGCCCAGTGAATTTATTCCAGTGGCGGAGAACTCCAGCCTGATCTTTGCCCTGTCAAACTGGGTGCTGCGCAGCGCGTGCAGACAGATGGCGGCCTGGGCCGCGCTGGGTAGCACGATTCAGCGTATCGCCGTAAACGTTTCTGTCAAACAGGCCAGCCGCGCTGACTTTGTTGCGACGGTGGTGCAAACACTGCAGGAAACGCGGCTTGAACCTGCCCTGCTGGAGCTTGAGGTAACGGAGAGCACATTGAGCGGCGACTTTGATGCCGTCAACCGTAACCTGCAGTCGTTGCGAAGCCAGGGGGTACGTGTGTCGATCGACGATTTCGGCACCGGGTACTCGTCACTCTCGCGGGTTCACGAACTGGCGGCGGATGTGCTCAAGATCGACCGCATGTTTACCCGGGACATCGGCGTTTCCCGCGACAGAGACACCATGGTGCAGGCCATCATCCACATGGCCCACACCCTGCACCTGGTCGTGATTGCAGAGGGCGTAGAGACACGCGAGCAGTTGAACGTGTTGCGTGGCATGGCGTGCGATGAAATTCAGGGCTTTCTGCTGGCCAGGCCGCAGACTGCCGAGGCTTTGACTGCAGACATGCAGCAGGCCGCAAAACCGCCGATGCCGGCAACGCACCGGCGTATGGTGCCGCGTGTTGCTTAGTGAGACTGGCATCAACAGCAGGGGCGCGCTCCTCGCGCGCCCTGCCGTCTGTGCTGCGTGCTTACAGTGAGCTCATGTTGTGCAGGAACTCGCTGTTGTTGCGGGTTTTGCCCAGCTTGTCGGTGAGCAGCTCCATGGCCTCCACGGGCGAGAGCGGGTTCAGCACCTTGCGAAGAATCCAGGTGCGCTGCAGGTCTTCCTTGGGGATGAGCAGCTCTTCCTTGCGGGTGCCGGAGCGCTGGATGTCGATGGCCGGGAAGACACGCTTGTCAACCAGCTTGCGATCCAGGATGACTTCCATGTTCCCGGTGCCCTTGAACTCTTCGAAAATCACTTCGTCCATGCGGGAGCCGGTGTCGACTAGCGCCGTGGCCATGATTGTGAGTGAGCCGCCCTCTTCAATGTTGCGGGCCGCGCCGAAGAAACGCTTGGGGCGCTGCAAGGCGTTCGAGTCCACACCGCCGGAGAGCACCTTGCCGCTGGGCGGCACGATGGTGTTGTAGGCACGGGCGAGGCGTGTGATCGAATCCAGCAGAATGACCACGTCACGCTTGTGCTCGACCAGGCGCTTGGCTTTCTCGATGACCATTTCGGCCACCTGCACGTGGCGCGCCGCGGGCTCGTCGAAGGTGGAGGAGATGACCTCGCCCTTAACGGAGCGCTGCATGTCCGTGACCTCTTCCGGGCGCTCATCGATGAGCAGGACGATGAGCACGACTTCCGGGTGGTTCGCCGTAATGGAGTTGGCAATGGCCTGCAGCAGCACGGTCTTACCGGTGCGCGGCGGCGCAACGATCAGGCCGCGCTGCCCCTTGCCCACGGGCGTCAAGAGGTCCATGACACGCCCGCTGATGTTGTCGCGCACCGTCTCCATCTTGACGCGCTCTTCGGCATACAGCGGCGTCAGGTTGTCGAACAGAATCTTGTTGCGCGTCTCCTCGGGCGACTCGAAGTTGATCGCCTCGATCTTGACCAGCGCGAAGTATTTTTCACCCTCATGTGGCGGGCGGACGTTGCCGCTGATGGTGTCGCCGGTTTTGAGGTCGAACTTGCGGATCTGCGAGGGCGACACGTAGATGTCGTCTGGGCCGGGGAGGTAGTTGTAGTCCGGCGAGCGCAGAAAGCCATAGCCGTCGGGCAGGATTTCGAGCACGCCCTCGGCAAAGATGTGGCCCTCTTTTTCGCTCTGAGCCTGGAGGATTTTAAAGATCAGGTCCTGCTTGCGCAGGGCGCTGGTGCCCTGGATGTCAAGGCCGCGTGCGAGCTTGCCGAGTTCGGCAATGCTTTTCTCTTTGAGTTCTGAGATTGTCATGGTTCCTGTGGGTCTTACCTGGAAGGAGTGGGTACTACAGAGGGGTTTGGTGCAGGGGTTCGTGCGGTTGTTGCAGATCGTAACGGGATACGGGAGGAACGTACAGCGAACGACGTGGTGTGGGGAACACCACGTGGCCGTTTACGCTGCGCGACGCTCTTCGATGGTCTCCAGCACTGCTGCTGGTTCCGGGCCAGTCTTTAGGTCAGACGGAACGGTCTCGCGAAAACGGTCCAGCACCTCGTTTGTGGTGTCCTGCAAGCGGGTATTTGGCTTGTGCAGCTTACGGGTGGCCTTACTGGCCAATTGACAGAGTTGGTAGCGATTTTGAACGTGCGTCAGCGCACCAAAAATCAGGTCAGATCGCATGAGTTGTCCTCCTTGGTCACATTCGGCACCGCACCTGCCGGTACTGGCCTTTCAGAATGTGAGGGTTCTTTCACTTGTTAGACGGCACAACGTGCGCCAAAGGTGCAACGTGCACTGAGTAAAGCAGATGCGGTGTAAATTGACGTGGGAGTGTGGTGCGGAATGTGTGCCGGTACGGCAAAAGACTGCATGTCAAACTGCCCTGCTGTTGGTGCTCAATCCTTTCGTACGGTAGTGCGGTTGGCACGGAAACGCAACCCTTTTCTGTTCCAACCTGTGCCATATTGAAATCGCATCGCTCCGTAATGAACCAGGTAGGGGCTTGTGTGCGCTAACAGACACAAGCGTCACGCCCAGTAGCTCCGGTCCAGCGTGCGGTATTGGATAGCCTCGGCGATGTGCTTGACGGCGATATCCTGCGCGCCCTCCAGGTCGGCCACGGTGCGCGCTACCTTCAGGATGCGGTCATGGGCGCGGGCGCTGAGGCCCTGCTGCTGCATGGCGCGTTCCAGCAGCCGCTCGGCGTCGCTCGATAGCTCGCAGAAGACACGGATCTGCTGCGAGGTCATCTGTGCGTTGGCAAAGATGGGGCGCTGACGGCGTCCGCCCACCTTGTCTGTGCCAACATTCGCAAAGCGCGTCTGCTGCCGTTCACGAGCGAGGAGCACACGGTCGCGGATGGCGGCGGAGGTCTTCCCTTCCGCGCCGCTGCGCAGCTCCTTGTACTGCACGGCGGGCACCTCGATGTGGATATCGATGCGGTCCAGCAGCGGCCCGCTCACCTTGCTGACGTAGCGCTGAATCATGGGCGGCGTACACATGCACTCGCGGCTTTTGTCGTTGAAGTAGCCGCACGGGCAGGGATTCATAGCGGCCAGCAGCATAAAGCGCGCCGGAAAGCTGAGGCTCATGGCCGCACGTGAGATGGTCACCACGCCATCCTCCAGCGGTTGTCGCAGCACCTCCAGCACGTTGCGCGGAAACTCCGGCAGCTCATCCAGAAATAGCAGACCATTGTGCGCCAGCGACACCTCGCCCGGGCGCGGCACCATGCCCCCGCCGATCAGTCCCGCGTCGCTGACCGTGTGGTGCGGCGCGCGAAAGGGCCGGTGCGCCACCAGACCTTCGCTCCCGTCCAGCACACCTGCAACGGAGTGGATCTTGGTGGTCTCCAGCGCTTCTTCAAAGCGCAGCGGTGCCAGGATGGACGGCAACCGCTTGGCCAGCATCGTTTTGCCGCTGCCCGGAGGCCCAATCATCAGGAGATTGTGCCCGCCCGCGGCGGCTACCTCCATGGCGCGCTTGGCGGTGTGCTGGCCACGCACGTCCTTGAAGTCGAACGGAAAGTGCTGCAGTTCGCTCAGCACCTCTTCCGCGCGCACCTTCAGCGGAGCGACATGCGAAGCGTCGAATGCCATGGCATTCAGCAGGTCGCGCACCTCGGCCAGGGTCTTGACCGGGTACACATCCACGCCGTCCACCACGGCAGCTTCGCGCGCGTTGGCTGCGGAGAGCACCACGTTGCGAATGCCCTTCTGCTTGGCCATCACAGCCATGGGCAGCACGCCGGGCACGCCGCGCACGCTGCCGTCTAAACCGAGTTCGCCGACGAGCAGGAAGTTCGACAGGTCCTTGTTCTGCAGAGCGCCGTACGCGCCCAGGATGGCGATAGCGATGGGCAGGTCGAAGCCCGAGCCTTCCTTTTTCAGATCGGCTGGTGCCAGGTTGATGATGATGCGCGTGGGCGGCAGGTCGAACCCGGAGTTCTTAATGGCGGCACGCACGCGGTCGCGGCTTTCGCGCACGGCGGCATCGGGCAGGCCTACCGTGGCAAAGGTCGCATCGGTCGCATTGGCCACGCCGGAGAAGTCGACTTCTACATCGATCAGGTGCGCATCGATGCCGTACACCGCGGCACTGCGCGCTTTGAACAGCATCTCTTCTTAGGGCTCCGTATGCAGTGGCTCTAACAGCGTAGCGTACCAGCGCTCCTGGCAGGGTTCGGCAAGCAGCCGAGCTTGTGCCTCTGTGTGGTACACCGCCCATACGGTGCGGCGTATAGTCGGTTGCATGAGCGCAACACAGTCACTGACAAAAGGGCTGCTGGAGCAAGGCCCCTTCCCTCCCGAGCCTATGCCTCAGGCCAGCTTTGGCGAGACGCACGAAAGATATCTGCACTACCAGCGGCTTCTTGAGCGGGTTATCGACGTGTTCGAAGATGACATACTCGCGAATCAGTGGCTTTCGGAGCCGAGTCGTGCGCTGAACGGCCAAACACCCTTCGAAATTGCGCGTGGGGATGATTACTTGCTGGACAAGCTTGAACCCTTGCTTGTGAGGCTTGAACACGGCATCTATACATGACCGAGCCGAATGTTTCTCTTTTTCTTACGAGAAACACAGTGCTTTACAGACTCGTTCGCAGGAGATTCGCTGGGCTGTCGGGTATGGGTGCAGCACTCTACCCGGGACGTTGGAATCAACTCGGGCAAGAGGCTATTTACACCTCATTGCATCAGGCAACGAGTGTTCTAGTATCTGGTCCACGTTGACAAACGCCTTATACCGACCAATCTTGTGATGATGCACATTCGCTGTGAGCAAGAAATGCATGTCGGTGGTTTCCAGTCAGTGGAGACGGCTCAATCAGTGTTCGCGAGCGGCGGTTTTGGCGGATTGGGCGTCGTGGCCGTGCCCTCGGTGGTTGTTCCTGCGGAGTGGAATATTGTCATCTACCCGGATCATCTCCTCGCACATTCTTTCTTCATCGAGAGAGTCGAGCCATTCGAATATGATCCAAGGCTCTTTCCTGGAACAGCGACGCTTGAGGCGTGACTAGTCTCTTTGAGTTGTTCAAGGTCGGCGTTGGGCCGTCAAGTTCTCACACCGTCGGGCCCATGCGTGCGGCGCTGTCGTTTGTGCGTGGACTGGCCGCAGCCGGTGTGCTGCCGCGGGTGAAACGTGTGCGGGTGGACCTGTACGGTTCGCTGGCGCTGACCGGCGTGGGCCACGGCACCGACGCCGCCGTGCTGGCTGGGCTGGCAGGCGAAGCTCCCGACACCATCGCACCCGGACGGAATGAGGCGCTGCTGGCAGAGGCGCAGAGCGGATCTCTTGTGCTGAGTGGCACGCACCCCATTGCGTTCGACAGCGACCGCGACCTCGTGCTGCGCAAGAACCAGATGTATCCCGAAGCGGACACGCCGACGCACCCCAACGGCATGCGCTTCTCTGCGTTCGACGACAGGGGCAGCGTGCTCGCAACGGAGGTCTTCTACTCCGTCGGTGGCGGCTTTATTGTCACGGCGGAGCACTTTGCGCCGGACGGCCCCGCCGTGCCGCAGTCGCCGCGCTTTGTGACGTTCCCGTTCCG
>CALMRM010000229.1:312-18233 GCA_937871605.1 uncultured Terriglobus sp. | reverse complement strand
CGGCAGGGCTCACCATTGCTGAAGTGGTGCAGGCAAACGAGATCGCACTGTGGAGCGATGCGACGATCGCGCGCCCAGCCACGCCGGGCAACAGCACCCCTGCAGAGCAGGTACGCAGGGGGATTTTGGCGCTGTGGCACGTCATGGATCACTCCATCGAACAGGGCATGCAGAACGCAGGCATCCTGCCGGGCGGGTTGAATGTGCGTAGGCGGGCACCTCGGCTGGCGGAACGGCTGCGCACGATCGGCTCGGCCGACCCACTGGCACCGCTGGACTGGGTCACGGTGTTTGCCATGGCCGTGAACGAAGAGAACGCCGCAGGTGGCCGCGTGGTGACGGCACCCACGAACGGTGCCGCGGGCGTGGTGCCCGCGGTGGCGCGCTACTATCGAGACTTCATTGCAAATGCCACTGAAGACGGCTTTTTACGGTACTTTCTAACGGCTGCCGCCATCGGCATCCTGTACAAGGAGAACGCCTCCATCAGCGGCGCAGAGGTGGGCTGCCAGGGCGAAGTGGGTGTGGCCTGCAGCATGGCAGCGGGCGGGCTGGTTGCAGCTCTGGGCGGAACGAATGCACAGGTGGAGCACGCCGCGGAGATCGGTATGGAACACAACCTGGGCATGACGTGCGACCCCATCGGCGGCTTGGTGCAAATCCCATGCATCGAGCGCAATGCCATGGGTGCGGTGAAGGCGGTGAACGCCGCGCGCATGGCCATGCACGAGAGCGACGAGCACAAGGTGTCATTGGACCAGGTGATCCGCACCATGTACCTGACCGGGCTTGACATGCAGTCGCGCTACAAGGAAACGTCGCTCGCGGGGCTCGCGCTCAACGTCATCGAGTGCTGACCCCTTGCTGCAGTGAGGAGCGCAAGGCGTGAACGCAGAGTGCGCCGAGGTTGCGCAGAGGAAACGGAGTAAAGCTCTGCGTACCTCTGCGAAACTCCTCTGCGCACTCTGCGTTCCACTGCAACTGCATCGCACCGGCGGCTCTCTGTGAACACCGCTTGCGTTCTCGCACCATGCACTCACACTTTTCTGTTGACACTGCTCGCACAGACTTCTATACCTTTCGTTAGTCGCAAGAGTGATGCTGTGACTGCATGTCTTCTGACTCAGGGAGAGTAGACGACGGGCACCATGCGACGCGGTGGCAAAGGCCGCGGAGCAGCAAAGAAAGCCACACACACGGGGAGCGCGAGAGCGCTCCCCGTGCTGCGTATGCCGCCTACACTGAATGCATGACACGTCGCCGCTGGATTGCAGACACCTGGGATGAGAAGCGCACCACCGCGTCGCTCACGGGCGACCAGGCGCAGCACCTCTCACGCGTGCTGCGCGCCGAGCCCGGGCAGGTATTCGACGTGGTGGCGGGTGGCTTTTTGCACCGCGCGGAAGTTGAGGCCGTGAGCGATGCCGAGGTTCGCTTCACCCTGCATGAAGAGCAGGAGGGCGAGGCCGCCCTGCCGGTACGGCTCCTGCTTGCCGTCTTCAAATTCGACCACCTGGAGTGGGGCATCGAGAAAGCGACGGAGCTGGGCGCGGCACGCATCTCGCCCGTGATCGCACGCCGCACGGAGAAACACCTGGCGCAGGCCGCGGCGAAACGCGTAGAGCGCTGGCGGCGCATCGTGCGCGAAGCCTCGCAGCAGTCGCGCCGCACCGACGTGCCGGAGGTCGACGACCCCGCTTCGCTGAAGGACGTGCTGCGCACCGTGGACGCGCCGGTCAAGCTACTGCTGGCAGAGACAGAAGAGGAGCACTCGCTGCGCGCGGCGTTGCAGTCTTCTACACACGAAAACATCGCGCTGGCTATCGGGCCGGAGGGTGGCTGGACCGCAGAGGAGATGGAGTTGTTCCGCGCGGCGGGCTGGCAGCACGTCACGCTGGGCCCGCGCATCCTGCGGGCGGAGACGGCAGCCATCGCGGCGCTGGCAGTGACGGCTGCGCTGCGCGGCTAACTGTCTAAGGCTTCGCGGCGTCCTGCTGCTTGGCCAACGCTAGCAGCTGCTCCGCACGGCTTCGGACCCGGTCCAGCAGCGCGTCGTCACTGGCAAGGCTTTCCAGTGTGGACTGAATGGCGCCCATCTCCACGGCATGGCCGGTCTTCGCGTCCTCGGCGAGATGCACCATGACGGGGTCCAGGCCCAGCCGGTCATAGCGGTGCAGGCGCTCCAGTTCCAGCCCGGCCTGCAGCGTGCCCGCCAGGGAGAGCATGTAGTCTAGTGCCTCGCCCAGCGGTTTGTTGTCGGTGTAGTTGAAGCTGCAGTGCACCTCCGCATCGTCTGCTGGCGCGTAGACCACATCCTTCTGGCCCATGTTGGCCAGGTTTTTCGATTTGGTCTCACAGGGCTGCATGCCCTTGCTGCGGCTCAGCAGTGCGCCAAGTTTTGCACGGCCCGCGTCGGACATGCGGAAGGTCACCTCGCCCGGATCGATGCCCTTGTCCGGCTTGCCCGTGTAGGTAGCCCCTCCGCGTGGCGGTAGCGTGATCTGCCAGTGCGGCACCTGCAGACCGGGCCTGTCATACGTCACGACCAGACGATACGCGGCCGGTGCTTCCTGCGCGTCGGCAGTCGCAGTACAAGCAAGCAATCCCAGCAGCAGAACAGACGCGTACCTCTTCAACGCGCACCCATGCCGGCAAGCGTCTGCGCCGTGTGCACGTGGCAAATGGCGATGGCCAGGGCGTCGGCGGCATCGGCAGGTTCCGGGGCTTTCTTCAGGTCCAGCAGGCGCGCCACCATGAACTGCACCTGCTCCTTGCCCGCGAGGCCATAGCCCACCACGGCGCTCTTGATGGAGAGAGGCGCGTACTCTGCCACGGGCAGGCCGGCGGTCGCAGCGGCCAGTAGGGCCACCCCGCGCACTTGCCCCAGCTTGAGCGCGCTCTTTGCGTTGGCTGCGAAGAAGACATCTTCAATGGCGACCGCTTCTGGGGCATACGTAATCAGCAGGCTGCTCAATTCGGCATAGACGCGCTGCAGCCGCCGCGGCGTGCTTTGGCGCTTGTCCAGCTTGATGGCACCGGCGGCCACGGGTTGCAGGCGGCGCTGCTGTGGCGTCTCCACCACATCCACCACGCCCCAGCCGGTGTACTCCGTGCCGCAGTCAATGCCAAAGACTCGCATCCTTGCAGTGTAACGGCTGCCACGCGTCGTCACCATGGCGAACACAGCCGGACACCTCATGAGCAATGGCAGAAGCTTTCCATCAAGGTTTACAACGGAGCTCTGCAGTACGCGGTGACAGAACTCTTACACACAGCTGTGCCGGGAGGCAGTAGCGTTGTCGATAGGCAGAACAACGCCGCACCAACGAAGGATGAGTGGAATGTCACCTGTTGCACCGCTGGACCAGACTGAAGACACCCCGGCCATTGCCGCGGAGAAGCTCGCCGCGCGCAAGCGCATCGAAACCGCTGCCGCCGCGCAGCGCGAAAAGATCAAGCAGGACCTGCGCCTGGGCCGTGAACACCAGGAGGGCCGCATCAACTGGATCACCGCCATTGCCATGAGCCTGTTCCATGTGGGTGCGTTTGCGGCACTGTTCTTCTGGTCGTGGAAGTACATCGCATGCTTCGCGGTCATGTACTTCCTGGCCATCAACGTGGGCATCGGCATGACGTACCACCGCCTGCTGACCCACCGCGGCTACCGCGTGCCGCGCTGGCTTGAAATCGCGCTGACCACCTGCGGCACCCTGGCGCTTGAGGGCGGGCCCATTTTCTGGGTGGCCACGCATCGTGTGCACCATCAGCACAGCGACCACGAAGGCGACCCGCACACGCCGAACGAAGGCCCCTTCTGGGCGCACATGGGCTGGATCATCACAGGCCGCGCGCTCCATTCTGAGACTGCCCTGCTGGGCCGCTACGCCCCTGACCTGACGCGCGACCCGGCGCAGCGCTGGCTCAGCAAGTACCACTGGCTGCCACTCACCCTAGCGGGCTTTGTGCAAATGGGCCTGGGCTACTGGTTCGGCGGTGTCAAGGGCATGTTCGGCATGGTGCTATGGGGCACGTTCCTGCGCGTCGTGGTGGGGCTGCACGCCACCTGGCTGGTGAACAGTGCGACGCACATGTTCGGCGACCGCCGCTTTGAGACCAAGGACGACAGCCGCAACAGCTGGTGGGTCGCGCTGCTCACGGGCGGCGAAGGCTGGCACAACAACCACCACGCGCATCCTGTTAGCGTCCGCCATGGCCTGGTGTGGTACGAATTTGACGTCAACTACTACGGCATCTGGCTCATGGAAAAGATGGGCTTGGCAAAGAAGGTGCAGGTCGCCAAGTGGGACCCGGCCAACCCACGGCCTGCTGGCGCTTAAACAACAATACTTTTCGCGATAAGCAGCGTAGAGCTTTCAAGCTCTACGCTGCTTGCATGTACAGTTGCGGACGAATATGGACAAGTGCTGCTGCAAACTACTGCCGCAAAGGGGTCTGTGAGAGTTGCACGCTATTACATGTCACATTGTGTTTAGAAAGCATCAGTTCCAATGCGCTACGAGAAGCTGATCCATTTGGTGTAGGGCCAATCTTAATCTCGTCTACAGAAACCACTTTTCCCTCTGAACCATGTAGGCGTCTCCCTCCAGTAGGAAGAAGAGGCAGCGTGAAATATGGAGTGATGCCGAAACGTCCTGAGCGGAACGACACACCGTACAAAGCGTCTTCCGGGTACTGGCTTACTAGTCGCCATTCTTGCTCTTCCTGAAAACCCTCGTGCTTGAGCGCAGACATAGCTAAAGTAAGAGCCAAGTTCCACTGATACCGAGTGAAGAAGTTTTCCGTTCTGATACGCAAGTCTTCTTCTGACACCCAGTTCTTCACTCTCCCTTCCATAAAGCTCTCAACTAGATAGCTACAGAGCTGCCGCTGTTTTAACGGGCGGTACTCACATCGAACGAGATTAAAGGCGTGATGTTTAGCTGAGACGAACAGGTCGTTGCTCTGGTCGAATCCAAATGCATATCCAGATCCTCCCTGACAATAGGCTCTCCATTGGCTTAGCTGATCTCCTCTTTCAGAAAATGAAAGTACGAAACACCCTTGCTGAGTTTCCTGCACAAGTCTCACAAGGCCTTGCGTTCTACTTCATCCAACTTGCTACGAACGATTTCCTTGTTGAGCAACTTAGCTCCGAGCCGGTATTCCCGACGATCGTTCAGATGTCTGTAATCTGTGGCCCAAAGGTGACTACGTTGGATGATCCCGATGGCTCCCGCTGCTCCGGTGTAGTGGTACAGGCGACCAAGAGGTTTCTGACTGATGAAGTTGTCTAGTTCATGCATATGCGTTCGGTGTGCCTGCCTGTAAAAGCATTCTCAGGTGACAATACACTTGCCATGAACATCACCCGCCGCCGTGGCGCAATCGCCTTCTTTGTCACACTGGGCATTTGCCTGGTGGGGCTGGCGGTTGCGCTGAATGTGGGCTGGATCATTGTCAACGTGCATCAGCGGCGCGTTGCGCTGGTGGTGCTTGGCATCTTTCTGTTTGCCGTGCTCATCGCGGGCGTGGTGCTGAACACCATCTTTCTGGTGCGGGAGATCCGCAGGAACGAGCGGCAGGACAGCTTTCTGAACGCCGTGACACACGAGCTGAAGACGCCGATCGCCTCCATCCGGCTTTACCTGGACACCCTGGAGCGCAGGCCGCTGGAGGAGGCGCAGCGGCAGGAGTTCTACAGCCGCATGCGCGAGGACAACGATCGCCTGCTGAGCACGGTGGAGCAGATTCTGCGCGCGGGCGAGGCCGGTGCCAAGGGCGTGCAGCGCAGCCCCAGGGCACGCATGCCGGTGGACATCCGCGCGCTCCTGACGGCGTGCCTGGTGGAGACCGTGCGGCGTCATCATCTCCTGGCCGACGCGGTGGAGCTGCGCGACGGCACGGACGGCGCGGCGCTGGTGGTGAGTGGCGATGCGGAGAGTCTGCGCACAGCCCTGCTCAACCTCCTGGACAACTCCGTCAAATACTCGCCCGGGGGTGTCCACATTGTTGCGGAATTGATGGCGGTGCGCGGCACCTCTGTGATGGTGCGCATTACCGACACGGGTGTGGGCATTCCGCCGGGGCAACTGCGCCGTGTGTTTCACCGGTTTTACCGGGTGGGCAGCGGGGCCGTTGCCACGGTGAAGGGTACCGGTCTGGGATTGTTCATTGTGCGCAGCATCGTGCGCGAACATGGCGGCGACATCTCCGCGCAGAGCCATGGTGAGGGCCGCGGCACCACCATGACGCTGCACTTCCCGCTGAGGCCCACGTTGCACCGGGCAGAGCAAAGGGAGAACGCCTATGAGTGACGCGCCGCTGATTGCGCTGGTGGAAGATGAGGAGCACCTGGCCGACGCGCTCGTCTTCAACCTGCGTGCGGAGGGCTACCGCGTACACCACGAGCCTGACGGCACCGCAGCGCTCGAGTGGCTGCTGCGCACGGGGGAGCGCCCGGCGGCGCTGCTGCTGGACGTCATGCTGCCCGGCACGGACGGCTTTGCCATTGCGCGGGCCATGCGTGCCGCCGGCAATTACACACCCATCCTGATGCTGACCGCGCGAGACCGCCCGGAGGACGTACTGAACGGCTTTGAGTGCGGCGCGGACGATTACCTGAACAAGCCCTTCGACCTGTCGATCCTGCTGGCCCGGCTGCACGGCCTGTTGCGCCGCACGCGCTGGCAGCAGCAGGCCGCAGCGCAGGTCTCAACGGCCGCCGCGCCGCCAGAGCCACCAGAGCAGGACGTGCCGGAGGTATTCAAACTCGATGGCAGAACCATCCGCTTCGATCTGCTAGAAATCCACGCGGGCGACCGGCAGACCCGCCTGACCGTGATGGAGGCCGACCTTTTGCGCTACCTGCTGGCGCGGGAAGGGCGCATTGTGCCCCGGAAGGAGATCCTGGAAGAGGTCTGGCGCGTGCGCGAAGACACGGACACGCGCGCCATCGATAACTTTATCGTCCGGCTGCGGCGTTACCTGGAGGACGACCCGGCCAAGCCCCGGCACCTGCTGACCGTGCGCGGTGTGGGCTACCGCTTTGTGACAGAGCCTGCTTCCATTGTGTAGCTGATGCCAACAGCAGTACCGATACACTCAAGAGGGATGGTTGGGGCACCTTTGCGAATTCTGACGCGGTACATTCTTCGCGAAGTGCTGTCGCACGCGGTCCTGGGTGGTGTTCTGTTCACCTTTGTCCTGTTCATGAAGGACCTGGGGCACATCCTGGAACTGCTGGTGCGTGGCTCTGCGTCACCGGAGGCTGTGGCGCAAGTCTTCCTCTACACGCTTCCCAACACCTTTCTGCTGACCATCCCCATGACGGTGCTGGTGGGTACGCTGCTGGGCCTCAGCAGGCTATCTGCCGACAGCGAAGTGACGGCCATGCGCGCGGCAGGCGTGGGCGTGCTGCAGTTTGTGCGCATTGTGTCCATCGCGGCCACCGGGGCGCTGCTGCTGGGCATCTTCAACTCGCTGTACATCGCGCCACACGCGGCGGCGGCGCTGCTGCGGCTGGAGACGTCGCTCAAATCGCAGCAGGCCAGCTTTGAGGTGCAGCCGCGCGTCTTCTACGAGGACTTCAAAAATTACGTACTGTACGTGCAGGACATACCACCCTCGCAGGGCGCCAGCCTGTGGCGGCACGTGTTTCTGGCCGACCTTTCAGAGCCTGCCTCGCCCAGCATTACCACGGCAGAGCAGGCCATTGTGCTGCCTGCCGGTCCCAACGCGCTGCGGATGCACTTTCGCGATGGCTCCAAGCACGAGATCTCGCCCAAAAATGCAAACCAGTACGACATTTCCACGTTCTCCGAAAGCGACACGCCCCTTCAGACCGGCACACAGGAGGACCTGAAGCTGGGCCATGCAGACACGCCGCTGGTCGCCATGTCTGCACGCGAGCTATGGCAGCGCAGGTCTGAGCCGCAGGGCCGGTCGTATCTCATTGAGTTGCACAAGCGCTTCTCCTACCCCGCAGCCTGCCTGGTGTTCATGCTGGTGGGCGTACCGCTCGGGTTGTCGTCACGTCGCGGCGGCAAGAGCACCGGCTTTGTGCTCACGGTGGCACTGGTCTTTGTTTACTACTTCTTCTCCTCCGTGGGCATCGCACTGGCGAAACAGGGCAAGATTGCGCCCGGCCTGGGCGTCTGGACGGCGAACCTGGCGTTTACGCTGCTGGGTCTCCTGTTGCTGCGGCAGTCCCTGCAGGGCGGTGTGTCGCCGCAGAACTCCGTGTGGCTACGCTATGCCTCCGCTGCTGGAGCCGCTCTGGAGCGCATGCTGCCCGCACGCTTTCGCAGCACACGGGACGAGCTGGTCAAAACATCGGCACCGGCGCAGAAGTATTCCGTCCGTGCAGAACGCAACAGCCGCTTTCCGCTGATTTTTGACGACTACGTGCTGCGGCAGTTCCTGGCCACGTTCACGCTGGTACTGCTGTCGTTCCTTTCGCTTTCGCTGGTGTTCAGCTTTTTCGAGTTGATTGGCGACATCTTCCGCAACCGCACCCCGCTCATCACCGTGGGCGATTACCTCTTGAACCTGATCCCATACATGCTCTACAACCTGACGCCGCTCTGCGCTCTCCTTGCGGTGCTGATCACGGTGGGCACGCTGACCCGCACCAGCGAATTGACGGCCATGAAGGCCAGCGGCGTGAGCATCTACCGCCTTGTGGCACCGCTGCTGGTGCTTGCGGGTGTTCTGGCTGTGGCGCTGTTTGCGTTCGACCAGTTCTATCTGCCGTACGCCAACCGGCAGCAGGAGGCGCTGCGGTCCGTCATCAAGGGCCGACCCGCGCAAACCTTTTTGCGGCCTGACCGCAAATGGATCAGCGGCCAGCAAGACTCCGTGGGCGAACCGGCGCGCATCTTCTACTACCAATTTTTCGACCCGGACAAGGATGTGTTCGCCAACCTGACCGTCTTTGAGTTCCAGCCCGGCAGCTTCCACCTGCACCGCCGCATCTTTGCGGGCTCCGCTCACTGGGATGCGAAAGTGCAACGCTGGATCTGTGAGAACGGCTGGGTGCGCACCTTTGAGGGCGACACCATCAGCGACTACGCGCCCTACACCGTGAGCAGCTTTCCGGAAATTCGTGAGCAGCCCAGCTACTTCAAAAAAGAAAGCCGCCAGTCGCAGGAAATGAGCTTTGGCGAGCTGCGCGGCTACATCCACGACCTTCAGCAGAGCGGCTTTGACACCATGCGACTGCGGGTGCAGCTGAACCGTAAGCTGGCCTATCCGCTGGTCACGCTGGTCATGGCGATTCTGGCGGTGCCGTTTGCACTCACCGTGGGCAAGCGCGGTTCCCTGACAGGCGTCTCCGTAGCCATAGGCATGGCCGTGGCGTATACCGTCATCTCCAGCGCGTTTGAGGCCATGGGCAATGTCAATGCCCTGCCACCCACCATCGCCGCGTGGTCACCGGACCTGCTGTTCGGCATGGCGGGCGGTTACCTGCTGCTGCGTACGCCCACCTGACGCCCACTTCGCGCTGGCCGGTGTGCGATTTTGCCCGGGCTGAAGCCAACTTTCTGCTCACGCATCCCATGAGGAAGACAACCATGCGATTTGTAGCCGCCGTTCTTATCCTGTCCAGCATGTCTGCCGTCGCGTGTGCGCAAGGCGCAGGCAGCACCACGACACACACCACCACGCACCGCCCAACCGCCCACGTACCGAGGTTGACCGTGCCAGACGATCCCAAAGCCACGCAGGGCCTTATCGCTGTGGGCTCCATGCCCGCCGCCACTGGCGCCTCCAGCCCCTTGTACACGCTGCGCTTCGTCGACCTGAAGGTGGGCACGGGTGAGCTTGCCCGCACCTCTGCGCCGGGTGCCGTGGTGTTCTACACAGTGCACTACACGGGCTGGCTCACGAATGGCACCAAGTTCGACTCCTCAGTCGATCGCAACGAGCCGTTCGTCTTTCCGCAGGGATTGAAGCGCGTCATCACGGCCTGGGACACGGGCTTTGAAGGCATGCGCGTGGGCGGCAAGCGACGGCTGATTGTGCCCTACCAGCTTGCCTATGGTGCCATCGGACATCCGCCGGACATTCCCGCGAAAGCTGACATGATCTTCGACGTGGAGCTGCTGGGCCAGGGTGACACGCCGCAACCCGTACTACCCACGCCAGTTGGCGCGCCCGCAGCCACGGCTGCGCCGCAGGTGCAACCCGCGCCCGCTTCGCCCACGCCGCCATCGCGCCCGGAAGAGCACCAGGAGTAACCATGCTGGAGAAGCTTGCACCGCTCAAGCCGTACCTGCTGCGCTATCGCAAACAGTTCCTGCAGGGCAGCGTGGCGGTACTGCTGTACAACACATCCAAGGTCGCGGTACCGCTGCTCATCGGCCGCGCCGTAGACGACGTGGCGCACCACGGCACAGAGCATGTCATCGTGCGCAATTCCCTGCTGCTGCTGGCCGTCGCCGTGGTGGCGGCGGTGTGCCTGTATGCCACGCGCTGGATCATCATCGGTGCCTCGCGTGAAATTGAGTTCGACCTGCGCAACGACCTGTTCAGCAGTCTCGAGCAGCAGTCCATGGCTTTCTTTCATGAGCATCGCACCGGCGACATCATGGCGCGCGCCACTAATGACCTGAACGCCGTGCGCCAGCTGCTGGGCCCGGCGATCATGTACTCGGCCAACACGGTCGTATTCACTGCCGCGGCGCTGCCGTTCATGTATCGCATCTCGCCGCGGCTCACGCTGTTTGCCTTTCTGCCGCTGCCCATTGCGTCCGTTGTGGTGCAGCTGATGGGTCGCCGCATCCACACGCGCTTTGAGCGTATTCAGGCGATGTTCTCGGAAATCTCGGCCAAGGCGCAGGAGAACTTTTCCGGCGCGCGCCTCATTCGCGCCTTTGCGCAGGAGGAGTCGGAGATCCGCTCCTTCGAAGAGGCCAACCGAGAGTACATTCACCGCTCCCTCTTCCTCGTCCGCATTATGGCCATGCTGTGGCCCACGCTGGAGTTTGTGCTTGGCGCCAGCCTGGTGCTGACGCTGCTGGTCGGTGGTCGCGAGGTCGCCGCGGGACGCATCACAGCGGGGCAGTTTTCCGCGTACTTGGTCTTCATGGTGCAGCTCACGTTTCCCATGCTGGCGCTCGGCTACGTAATCAATCTCATTCAGCGCGGCACCGCTTCGGTCGTACGCATCGACGAACTGCTCAAGTGGGTGCCGGCCATCCAGGACGAGGCGGGCAACCGCATCGCCATCAACGCCTCGCCGCGCGGTGAAGTTGAGTTTCGCAATCTCACCTTCGGCTACGAGAAGGGTCCGTCGATCCTTCGAGACGTGAACCTGACGATCCCTGCTGGCACCAGCCTCGCTATTGTAGGCCCCACGGGCGCGGGCAAGTCCACACTGGTCAACCTGATTCCGCGTCTGCTGGATGCGCCCGCTGGACAGGTGCTGATCGACGGCCTGCCCATCCGCGAGTGGCCGCTTGCCAACCTGCGCCGCGCCATCGGTTTTGTGCCGCAGGAGACGTTCCTGTTCTCCAGCTCCATCCGCGACAACATCGCGTTCGGCGTGGAAGATGCGACCGACGAACAGGTCGAAGAGGCCGCCTCGGTGGCGCACATCGCGAACGAGATTCGAGAGTTCCCCGCCGGCTTCAACACCCTCGTCGGCGAGCGCGGCATCACGCTCTCCGGTGGACAGAAGCAGCGCACCTCCATCGCCCGCGCGCTGCTGCGCGATCCACGCATCCTCATTCTGGACGACGCACTGGCCAGCGTGGACACCTACACCGAGGAGCAAATCCTGCGTGGCCTGCGTGAGGTGATGCAGGACCGCACGACCATCCTCATCGCCCACCGCGTCAGCACCGCGCGCAGCGCCGACCGCATCGCCGTGCTGGTGAATGGCGAAATCCGAGAAACCGGCACGCACGAAGAACTGCTCGCAAGCGGCGGCTACTACGCAGACTTGTTCGAGAAGCAGCAACTGGAGCAGGAAATCGTAGCCGAGTGAACGCGGTGTACGCAGGCTTGCCAACGGTCTGCATCCAACAGCGTGCTACCCGGGGGACCTGTGACCACTGCCTACCTGAACCGCATTGCGACCGCTGTCCCGGACCACGATGTCCATCCGGCCTTTGTGGCCTTTGCGGACGCGCTGCTGGACGAGGCGCCCGACCGGCGTGCGCAGCCCCTGTTCCGTCGCATGGCGACGCGTTCTGCCATCGATCACCGCTACTCCGTGCTTGCTCCAAACGAGGCTTCGACCGAGTTCTGGGTGAACGCGCACGAGTTTTACAAGCGCGGCGCCTTTCCGCATACGGCAGACCGCATGGGCATCTTTGAGACCTTTGCACCGGTGCTCGCGCGGCGCGCACTGGACCGGCTTGCGCTTTCACCGGAGCAGCGCGCCTCTATCTCGCACGTGGTGGTGACGACCTGCACCGGCCTGTACGCACCCGGCCTGGACTTCGACATTGTCGATCACCTCAAGTTGAACCCGCATGTGGAGCGCACCGTCATCGGCTTTATGGGCTGCTACGCCGCCATCAACGGCCTGAAGATGGCGCGCCACATCGTGCGCTCGCAACCGGACGCGTGCGTGTTGATGGTGAACCTGGAGCTGTGCACGCTGCACCTGCAGGAAACCTTTGAGCTGGAGCAGGTGCTCAGCTTCCTGGTCTTCGCTGATGGCTGTGCTGCCAGCCTCATCTCCGCGGAGGAGACGGGTTTTGCGCTCGACAGCTTTCACGCGCTGACCGTGCCGGACACGCGCAACCTCATCACCTGGAAGGTGCGGGGACTGGGCTTTGACATGCTGTTGAGCGGGCAGGTACCGGGCTCGATCGCCCAGGCTTTGGAAACTTCCGCCGCTGATGTTTTGAGCGAGGCGCACAAGGACGAAATCACGCTGTGGGGCGTACACCCCGGCGGTAAATCTGTGCTGGACGCGGTCGAGCGTGGACTCGGCCTCCGTGCAACCGCGCTGGACGCGTCGCGAGAGGTGCTGCGCGACTACGGCAACATGAGTTCTGCAACGGTGATGTTTGTCCTCGAAAAACTGCTGGCTGCGGCGCAGCCGGGTTATAAGGGCTGCGCCATGAGCTTTGGTCCTGGGCTCACCGCCGAAACCATGCTCTTCCATGCCGTCTGACCTGTCACACATCGACTGGGCGCGCAGGACCGAGCCGGACGACCTGCCGGAGTGGATGGACGAGCCCTGCAGCCCCGACGATCTGCGCGCCTGCCTTGCGGACCTGGAACGGGTCAACCGGCTGACCCTCGGCTACCGCCCAACGCTGTCATTTTTGGATAGTCTGGCTGAGTCGCAACACCTGCCCGCGCCGCTGCGCATCCTGGATGTCGGCTTTGGCGGTGGCGGCCTGCTCTACCGCATCGCACGCTGGGCGCACCGTCGCCACCTGCCCGTCGAGCTGACCGGCATCGACCTGAACCCGATGGCTGCGACGCTGGCAAAGGTGCGGTACAGTACTGCCCCCATCCGCTGGTTGACCGGCGATGCGCTCGCCTATGCAGGCGGTGTGGATGTGGTGCTTTCGTCCCTGCTGACCCACCACCTGCCCACCGCCGGGGCCGTCCGCTTTCTGCGGTGGATGGAGCGCACGGCCACGGTGGGCTGGTTCGTCAACGACCTCGAGCGCAGTGCCCGGTCCGCAGCCGGGTTCAGCATGCTTGCCCGCCTGATGCGCTGGCACCGCTTCGTGCGGCACGACGGCCCTGTGTCTTTTGCGCGCAGCTTTTCGCCAGCGGACTGGGACTACATGCTGGCCCAGGCGGGCCTCGCACCTGGCGCAGCGACTGTGATACCGCACTTCCCGTCGAGGCTATGTGTCCGCAGGGTCAAGTAAAGCCGACGTGGTGGTGCTTGGCGGCGGCCTGGCCGGTGCTGCTGCAGCCATCCAGCTTGCGCGCGCCGGTATCGCCGTCACGCTGCTGGAGCGCGAACGGGCAACCGGGCACAAGGTGTGTGGTGAGTTCTTGAGCGGCGAAGCACTGGCATACCTCCAACAGCTCGGGGTCGATCTGCCTGCACTGGGTGCGGTGCCGCTCGACACGGTTCGCATTGCAGGAAAGGCGGGCATTACGGAGCGCCCGCTGCCGTTTGCCGCCATGTCTCTTACGCGTCGCTGCCTGGATGACCATCTGCTCTCACTCGCGGAGCGGGCCGGTGTGGTTGTCCGTCGCGGGTGTACGGTACAAGGCGGCTTGCAACGCGATCCGGCCGGCTGGCGCATCAGCCTTGCTGGCAATCACGCATGGCTGGGCGATGACGTCTTTCTCGCCACTGGCAAACACGACCTGCGCGGCCATGCCCGGAGTGCTGGAAAGCAACCAGGCCTGGTCGCCTTCAAGATGTACTGGCGCTTGAGGCCCACCGAACAGCACGCCCTGGGCAACGCCGTGGAACTGGTCACGTATCCTGGCGGCTACGCGGGCCTGCAGCCAGTGGAAGGCGGTTGCGCCAACCTGTGCTGCCTGGTGCAGGGCGACATGCTGCGCCGGTTGGGCAAAGGCTGGCCCGCTCTTCTCGCGCACATGCTGCGGCGGTCATCCCACCTCCGCAAACGCCTCTCTGCCGCCGAACCTCTGCTGGACAGACCCCTGACCGTCGCATCGATTCCCTACGGGTTCCTGCGGCAGCACTCGGAGGGTATCTGGTACCTGGGCGATCAAGCAGCGGTAATCCCGTCGTTTACGGGCGACGGCATGTCCCTGGCGCTGCATACCGGTATGCTTGCCGCAAGCCACTACCTGCAGGGATCGTCTGCGGATGAGTATCAGCAGACGCTGGCAGCCCAGGTTGGGCGGCAGTTGGCCATTGCCACTGCGGTTTCCAAGGCCTTGGTGCGCTTGCCTCGCGCAGCGCTATCCATAGTCGCCGTCTGGCCAGGGGTCATGCAGTGCATCGCGCGGCAAACTCGCATTCAGCCTGCCTACCTGGTGCAGCCTGTAGCACAGCGTGCGTCAGCTAGGCCAGCGACAAGCCGCCATCCACGGTAAGCACTTGACCGGTCACAAAGGCCGGGCACATGGAAAAGTACAGCACGGCACTCACCACGTCCTCGGGCGAGCCGTCGCGGCCCATGGGCGTCTTCTCCGCCAGCCGTTCCGGCTCCGCCGGGAACACAATCATGCCCGGCGCGACGCAGTTCACACTCACCTCCGGTGCCCATGCCTTCGCCATCGTCTGCGACAGCATGTGCAGCGCCGCCTTGCTGGCGCAATAGTGCCCGTGCGTGCCCCAGGACCTCAGCCCACCCAGTGAGCCGATGTTGATGATGCGACCACGCGACGCACGTAGATGCGGCAGCGCGGCTTGTGCCACCAGAAACGGTCCGCGCGTGTTGGTCAGGTACATCGCATCCCACTGCTCCGGCGAGAGCGACTCCAACGGGGTCGCCTCAAACACACCGGCGTTGTTGATCAGGATGTCCAATCCGCCCAGCGCGACCGCGGCCTGAGCGACAGCTTGTGTCACCTGCTCCGGGTGTGTCACATCACAGGCCAGTGCGACGGCACGCCCGCCATCCCGCTGTAGCTCAGCCACCACAGCGTCAGCTTCTCCATCCAGCACGCGCGTGGTGACTGCAACGTGCGCGCCCTCTGCCGCAAGCGCCAGAACGAACGCGCGGCCCAATCGCCGTACACCGCCGGTGACCAGGACTCGTTTCCCCTGCAGCGTGGGCACTCTACGGGTTGGATGGTGACGAACCCGCTGTGCCATCCACCGTGGTGCCCAGGGGAGCGCTGCTGTTCGACGGCGGCTTTGGCGGTGCCTGCGGCGGCACCGCCACGTTGTGGTCGGCAGGTACGGTCGCGTCACCCTTTGCAGCGGTATTCTTCGGCAGCCCGGGCAGCTTCAGCACCGGCTCCGTCGCGGCCAGCGGCTTGGCCGGAGCCACCGGCGTGGCCTGCACCGTAGGTTCCTGAACGCCTACCTTACGGGTAGAATTCCCACCCGCGGCGTTCTCATACGCTGAGATTTGCTGCTGCGGCCGCCTCATGCGCACCGTAATCTGCCGAGACGCCTCCGCCAGCTTGATGGTGCCGGAGTACGTGGCATACCCGTTGCTGATGACCTGAATCGCCACGTCCGAACCAACAGGGATCACGTCGATAAAGGCCTTCCCGTCCGTGCCAGACTTCACTTCCAGGTTGCCCTCATCCACTCCGTCCTTGCTGGGATGGAAGATGACAGCGGCATTCTCAATGATCTTGCCGTTTGCGTCCTTCACCACCAACACTTCCAGGTGGCTCGTTTCAGGGGGCGCCTTGTACTTGCGACCGTGCCAGTTGTCCTGGGCGGCCGCGGTTGTGCCCACCAGGAGCAGTGCAGCGAACGAGAGTGAGCGGTGCGACAGCATGGCGTGATTCTACCGCCGTGCTACATGGTCTGTCCTGTTCACGACGAGCGTCGTGGCGCACAAAGACATGAGTGCATTTCACTCATATTTCATCGTTAGCACTTGACGCGGGTAACTGCTAACCCCTACAGTAGCAATCGGAGGCGGAGACTGCTAACGCGGGCCGCACACCACATCACAGATTTGAGGAAAGACCCATGGCATCGACATTTACACCGCTGCACGACCGCATCCTGGTCCGTCGCACCGAAGAGGGCGAAACGCTGCGCGGCGGCATCATCATCCCCGATTCCGCAAAAGAAAAGCCCCAGCAGGGCACCGTCATCAGCGTCGGCAAGGGTAAGAGCAACGACGAAGGCAAGGTGTTCCCGCTGGACGTTGCAGCTGGCGACACCGTGCTGTTCGGCAAGTACTCCGGCACCGAGATCAAGCTCGACGGCGAAGACCTGCTCATCATGCGTGAAGAGGAAGTCCTCGGCATCCTCAAGTCCTAGGCTCGTTAGCTCGTCATCCTGAGCCAAGCGAAGGATCCCGAGAAACTATCGAGCGGCACAACTCCACCAGGTTTTAAGCACTATCCGCGCACAGCGCGACACAAGGAAAAACATAATGGCAAAGCTCATTCTGCACGGTGAAGATTCCCGTCAGGCGATTCTCCGGGGCGTCAACGTCCTGGCCGACGCCGTCAAGGTGACGCTCGGTCCCAAGGGCCGCAACGTCGTCATCGAAAAGAAGTTCGGTTCGCCCACCATTACCAAGGACGGTGTTACCGTCGCCAAGGAGATCGAGCTGAAGGATCCGCTCGAGAACATGGGCGCACAGATGGTGCGTGAAGTCGCATCCAAGACCAGCGACGTGGCCGGCGACGGCACCACGACCGCGACCGTTCTGGCGCAGGCCATCTTCCGCGAAGGCGTCAAGACCGTGGCCGCCGGTGCAAACCCCATGGCACTGAAGCGCGGCATCGACAAGGCTGTGGTTGCCATCATCGGCACCCGCGACAACGACGGCCAGGTTCAGGGCGGCGCGCTTTCCAAGCTGTCCAAGCCCGTGTCCGGCGACATGATCGCGCAGGTCGGCACCATCTCCGCCAACTCTGATTCGCAGATCGGCAGCATCATCGCCATGGCGATGGAGAAGGTCGGCAAGGACGGCGTCATCACCGTGGAAGAAGCGAAGAGCATGGAAACCCAGCTGGACGTGGTCGAGGGCATGCAGTTCGACCGCGGCTACCTGTCGCCCTACTTCGTGACCGATGCAGAGCGCATGGAAGCAGCCTTCGAGGATCCCTACATCCTCATCTATGAGAAGAAGGTTTCGTCCATGAAGGACATCCTTCCCCTGCTGGAGCAGATTGCACGCACCGGCAAGGCGCTCATCATCATCGCGGAAGATGTTGATGGTGAGGCACTCGCAACCCTGGTGGTCAACAAGCTGCGTGGCACGCTGAACGTGGCTGCCGTCAAGGCTCCTGGCTTTGGCGATCGCCGCAAGGCCATGCTGGGTGACATCGCCATCCTGACCGGTGGCAAGGCCATCACGGAAGACCTCGGCATCAAG
>CALMRM010000229.1:0-302 GCA_937871605.1 uncultured Terriglobus sp. | reverse complement strand
AGCTGGAGTCGGTGAAGATCGAAGACCTGGGCACCGCCAAGCGCGTGACCATCGACAAGGACAACACCACCATCATCGACGGCGCAGGCAAGGATGCCGACATCGACGGCCGCGTGCGCGAGATCCGTTCGCAGGTTGAGAAGACCTCGTCGGACTACGACCGCGAGAAGCTGCAGGAGCGTCTTGCCAAGCTGGTGGGCGGCGTTGCTGTCATCAAGGTCGGTGCTGCTACCGAAACCGAGATGAAGGAGAAGAAGGCACGCGTTGAAGACGCAATGCACGCAACCCGTGCAGCCGTGGAA
>CALMRM010000228.1 GCA_937871605.1 uncultured Terriglobus sp. | reverse complement strand
GGGGAAAAGAGCAGCAGCTTGAGAGCTAACGCGCTGCGTACCATCTGCTCCCGGTAGGGGCCGTCGTAACGTAAGCCTTTCGTCCAGGTCTGCCAGGCTTGGTCACCCAGATCGATGCGCCTGTCGATATCTTCCACGCTGGGCACACCCAGCGGCTGGGCTTCGCCGGCAACGATGGCGATGAGCCCTCGTTCGCCGGCGTGCAGTGCTGCTTCCAACGTGATGGAGCGATCGTTCTCCTCCACTGTATGAAAGTTTGCGCTGGCCCGCAGCATTCCAAGCACGGCCCCCACATGGAAGACCGTGCCGTTCTCGTTCTCTTCAAGCCATGGCGAGACTGTCTCTGCCCTTGTGCCAAACACCAGCCGTACCCTCATGCGGACAGACCCGGAGAGAACTTCGAGACGGCGAGCCAGCTCACACCACGGTAGGCGCCCCGCCAGGGTGCTGTTCATCGATTCTGTGACGCAAACCACGCCACTCGCTGTCGTGAAGGTGGTCTCCAGGACATTGCTGTTCTCGCGATAGTGCCGGTCGACACGGAACCCCTCGACCGGTTGCAGCGTGAAGAACCCTCCGTTGCTGGAGTCGAGCAAGCTGTCAAACAGGGGTGGCGAGTCAAGGTCAGGAACGCACCACCACGCCACTGCACCATCAGGCGCGAGGAGGGCAAGCGTTTTCCCGTCACCCACGGCGGCATAATCCTGAAGCGGAAAGGCTCGCCGGGTAACGTCGGCAGGCAGTTTTTCTTGTGTGTTCAGCGTGTCTCCGTTTGGTTGTCGGTATGTGAGAGGCTGCTCGCTCTGAGCAGCCTCCCATCCCAAAACTACGCGATTCCTAAGCCACCGGTGACGCCGTAGATCTCACCGGTGTTGTAGCTCGCCTCCTGCGAGGCGAGTAGCACGTAAACGGCAGCTAGTTCGACAGGCTGGCCGAGGCGCTTGTACGGTGCCGCACCGCCCAGCCTCAGATGAGCTTGTCGAGCGTGATGGGCAGCTCGCGAATGCGCTTGCCTGTCGCGTTGTAGATTGCGTTTCCAATGGCAGCAGCTACGCCGACGAGTCCGATTTCTCCCAAGCCTTTCGCGCCGATCGGATTGACGATGTCATCCTCCTCTTTGACGAAAATGACTTCAATGTCATGCACGTCCGCGTTGACCGGTACGTGATACTCGGCCAGGTTGTGGTTCATGATCCGACCGAACTGATGGTCGGTTTCAGCCTGCTCCTGAAGCGCCATGCCGATCCCCCAAACGACGCCGCCAAGGATCTGGCTGCGGGCCGCTTCGTGATTGATGATGCGACCACCTGCGATGGCACTCACGATGCGGCAGACGGATACGGTCCCGAAATCCTCGTCCACCTCCACTTCGGCAAACACTGCAGAGTGGGTGTAGCTCTTGTAGCCGTGCTGCTTTAGAAAGTTCGGCCCCGTCTTGGTTTTCTCCGCGATCGGTTCGCCATCGCCCGACGCAAGCGCGGCAGCCAGGGTCACGTACTTCGTGGCGTCGCTGCGCAATGAGACACGCTCATTGACGAATTCCACGTCTTTGAAGGATGCGTGCTTCAAGGGCGAATCGTCGAGCCCGGAGGCGAGCTTGAAAACCTTCTCAGCAACGGCCTTGCACGCTTCCGTGACGGCTGTTCCGACAGAAGAAACGGTCCAGGAGCCTCCTTCCAGCGGGGCAACGGGTAGTTCCGAGTCGCCCAGCTTTACAACGACTTTTGCAAGCGGCAGACCGAGCGCTTCGCCTGCAAGAATCGCCATCACGGTGTAGGTGCCGGTGCCGATATCGGCCGTGCCGCTGGCAATGGTCAACGTACCGTCCGGCGCAAGTGTTGCTTTCGC
Source organism: uncultured Terriglobus sp. (assembly GCA_937871605.1). Classification (GTDB taxonomy): domain Bacteria; phylum Acidobacteriota; class Terriglobia; order Terriglobales; family Acidobacteriaceae; genus Terriglobus. The sequence goes on along the minus strand of CALMRM010000228.1, from coordinate 654 downwards.
GGCGGCCGGCATTTGCGGAGATTCCCAAACGCCGCCGGCCATGCCGCGCCCGACCAGGGCGGTGCCACGGCGTTCCGTGCGCGGCGTCGGCTTGCGTTCGTTCCAGCGAAACATCGCCGCTCCCTGCGCGTAACAGGCTTTCAACTCCTTGCTGGAATACTTCTTACCGTGGTTCTGGTCTTTTTCAGCATAGTTCTGCAGTCTCAGATCGACGGGATCGCGACCTGTGGCGACGGCCAGTTCATCCATCGCCGTTTCTATCGCCCAAACGCCCTGTACAGCGCCAGGTGCACGCATATCGCCCGGAGTGGAGATATCCATGGACACCGTTTTCTCTTCCATGGTGGCGTTCTCGCAGAGGTAGCTCAGGCCGCTCCAGTTCGCGATGACTTCAAAGTAGTTCTCGTAACGCGAGGTGGCCTGCAACGATTCGTTATGCATCGCGAGCAGGGTGCCGTCTGTGTCGGCACCGAGGCGGATCTCCTGCAGAGTTTCCGGCCGATGGCTGAGAGTGAACATCTGGTCTCTCGTAAGCGTTAAGCGGACCGACCGCTTCAGCGCCTTCGCCGCCATCGCAGCAAGTATGAGCTGGTATTGTGGCCGCAATGCCGATCCGAACGCGCCTCCGACAAACGGACTTTCTACACGGACGTC
>CALMRM010000227.1:6544-9507 GCA_937871605.1 uncultured Terriglobus sp. | reverse complement strand
GTGCGGTTGGCGCGGGCGGTGCCTGCGGCGCGGGTGTAGCCGGGCGTGCTGCTGGGGGCGGAGGCGGTGTCGCCACGGGCACTCGCACCACGGGAGCCTGTCGCGGCTGTGGCGTAATCAGGCGGCCTGTCATCGGCACAGCCGCCGGTGTTTCTGGAACTGGGGGGGGCGGGGGCGTTGCCACTGGCGCTGGCGTTTCTACCTGGGCTGCGGGTGCTGCCGCCGCAACTGGCTTACCTACCGCGACTGGCGCACCTGACACCACCGGACGCGGAGCCGTGGCTACCGCAGGTCTCGATGCAGCGACCTGTTCCGCCTGCTTGCGCTCAAGAATGGCCTTCATGACGTCGCCGGGCTTGGTCGCCTTCGACAGGTCAACCCTTTGGCGTGCTTCTGCGGCCGCGGCCACAGCTCTCTGCGTGGGCCTGCCGCTGGTCAGATGACCGCGAACCTTTTCGGCCTCGTCATACTCGATGGAACTCGAGTGTGTCTTCTTTTCTGTGACTCCGACTGCTGTAAGCGCGTCAAGAATTTCCTTGCTCTTGACCTCAAGCTCACGCGCCAGATCGTTGACCCGAACTTTACTCATCCGCCCTCATTTACTCCGTTGCCCTCTGCTAGCTGTTCATGGCAGCTCCACTCCAGAAGGAATTAATCCTATCGTTCTATTATGGCGCGAAATCATGAATTCTGCGCCAAATGCGTTCGGCTGCCGCACGTTGCGGCGGCTCAGTTTCCCGAGCCGCCCCATCCCGCTACCCACGGATGTTCTCGTCCGGGTCAATCGTCTCGTTGCTGGTCTCTTCCGACTGCTCCACCAGGTCGTCCATGGTCTGATTGTCCGTTTCGATGCCAGCCTCGCGCAGGTCCGCGTCGCTGCCAAAGCCGTCCATCTGGCTCTCCGCGTCTTCACGCGCAATCAACTCATCGGCTGACTCCTCTACTTCGAGCGGCTCGATGCCATCGGTGCCACGTTCTGCAATGATCTCTTCAGGTGTTCTGCTCATGTAACTCCGTTCCGTCAGGTCGCTCTCGTTTGCTATGGGTTCACCGGCCAGTTGCAGCGTTTCGCCTGCCTCTGAGCTCTTACCCTCAACTGCTGGGTCATAGGCCTTGCCGTCCGCCTCGGTGGGCGCGGCATGCGACACAGAAGAATCAGATGCCGTGTTGTTGTCCAGCGACGCAGCCAACTCGCTGACGGGCTCCTTAGGCCGCTCCTCGCCCTCTTCGTACTGGCCAAAGTAGTGCCGCACCGCCACCGCGATCTTGTCGACTGAGCGCTCGCCGATGCCGGGCACCTCGCCTAGCTCTTCGGCGGTCATGTCTGCCAAGTGCTCCACCGTGGTGATGCCCGCGGCAATCAGTTTCTCCAGTACCTGTTCGCCAAGTTCCGTCACCTGCTCGATGGGAGTCTGCGGTCCGCTGGTCATGGCAGACATGGCCTGCTCGACCTCCTGGCGCTTCTCTTCCTCGCTCTTGATGTCGATCTTCCAACCCAGCAGCTTGGCCGCCAGACGCACGTTCTGCCCCTTTTTGCCAATGGCGAGGGACAGCTGGGTGTCGTCCACAATCACTTCCAACTGCTTCTCGCCCAGATCGACAATGGTGACGCGCGACACCTTCGCGGGCTGCAGCGCCTTCTCGGCAAAGGTGGTGATCTCTTCGGAATGCTCAATGATGTCGATCTTTTCGCCGCGCAGTTCGCGGATGATGCTCTGCACCCGCATGCCCTTCATACCGACGCACGCGCCCACCGGGTCCACATCCTTGTCACGCGAGACGACGGCGATTTTTGTGCGCTCACCGGCCTCACGCGCAATCGCGCGGATTGCCACGGTGCCGTCGTAAATTTCCGGCACTTCGCTCTGGAACAGCGTCTGCACCAGCGACGGAGCGGCGCGGCTGACGATGACCTGCGGCCCCTTGGCGGCGCGGTCCACCCTCAGCAGCGCCACGCGTATGCGCTCGCCGACTGAGAACTGCTCGAGCCGCGACTGTTCGCGCTTGGGCATGCGTGCTTCCGCCTTGCCCAGGTCGAAGATCACGTCCATCGGCTCTACACGCTTGACGGTGGCGTTCAGGATTTCGCCGACGCGGTGGTTGTACTCCAGGAACACGGTGTCGCGCTCGGCCTCGCGCACCTTTTGGAAGATGACCTGCTTGGCCATTTGCGCGGCAATGCGGCCCAGCGGCGAGGTGTCCTTGTAGAAGCGCAGTTCCTGCCCGACTTCAACCTCGGGAGCCATCTCCTGCGCCTCGGTCAGCGCGATGTAGGCTTCCGGCTCCTCGCCCTCTTCCAGATCCTTGCCGTCCTCGACGATGGTCTTGTAGGCATACGCGCGAATCTCGCCGGTCTCCTTGTCGAACTCGCCGCGCATGTTCTCGGGCGTCTTGTAAAACTTGCGCGTCGCCAGCGCGATGGCGTCCTCAACGGCGCCCACCACGATCTCCGGGTCGATGCCCTTGTCGCGGCTCATCGTCTCAATTGCCTGGTACAGTGCGCTTGCCATTCGTCTACTTCTCCTGCGTATTCAGTTGTGTGCTGCTCGTTGCTCTCGTGCTAAGCGTTGTTCTCGTGTTGGTTGTTGCTCTGCGCTGGTTGTTTGTTGTTAGTTGAACGTTTTGCTCACGAGAGCAACGCAACAACGATATAAACGAACAACCATCAACGAACGACCAACAACGATTAGAATTCGGCCACCAGGTTCGCCTTCTCCACATCGCGCAGTGGCACCTGCACCGTCTCCGGCTGCGGAACCGAGCCCTTCTTGCCCTTGCCCTTCACTTTGACCGCAGACAGGTCCAGCGTGACGGCATCCCCCGCAAATGTCATGCGGCCCTTCAGCAGCTTGGCCCCGTTCAGCGGCTGAAACAGCTTCACCTGCACCAGGAAGCCCTGAAACCGCTCCCAGTCTGCGGGGCGCAGCAGCTTGCGCTCGATGCCGGGCGACGACACCTCCAGG
>CALMRM010000227.1:3518-6534 GCA_937871605.1 uncultured Terriglobus sp. | reverse complement strand
CCTCCAGGGTGTATTCCGCCGTGCCGGGGATCAGTTCTTCCACGTCCAGCAGCGTGCCAAAGTCCTGTGCAAACGCGGCGCAATCCTCATGCGTCACGCCAGAGAGCGCCTCGACCGGCACCCCGCTCGGCAGTCCGGTGCTGTCTTCGGCGACCTGCGCCTTCAGCGCCTCGCGCCCGGCGGCGTCCTTCTCCAGGTACACGCGCAGCGCCCGGTTCTTGCCCGCACCGGCGAGTTCCAGCTCGACCAATTCCAGCCCGTGACTCGCCGCCACCCGCTCGGCAGCAGCGTGTACCGCATCTAGTTCTACTGCCATCCCGCCGTGCTCCCGTCCGCGCCGCCGCGCTCTGATTCGACTTACAGGCAAAAGAAAAGGCGGGCTTCTAGCCCACCCAGTCGCCGTGCGCGTGGCTAGCGCAGGTCAACTTTGCCAACGGGTTTAAGCATACGCCACCCCAAACCTCCTTTCAACTGCGTCATCCTGAGCGCAGCACGCAGTGCGCAGTCGAAAGCCTGCCCTGAGCCTGTGGAAGGGGACCTGCTTTCCTTCCGGGCTGCACTGCCGGTTTCGGAAGAAAGCAGGTCCCTCCACTTCGCTACGCTCCGGTCGGTATGACGAGGTGAGGTGGTGCGCCCCAGGCAACTGTCATCCTGAGCGCAGCGAAGGATCCCTACACACTTGACCATGGCACGGGCGCCTGAGGCTTTCTCGAAAGAAAGTTCGAAGCAGCCGTGGCGCATGTGAAATGCCTGGGGATCCTTCGCGGCGCTCAGGATGACGTACTGGATCAGCAGGCGCCGCATTGCACCATTCACACAGCCCGCCTACAATCCTTGGAACCTTATGCTGGCGAGTCCCCTTCCTGAAGCCCTGACGTTCGACGACGTTCTCCTCATCCCCGCCTACTCTGACGTGGTGCCAACGCAGGTGAGCACGGCGACGCAGCTGACCAAACACATCACGCTGAACACGCCGCTGCTCTCCGCCGCCATGGACACCGTGACCGAGTCGCGGCTGGCCATTGCCATGGCGCAGGCGGGCGGCATGGGCGTGGTGCATCGCAACCTCACTATCGAGCAGCAGGCCGCCGAGATCGACAAGGTGAAGCGCTCGGAAAGCGGCATGATTGTGGACCCGGTGACCATCTCGCCCGAGGAGCCCATTGCCGCCGCGCTAGACGTGATGCGCAAGTACAAGATCAGCGGCGTGCCCGTGACGCAGAACCGCCGCCTCGTCGGCATTCTGACCAACCGCGACCTCCGTTTCGTCTCGCGGACCGACATCCCCATCCGCGACGTGATGACCAAGGAAAACCTCATCACCGTGCCCGTGGGCACCACGCTGGAAGATGCGGAGCACATCCTGCACCAGCACCGCGTGGAAAAGCTGCTGGTGGTCAACGACAGCTACGAGCTCAAGGGCCTGATCACCGTCAAGGACATCCAGAAGAAGCTGAAATACCCCAACGCCAGCAAGGATAGCCAGGGCCGCCTGCGCGTGGCCGGTGCCATCGGCGCGACCGGCGACTTTCTGGAGCGCGCCGCCGCCCTGGTGGAAGAGAATGTGGACGCGCTCGCCATCGACAGCGCGCACGGCCACAGCAGCCGCGTGCTGGAGGCGGTGCGCGAGTGCAAGCGGCGCTTCCCTGACGTGGATCTCTTGGCGGGCAACATCGCCACCTACGACGGCTGCCTGGCGCTCATCGACGCTGGCGCGGACGCGGTCAAGGTCGGCATCGGTCCAGGCAGCATCTGCACCACGCGCATGGTTACCGGCGCGGGCATGCCGCAGGTCACCGCCATCAGCGAAGCCTATCGCGCAGCGAAAGAACGCGGGGTCGCTGTCATCGCGGATGGCGGCATCAAGTACTCTGGCGAGGTCACCAAAGCCATCGCGGCAGGCGCGGGCGCGGTCATGATCGGGTCGCTGTTCGCGGGCGTGGACGAGTCGCCGGGCGAGACCATCCTGTACCAGGGCCGCAGCTTCAAAAGCTACCGCGGCATGGGCTCACTCTCCGCCATGGCACAGGGTTCCGGCGAACGCTATTTCCAGGGCAAGGACGACATCGCTTCGCGCAACGAACCCACCCGCAGCCTGACCGCACCTGAGCCAACGGTGAACAATCGCCTGAACAAATTCGTGCCGGAGGGCATCGAAGGCCGCGTGCCCTACCGCGGACCACTAGGCGACATGGTCTACCAGTTGGTAGGCGGCCTGCGCAGCGGCATGGGCTACCTGGGCTGCTCCACCATTCCAGAGCTGCAGGAGAACGCCCGCTTCGTCCGCATCAGTGGCGCCGGCCTCCGCGAAAGTCACGTCCACGACGTCATCATCACCCGCGAGGCACCGAATTACCACGTGGAGTAACGTATGCCGCTCCGATTAGAAGATGACGCAAAAGCTAGAGAAAAGCGGCGCATGCGACAGCTTTGGCTACGAACGACCAGTGCTGTCGGTATATTTTGGGGCGTTGTTCCGTTCGCCAGTTTGCCGTTCATCAATATCGGCCTCACAGATACCAACTTAGACGTGACTGCGGTCGTGGTTTTCAGTTTGACTCTCTTTCCAGCTTCGGTGCTAGCGCTTTGGCATCGCCGTATTGCTTGTATTTGGCTTACAGCTTGCAGCATCCTCCTTCTCGCATCGGTGACTACCCACATGGGCCACTACGGCGCTGCACCTTTGATTGGCGTCTGTGTAGTACTGCTAGTGACCGTTGTGCTGGACATAGTAGAACTTTGTCGCTGGCCTGGAGCCTTAGAGAAGCTCTAAAGGTATAGCGGGCTGAAGGCCCGCGCTGTAAGAGCCTATGGTGCAGCCCTAGGTACTCGACGAGAAAGACGAGGGCGGGCTGAAGGCCCGCGTTATAGGTGCGCCAGCACCTTTCAACGCCGCTCCTACTTGCACACGATAGATTGCCTCCGCAATGGCGCGGGCCTACAGCCCGCTATTCTTGCTGCACGCTGACCTGGGGCTTCGCCCCAGGCTTTTACAACGCGGGCCTTCAGCCCGCTT
>CALMRM010000227.1:2684-3508 GCA_937871605.1 uncultured Terriglobus sp. | reverse complement strand
CCCCCGCCCCGGGGGCCGCCCCCCCTCCATACCCCCCCCCCCCCCCCCCCCCCGCTTCTGCAAGGATGCCGGTACGCTAAGGCTATGGCCGATGATGCTACCTCTACCAACGCCACCGATGTTTTGGTTCGTAAGACACATACGAATACACACCACCCGCTCACCTTCCGCACCATGCAGACACAGGCCGATGCGGACGCATTCCGCACCCTCAACGAGGAGTGGATCGAGCGGCTCTTCCGGCTGGAGAGCAAGGATCGCCATACGCTGGGCGATCCGTTCGGCACCATCGTTGCGCCGGGCGGCGAGGTGTACCTCGCCATTGAGGGTGACATGGTCCTGGGCTGCGCCGCGCTGGTCCGCTTCAGCGACACCGTCTACGAGCTATCCAAGATGACGGTGGCGGCGGCTGCCCAGGGTCGGGGCATCGGACGCCAACTGCTGGCCTACGTCATCGGGCAGGCAAGGCTGCGCGGCGCGGAAACGCTTTTCCTGGGTAGCAGCAAGAAGCTCACCAACGCCGTCCACCTGTACGAGTCGCTCGGCTTCCAGCATGTGCTGCCTTCTGCCCTGCCAGAGATGAAATACGATCGCGCAGACGTGTGGATGATGCTGCATCTCGCTTGAATCAGTTACGGGTGCCCCATGTCTCGCTTGCGAGACATGAGGTTACGAAGTACCACAACCTTCTCACTTAAGTGAGAAACCCACATCTCTTCGAGATGTGGGGCACCCAACTCCTAAACTGATCCGCAGACTACGCGCCGGCCTTGTCATGCTGCGGACTGGTCACGGCGTGCTTGGCCTCTAGCGCGGCCTTTACC
>CALMRM010000227.1:0-2674 GCA_937871605.1 uncultured Terriglobus sp. | reverse complement strand
TACGAAGTACCACTATTTCCATGCAAATGGGTGCCCCACATCTCGATGAGATGTGGGGCACCCATCTTCCTAGCCGCAACCAGTCTACGCTCCGGCCTTGTCGTGCTGCGGGCTCGTGACGGCGTGCTTCGCCTCTAGAGCAGCCTTTACCTTGCTCACCTGCTGGCCGTGCACACGGATGGCCTCATGCAGCACCTGCCCATCCACGCCGAACTGCTTGCTCCAGTAATGAATGTCCGAGGACAGCTTGGGGTTGATCTCGGTTTCGCTGCTGGGTCCGTGCTCTACATTCGCGCTCATGGTGTCTCCTCAGACGGTGGATGCAGCCTGAGGACTCGATGGGTGCCCCATGTCTCGCGTTTGAGACATGGGACGTATAAAGCACGCTGATGTGCAGGTAGACAAGCCCACGTCTCAGAAGCGAGACGTGGGGCACCCAACTGTGCTAACTGCCCTGTGTAGAAGACCGCGGCACCAGCTTTGGCGCCAGCCGCACCTGCCGGTCTAAGTTTTTTTCCTTGCCCGCGAGGAGCAACACCGTCAATTTGGCCGCCCATTCGCCCTGCTCCCCTGTGGACTGGTCGATGGAGGTGAGCGGTACGCGCATGTAGTCGGCCAATCGCAGGTTGCCGCAGCCCACAATGGCGATGTCCTCCGGCACGCGCAGCCCTGCCGCCAGGACCGCGCGAATGGCACCGATAGCGGACAGGTCGTTGTAGCAGAAGACCGCATCCAGGCGCTCCGGCAGCGCGAGGAACTCCGCCATCGCCGCCTCGCCGATGCGGTCACCCGCCTCTTCCAGCCGTGAGCGACACACCACCCACTCCGACCTCGGCTCGATCCCGGCAGTGGTCAACGCGTGGCGGTAGCCCTGCAGACGATCAAGCCCGGTGCTGAACCCCTCACCTGCAATGTGCGCGATGCGTCTGCGGCCCAGCGACAGCAGGTGCTCCGTCGCCAGCCGTCCGGCGGCACTGTCATCTGTACCCACAAACGGCCTGCCTGACGCGGGTATCGCGCGGTCCACCAGGACGCACGGCACCTGTATGGCAGCAAGGCTTGCCAGTGCGTCCTCCTCGGGCTGGCAGGTTGCCAGCAGCAGAGCGTCCACACCGCGCGCCAGCAGCGTGTCGATCTCCTCGCGCTCCAACTGCGGCTCCTCTTCCGCGCTTGCCAGGATGAGCTGGTAGCCACGCTTCCGCAGCCCCGCTTTCAATCCCTTGGCGAACTCGGCAAAGAACGTATGAAGCAGATCTGGCACAATGAGGCCGACCGTTTGGCTCTTGCCACTGGCCAGGCCGCGCGCCAACAGATTGGGCTGGTAGTTCACGGCGCGCACACGCTCCCACACGCGTTGGCGCGTCTCCTCGCCCACGTCAGGCTTGCCGCGCAGGACCTTCGATACGGTCACGGCAGAGATGCCCAGGTCAGCGGCAATGTCCTTCAGACGGATTGCCAACGGCGATGCCTTTCTTGCTAGCGGCTAGTGTAAGTTGCTGGACGTATCTGATGCCGTGAAAGCCTAACGCTTCGTCCTCCTGAGCGAAGCGTAGCGTAGTCGAAGGACCTGCTTCCGGCGCGCGAAGCGAGCCTGAGCGTCTTCGGCTCTGGTAAAAAAGCAGGTCCTTTGACTGCGCGCTTGCGCGCTCCGCTCAGGATGACGAACGGAAGGTTGACGGAGTTGAAAGCGTCGTAGCTAGTGCCCGGTCGGCTCTGTTGCAGGTATTGCTGAGCTCGGCAGCGGCAAGGCGGGTGCCGCCACACCCGCGGGCTTCACCACAGGCACCGCGGTGGGCGCGGCAACGATGTTTTCCACGGGCAGCGGCACCGCGTGCGGCGCAAAGTACGCACGGCTGGCCAGCGCACGGTAGAAGAGGCCCGTCAGTTCCGCGGCTTTGGGGCCAAAGGTCGGTCGGCCGCCGGTGAGGAAGAACACCGTCACAATGCGTCCGCTGGGGCCGTCGCCATAGCCTGCAAACCAGCCGAATCGTGTGCCGTGATCAGAACAGGTGCCTGTCTTGCCCAGCACCGGAAACTCCTGGAAGCTGGCCCGCAGGCTGCGCGCCGTGCCATAGTTCGCATCCACGGCGCCTGCCATGCCAGGCAGCATCTCCGGGATGTACTTCTGGATGTCGAGGGTCCGCTTCAGCCGCGGTTCGAAGCTGGCGACCTCCTCCGGCGTGGTGGGGTGCTGCAGGTAAAACAGCGAGCCGCCATTGGCAATGGCGACCACCAGCGCACCCAGCTGCATGGGCGTCATCTCCACGCTTTCGCCGAAGGAGCACATTTTGCCCACACCGCCCAGGCGCGCGGGCAGCTCGGTATCCGGGTAAACACCCAGCGTCTCGCCGGGAATGTTGTACCCGGCCAGTTCGCCCAGCCCAAACTGGTTGGCGTAGTGCTTGACGGTCTGGAAGCCCATTTCGCGGCCCAGCGTCTCAAAGTACGGATTGACACTGCGCGCCAACGCATAGGTCAGGTTCAGCTTCCATCCGCCGCCTACATTCACCGGCGTGTCACGTGTAATCAGCCCTTCCGAGAGCGCCGCGAGCGACACCATTAGCTTGATAGTCGAACACGGCTCCGCGCCCGGCCCCAGCGCCTGTTTCTGATTGACCATGGCCAGAATGCGGCCGTTCTTGGGATCAATGGCCAGCGCGGTGCCGTTGTAGTT
>CALMRM010000226.1:5768-24926 GCA_937871605.1 uncultured Terriglobus sp. | reverse complement strand
GCAGGACTCGAACCTGCGACCCTCTGCTTAGAAGGCAGATGCTCTATCCGGCTGAGCTACTGGTTCCCGCACTACAGCTTACTGCCTTGTCGCGGAAAGTGATACGGCCGGTGCGTACAGGATGCCCGTTCGCTGCAGCCGGGCGCTGCCTGCTACGCCCCTGTCACATCGCGTGAGCGCAGGAGGGTGGTGGTCGCGCGCAACGCGTCTCCCCAGCGCAGCTGCGCTTCGTCGCTGTCTACGCCTACGCCCTTCACGTACAGGGTGACTGCGTATCCCTCGGCCACGGTGCCGTCCAGCTCAACTACGGCAGGCCGCAAGACGCTTTCTACCAGGGCAAGAGAAAAGGGCTGCTCACGCAGGGCGCGTTCCAGCCGGTACAACACGGCCTCCATGCGCGGACGAGAGACCAGCACCGCACGCTCACGCGGCAGGAAATCTATGTAGCTCGTGAACCCTGCCGTAGCGATCTCGTCGTCCAGCAGCAAGTCCATGCGCACGGCAGCGAGTTCGTCCGCGTCCATGGTCCAGGCGTCGCATTTGCTGGTAAACACGGGCGAGCGCGCGGCATTCAGGGCGCGCAGGGCGGCCAGCAGCGCGGGGAACTCATCGGCTTCGGGAATGCTGTCCAGCGCGTCCGGGTCGTCGCGCAGGTCCACCCAGCGCAGCGCGCCGTCCGGCGAGGCCCACGGCACCACCACCACGGGATCGTCCGCGCCGCACTCGGCGCTCCACTCGCTCAGCATGCGGCTACCGGCTCCTCCCTGCGCGGCGTGGTGGCTGCAAGGTGCTGCACAAAGCGCAGCAACACCTGCTCTGCCCAGCGGCCGTCGTAGCCCTCCGCGGGACGCTCCAGAAAGGCACAGTGACCACCGTGTTCCGGCTCCAGCAGCGTGATGTGCGAGTTCATTGCAAGCTTCATGCGTGTCTGCGGTGTAAGCCGGATAAACGGATCGTCCTGTGCATGGAGCACCAGCGTGGGCACGGCAATGCGGTCGAGCACGCGGCTGCTGCCCGCGCGCGCGTAGTAGTCGTCCGCGCTTGAAAAGCCGCAGTGCGGCGTCATCAGGTGCTCGTCAAAATCGCGGATAGACACTACCGCTGCCGTGCTCCGCGGGGCGAAGACGGCTGGGTAAAGCTGCGCTTTGCGCCGGTAGCGCGCCAGCAGGTTGCGCAGGAAGCGTCGCTCATAGATGCGATTCTGCAGCAGGTGCAGCGCGTCGGCACTCTCGCGCAGGTCCATGGGCGGCGAAACGGCGACGGCTCCGATCAGCTCCGCCGGTGCGTCTCCGCCGAGCTCGCCCACGGCCTTCAACACCAGGTTGCCACCCATGCTGTAGCCCAGCAGCGCCACCTGCCTGTGGCCGCGGCGTCTCAGGGAGTCGAGCACGGCAAGCACATCGCCCGACATGCCGGAGTGGTACAGCGTCGGTGACAGCGCGTCGGTGCCGCCGCAGTTGCGCATGTTCATCCGCACCACGTTGCAGCCTGCGGCGTACAGGTGGTTTGCATTGCCGATCACATAGTTGGAGTACGACGACCCTTCCAACCCGTGCACCAACACCACCGTGACCGCGTCCGGGTTGCCGGGCTGCCAGTGGCAGTGGCATAGCACCTTGCTGGGCAGCAACTGATCCAGCGCGACGGCTTCCGGCAGCCGCTGCATCTCCGCTGGCAGCGGCACGGCGACCAGTTCCGTGACGGGCGCGGATAGCCTGTTCTGTCGCGGCAAGAAATTACCGACGACCGTCTGCAGATGGCCGTTGCGCAGCCAGCGGCGCGGCTGAAAGGGTGCCGGGGTTGGGAACGGTGTACTCAAGGCCGAACTTCTATTCGACCACAAGTTCAGCTTTCGGTTCGCTCCCGTTACCGCAAGCCGGTGGCGAGCAGCGCCGTGGGCAGGCGGCGGTGGCGGGAGAGTGCGGCCTTTGCTCGCTGCAGCGGGTGCATGGACGGTGCGGGCTGCTGCGTCCGCGCCAATTGCAGTGTGCGCGCAGCCGGCGGCTCCGGCACGCGGTTCGGCTCTGGCAAGCCCGCGTAACGGCGGTACACGCTCATGTGGAAGCAGCTCTGCTGGAACTCCTCTTCCACATCGATCTTGCCTGCGGCCTCCACTGGTGTCAGGTAACTGCGCATCCAGGCAATCTCTGTTACGCTCATGCCCTTTTTTGCGATGTCAATGGCTTGCCCATACAGGTGCGGTGAGGCAACATCGCCGGTGGGCGGCGCGGCATTGCCGTTCACCAGGACCAGGTGCCGCTGGAAGGCCACGGTACGCACCGCGCTGGTCACAATGAGCGGCGTGTGAAAGCGCTGGTAGTGTGCCTGTGCAAGGTCGTTCAGAAAGCGAACCACCCACGGGCGGGCATAGCGGCGGTTCAGCGGCAGCACGTCGTTCGGGTAGATGGCGTCTGTGTCCGGCAGCGCGACCAGCAGCTTGAGCCGCCGCATCTCCGCCAGTTGCGCGTCGTTCTCCACGCGGTCAAGTCCATCGCTCACAGCCATTTGGTTCTGGTGCACCAGGATCTCGTGAGAACCCTTCATGGGCGGCAGCAGGATCAGCTGGCCCGCGCCGTCATACAGGTTCACGTTCACGGCGGGGCTGCCTGTCATGGCGAGGTCGTATCCTGCGGGCCGCGTGGTGTCGCCCCGGCTGGTGCGCGCGCCCTGTGCTGCGGACAAGGCAGCGTCGTCATCCAGCGACTCGGCAGCCAGCGTGTTACCCAGCGCCGGGTCCAGCTTCGGCCTCTTTGCCGCCGCTGTACTGGCGCTCACTGCCGGCGTAGCGGAAGGCAGCACGGTCACCGGCTTTGGCGTTGCCACAACGTCTTTCAGTTTGTGCGGTGCTGCGGTGTTGGCAGCGGCCAGTACCTCGGCGTCGCCGCGGGGGTCGATGCGCACCACGGGAGGCGTGACGGGCTTCGGCGCTGCGGCTGCCACGTGGGCCGCGCCGGGAAAGTCGCCGTGAACGAAGGGCAGCGGCTCGCGTGCGGTGGGCGCGGTGCTGGGAATGTTGCTGGCTGCAGCAAAGGCCGCGTCATCGTCCGCGGTGGTGTGCGCATCCTTTGCGGCAGCGGGTGGGGTGCGTACGATTTCCACCTGCTGCGGCTGTGGGCGGCCCTGGTCCACACTGGGCGTAGTTGCCTTTGCGCCTTTCGGCGCGGGGGAAGCGGGTGCTGATTTCGGCAGCGCTGCCACCGGTACGGCGGACCCGAGCACCGTAGTCTCTGCCGCGTCCACCACGGGAGCGTTGGTCGAGGGCTTTGCGTCCACAGCGGCGATGGCGGTCGTCGACCGGTACCAGGCGTGCACGCGGTCCTCCGTGGAGCGGTCCGCGGTCTGCTCCGGCGCTGCGTCCGTCCCGGTGTGTTGCAGGGGGGTGTGCTGCTCGTGTGCGGGTATGGCCGGTGCCTGTATTTGCGTACCGCTGCGCCGCGTGTGGGGCGGCATCGCGCTGGCTACGCTGAGCGGGACGTAGTGCTCGTGCGTCGCGGCCTGCGCGGTGTGGACCGGTTCTGCCTCTGGCAACGTGCCGTGGCGGTGCGCATCGCGTACGGTGGCCGCTGGCACAGAGCGTGGGCTGACGGCGCGGCTGCGAGCTGCGGCCCGGGTGGGTGTAGCGAGTGCGGCGTGAGCGCCGTGGGCTGCTGCAGGTGCTGCCTCTGCAGCGCGTGATGCATGCGTCGCACTTGCAGGATGCTTACCCGCGGGTGGTGCGGGACGGGCCGCGGACGCACCGGGTACGATGGCCGCCGCTGCAAGCGCCAGCGCCGACGCACACCGGGCGGTAGCCGAGCCCCAGAAAGGGCGGCGGCAGATGAAGGCGAACTCAGCAAAGCGTGCGGACATCGAGAGATCCAGCCGCGGAGAATCAGACATCAGAGCCCTTTCAGCCTAGGCCAGAACGCCGCAGAGCGGGAAGTGACGACCCTGATGCGTACCGGTCCGGTGACGTGTTCGGGTGGTCGTGCTCACGCATGCGCGACGGCGTCGCTGTCCCCGCTTTCCAGCAGATCGGCATGACGGCGTACCTTAAGAGGGGAGACGCAGCGGCTGTGCGGATGTTGCACCATAGGACAGAGAGGCACGGCCAGGCCGGTTCGCGAGCCGCGGCTGCGGGCACGTTGGCGATGGCGCTGCTTTGCATAGGCTGCGGCCCGGCAGCGGAACCGCCGCCCAGCTTTCACCCTTCCACACCGGCAGAAACGGCTGCCTTGAGCTATTACATCGGCACAATCAAACCGGTCTTCAAGGAGAACTGCTTCCGCTGCCACTACGGCCTGAACCGCAAAAGTGGCTTTAACCTGGGCACGCGCGCGCAGGTGCTACGCGGTGGCAATCACGGCGTGGCGGTGGTGCCCGGGCATCCCGAACAGGGTTTGCTGATGGTTGTGTTGCACCATGCAGGGCCGCCCGAACACCCCATGCCCATGCCGCAAAAAGGCGAAATGCTACCCCAGGCTGAACTTGAGTCCATCGCGAAGTGGATTGCGGACGGCGCAATCATGGACCGCTGACGGCAGCGCCTCAGGCGAGGTCGCCCATGGACTCGGCGTACAGCGCGTCCAAAAAAGCACGCAGAGCAGCGATGCGTGGTTCCGCCAACTGCTGCGTTGCCGAGAGGCGGATGTGCCCTGGCACGGCCTGCAGGGCGCGCTCCAGGGAGGCTGCCGCGTCGGCAAAGGTGACGAAGCGCGTATCCTGCGCGATTTTCGCCGTGGTCCGCATTACCGCCACAGCACCCAGCTGCTCGAGCAGATCGGCGTCGCGCAGAATGACGCCTTCCAGTGTCGAGGGCTCGCCGGCTGCCTCATGCGTGCGGATGCACTCAATCACTGCGTCGACCTTGCCCGCCGGAAAGCCGCACTGCAGCAGCATGCTGCCTGCGTGGGCCACGGTGTAGGCGGTTGACTTCCAATGCTTCAGCGCTTCGGGTTCACTGGGTCGATGACCAAGGAAGACGCCCAGGTCATGTGCCCATGCTGCGGCAAATAAAATCTCATCATTCACTGGCTCGGGCTGCGCGTCTGCTATTTCGCGGCACAGTGCGTATAGCCGCGCCTGGTGCGAAAACTTCTCGGGCGGTTGGGCTTCCACACGGATGCGCGCCACCAGCGTGGAGCGCCAGCTATCTTCTGCAGGAGGTGTCATGGGTAGGAATGGTCGGGGCGGAGAGATTCGAACTCCCGACCCTCTGCTCCCAAAGCAGATGCGCTACCAGGCTGCGCTACGCCCCGACTCGCTCTATTCTACGACGCCGGTGCGGCCTCTCTGCAAGCTCAGTGGCCACCGTGCGCACCCATGGCAAAGAAGCGGCCCAGGAGCCACGCCAACAGCACCAGCGGAATGGCCAGGAGCAGCAGCATGCCGACCATCAGCCAAAACAGAAACATCCAGTCGGAAAAAGCATGGCGCTTGCGCTCTGCCGCCGTAGGCACATGGGCAGGCAGTGTGCGTCCGCCGTACGCTGCCGCGGCACCACCCGCACTGTAGGCCGGCACCGCTCCCGTCGCCCGCTCCAGCAGCGCGAAGTTGCGCCGGTTGGCCTTCCACGCAATGTCAAATGCGTCGCCCAGTACCGGCACCGTACCGATGATGGTTTCGATAGCCACGTTGGCCAGCATGCGCAGCAGCGTCACCTTGGGCACACCGCGCAGCCACGCCGCCAGGATGATGATCCACGAGGCCATCGCACCGATGACGTCGCCAATGCCGGGAATCAGGCCGATAATGCCGTCCAGCCCGAAGCGAATCTGTGTGCCGGGAATGCGCAGGAAGTCGTCCAGCAGGTGCGAGAGCAGGTCCAGGTTGCGGTCGCTGAACAGGTCCCCGCCTCGCGCCACACGGGGCCTGAGGACTTCTGGCTCAGAGGGCGAAGGTGGCATGTGGGATGTGATGCCGCATTTGCCGTGGAGCGCCGTCCTTCTGACGTAAAGATGCAGACTGGTTGCTGGTGAACTTTCTTGCAGCGTAACGCGTGCGCGCAGCTCGCATGGTCCCATGCCAAATACTTATCAGCCAGCATACTTCGGTAAGCACTGCTTATAGTAAGAGTATGCAAAATGGAACGCTCCGTGCCTTCTCCACCACTGCAGAACTGTACGACAGGAATCGGTCCTCCCTGATCCCATGCTTCGACGCCTTCTACCAGGAGGCTGTGACTCTGGTACCGCTCGACGCACAGCGCATCCTTGATTTAGGCGCGGGTACCGGATTGCTTGCAGCCTTTGTACGGGGCCGTATGCCAGAGGCGCACCTGCACCTGATTGACTTTTCTCAGGAGATGTTGGCAGTGGCCAGGCAGCGCTTTGCAGGTGACGCCAGGGTGACGTTTGAACTGGCGGACTACACCACCGCAACACAAGCGCACAGCTACCACGCCGTGGTCTCCGCACTTTCCATCCACCACCTGGAGGATGCGGGGAAGCGAGCCTTGCTGCGCACGGTGCACGACGTGCTTGCCCCCGGCGGCGTCTTCATCAACGCGGAGCAGGTGCTTGGGCCCACACCGGCTCTGGAGACGCGCTACCGCGCACGCTGGCTCGCGGAGGTGCAAGCGCTGGGCGCAACAGAGCAGCAGGTCAGCGACTCCCTTTTTCGGCAGCAGCAGGACCGCTGCGCCACAGTGGAGGATCAACTGGTCTGGATGCGTGAGGCTGGCTTCCATGACGTGGATTGCTGGTTCAAGCAGGGACGCTTTGCGGTGCTCGCCGGAACACGACGGTAGCCGCAGGTAAATGGGTTCACGCATGCGCCCATCGCGGCCTTCGCGTGCACGTCCTTCGCGATCTTCGCGTTCTGCTCTTAGTGCTGCATGTGCATCGGCACGGCCTTTGCACCTAACTCGAATCGCTTGCGCTGCACCGGCACGGCAGCCACACCGCCCTCGCGCACACGGTAGTAGGCATCTGCTTGTAAGCCGGTCAACACCTGTTCCTGCCGGTAGCTTGCAGGCCAGCGGACCCTGACGGCATCCACCACGGTGGCGCTACCGATGCCGATGTGCTGCTCCATCGGGTTCGCGCCAAAGCTGGACACAGCGCCCACCGTGCGAAAAACATGCCGCTCCGTCGCGCCCTCATGAAACACCACCTCGATCCGGGCACCGTATGCCGCACGATTGCTGCCCGTGCCCTCAAGCTTCAGTGTGACCGAGTGGCCTGGGTGGCCGGGGTTACGGTAAAGCGCAGCCTGGTACGCGTCACCCACAAACGCGCCGCCCATCTCCTCAAACACGTCCTCGTGGCCGCGGTTCTCCAGGTCCGCAAACACCACGGCGTGGCCCTTCTGCAGGTGCCCGAAGCCGCCGGACGTTGTCACGTCATGAAAGCCCCTGCCTGCGTTGTTGCGGAACATGCGGTTGGGCAACAGCGCCTGGTAGCTGGGGTCGCCCGTACCCAGATAGACGTCGAGCCACCCATCGTTGTCCAGGTCGCCAAAATTGGAGCCCATGGTCAGCATCGCGCGGTCGATGTGGGTCGCGTGCGAGACGTCGATAAAGGTGCCGTCGTGGTTGTTGCGATAGAGGTGAGGCATGCCCGCGTTTGCGCGCTCACCCGCCTGAAACAGCCCCACGTCCTGCATCGACCCGCTGTAATAGCCCGCCACAAACAAGTCCGGCCAGCCATCGTTGTCGTAATCGAAGAACCACGTCGCGAAGGTGTTGCCCGCAGGAATTACGCCTGCCTGCGCTGCCACATCGGTAAAGCGCCAGTGCTTGGGATCGGGGTGCGCGGGGTCGGCGGGGCCGTCATTGCGCAGGAGCATGTTCTTGCCCTCGCGCAGGCTCACGTACAGGTCCGGGCGGCCATCGTTGTTGAAGTCGCCCCACGCCACACCCTTGATGAAGGCGTCCACGGGCAGCCCAAGGTCCACCGGCGTAAAGGTCCCGTTGCCGTTGTTGTGGTACAGCACGCTGGGCTGCCGGTTGCCGGGCGTGGACTCGTAGCCGACGAACAGATCGAGCCAGCCGTCGCCATCCACATCGGCCCAGGCAGCGGTCTGCGTGGGCGCCAGACGCAGTAGTCCTGCGCGCTCCGTCACGTCCTCAAAGGTGCCGTCGCCGCAGTTCCTCAAAAGCGACAGCGGGTAGTTGCCGTGGGGTCCCCACCAGCCGCCGCGCAGCACCAGAATGTCCGGGTGGCCGTCGTTGTCGAAGTCGGTCAGCACGGTATTGAGGCCGCCCAGCTCGCCACTCAGCCCAGCCTCTGCAGTCACGTCGCGAAAGGTACCGTCCCCGTTGCTGTGCAAGAGGTGCATGGGATCCAGCGGGCCGGAGGACGACAGTGCGATGTCGAGCAAGCCGTCGCCATCAAAGTCCTCCACGGCCGCGCCGCCAGCGTGGCCGGTCGTATCCACACCGGCCAGCGACGCCAGGTCGGCGAACTCACCTACATCCGCATCGCTCTTGAACAGCGCGGCGGGCAGCAGCCATTGCTTTGGCAGGTCGTGCGGCCGGCGCCCCAGCTGCATATACGCCACGTTCAGCAGCCACTTTGAGAGCGCGTCGTGCTCGTTGTGCTGCAGGAGCCACGTGTAGTCGCGCACCGCACCTTCAGCACCCTCTGGCAGGGTGTGCACGGCGCTCGCGCGCAGTGGAAACACACAGCTTCGCGCGCCGTGCATGGCAAGGCAGTTTTCCTGTTCGCCCAGCCGCAGGCTCGCCAGCGCACGCAGTTCGTGCAGCTGCACCTCGGCAGAGAGTGGTGGCTGCATCCCTGCGCCGTGCATCCAGCGATCCATTCCTGCAAGGATCTGCAGAGCGCCACGCGCATCCCCTGCCTTCAGCTGCTCGTTCGTCAGCTCCGGGTAGACGACCATGAGCTGCTCCGGCTTGAGCTGCCCGCTCCGCAGCGCCCGGCTTAGATAGGCAGCGCGCTCCACCGGCTTGTTCGGATCGGCCTTCCAGTCGGTTGCCGCGTAGATGGCCCGCAGCCGCGCCTCCATGGCACGGTTCGCTGCAGGCACGTGATCCGCAGTGGCACCGCACAGCAGCAACAGGCAGGGCAGCCCCATCATGTACAGCAGCTCGCGCTTCAACCTGTTCTTTGAACAGTCACCAACCTTGTCATTTGGACCGGAGCAGGACGGTTTTATCGTCGTGCGCAGTGGAGAAACCTGCTGCTCGTCCGCGGCGGCAGGGCAGCAGGTCCCTCCACTGCGCTGCGCTCCGGTCGGGATGACAAAGTGTGGGGCTTTCCTCACGGGCGATTTTGCAGAGGACCGTTCCCGCGGCACTTCCTGCCCCGCACATTTTTGCTTGAATGTCACCAGCGCACCACCACTGGCTGTGTCACAAACGTGATGTTCGCCGCGTCCACCACGCCGGGCATCGTCACAGAAAGCACATTGCCCACCAGCGTACCGGTCGAAGCCACAGGAGCAACCTTGCCCTTGCCAGCGACATTCCGCTGCACGCGAAACCGTACCGTGG
Source organism: uncultured Terriglobus sp. (assembly GCA_937871605.1). Lineage (GTDB taxonomy): Bacteria > Acidobacteriota > Terriglobia > Terriglobales > Acidobacteriaceae > Terriglobus. The sequence goes on along the minus strand of CALMRM010000226.1, from coordinate 15,493 downwards.
TGCCCTGCGGAGCCTCCACCGTCAGCGACAGGGAGTGCGCATCCACACGTTCGTCAACGACGCGCGGCAGATGCGTCTCATCTCCAAAGCGCACCGGCTCTTCGAGTTGCAACGCCAACTCTACGGCAGGTAGGGAGAGGCTGATGGTGTGTTCCGTAGACGCCTTTTCGCGGCAGTCTTCGGCGGTGACTGGTACCTCTGCCAAGGCACGCAGGCACAGCACCGTGGGCGCGGCGCTCGTCGCCGTTACCCGCAAAGAGCCGCCTTCGCGCCGGAAGCGCACATCCACCATCTCCGTGCCGACACGCACATGCTCCAACCGCGCCTCGGGCCATGTCGCAGGCAGGTGCGGGTGGACGATGAGCGCGTGGTGCGGCGCATCCGGCTCGAGCCCGAACAGGCCCTTCACGGCGGGCGAAAGCACCATGGCGGACGACCACAGCTGGTGCGTGCTGGAGCGGCCCAGCGCCTGGTAGAACCTGCCGCTCAACAGTTCCGTGACAGACCCGGGGTCCTGCACCCACGAGAGCATGGCGTTGCGCCGGAGGTCGGCATAGCCCGCCATGGGCTCGCCGCTGCGGTAGTGCGCCAGCGACGTCCACCCGGTAAACAGCGGCCAGACCGTGCCCTGGTGGTAGCTGTTTGCGTCGTAGGCGCGTGACGTGGTAGCGACCGCCCGCGTGCCCCAGTCTGTGGCCATGGCAGAGCTGCTCCACGCCCGCAGCATCGCTCCCGGCTGCGCCATGCCCGTGGCGGAACCCCACAGTGCAACGGCTGGATAGACAGTTAGGTCTGCATCATAACTACCATCACGGTTCTTGCTGAACGCGTACTGCCCGCTCGGCAAGCGGTAGCCCTCCACGCTGGCACGCAGCGCAGTGGCACGTGCACCGGCGCTGCTCGCAAGGGAGGCATCGCCCATCCACGTCGCCAACTGGCTCACGGCGGCAGAGGCATCGCGGTCCAGCGCGGCCAGGTAGAGCTCCTGGTGCGGCGCGGGCGCGGGCCAGCTTTCCACCCAGCCGGTACCCTGCGCGTTGTCGTACACACCATCGCCGTCGCTGTCGTGCGTCCTCTCAAACTCGTAGGCGCGCTTCACGCTCTCCCAATTTGCACGCAGGTAGTCCATGTCGCCGGTCGCGCGCACGTAGTCCTGCATCAGCAGCAGGTAAAGCGGTGTGCTGTCCGCAGCGGCAAACTGGTAGGGCAGGCCGGACCACGTCATGGTCCCTGTCAGCAGGTCGGCGGTCTGCGAGTACTCGTGCATCATCTTGCCGTCAGGCCGCTGCCGCTGGATGAGGAAGTCCATCGCCCGCCGTACCAGCGCCGCGTCGCCGTAGGCGTTCACCGCGTACAGCGACCACAAGGTGTCGCGCCCGAAGTACCAGCCAAAGCCAGGCCGCGCTGAGTCAAACGCCGGGAACCAGCCTGCTACGAGCCCGACTTCGCCGGTGGCGGCGCGTGCCTGCGCCTTGTCGATGGCCAGCTCTGCCCAGGCCAGCGCACGGTCGAACTCCGCGTCTGGCGTGTGTACCGTCAGGCGCGTGTCGAAGAAGTTCGAGTAATAGTCCTGAGTCGCCTTCCACGCGGTGGGCAATGCTTCTTCGCGAGCGACGATGCGGCGCTTGAGATTTAGGAACGCCAGCCCAGAGTTCATTTCGCCCGGTCGTGCAAGTTCGCACAGCAGCGGAAACAGTTCGCCCGCGTTCTTCGCCGGATCGTACCGCAGCTTGAACTCCATGGGCTGGGTGCGCGGGTGCTCCTGGTACGGCGTGACGCTGCCCGGCGTCGCGTTCGGCATGGCGATGACGCCGAACAGCTCCGGATTGTCGGTCGAAACACCGTACGCGCCGCCAGACCCCATCGGCTGCCAGTCCCAACCGGGCGCGCCCCACTGCGGCGCGGGCCACTCACGCACCAGCGCCGGCGTCATCGACACGGTAATCGTCACGGGTCGCACGCTGTGGATCTCGAACAGGATCACGCCGCCGGAGTCTTGGTCAGACCCGGCACCGGCAGGCACAAACATGTGTTGCCGCACCGTCAGGAGCGAGTGCGAATACGTCAGCGTGGTGTGGTCCGGGCTGACGTCGAGCGTGGCCGCCAGGCTGTTCAGGTCTATCGTGGTGGGATAGCCGTCCACCTCGGCCCGCAGGCGAAGGTTGCTAAAGAACTTGACGGGGAACTGCCACACCTCGGCCGTGCCGTCCTGCATGCCCAGGATCGCGCCGCCGGTGCCCGTTACGGTAAAGGGGCGGTTAGGGACGGCGGTGCTGTGAATGGTCAGCGGCCCTTCCGGCAGCGCCATGCCGCGGACCGCGTTCAACGGCGGTGGTGGCGGCAGCACTACGGGCGCAACTACGGACCCCTGGGCCAGCGGCGCAGGTAGCTGGTCTGCTGTGGGCGGCGGTGCAGGCTGCTGAGCCAGGCCTGTACAGGGCAACGCAACTGCCAGAAGGGCGACGCACGAGCTTGTGATGACGCTCAGGTGTGACCACATACTTTTTCTCACGCTAACTACACCTTGTCATCCCGACCGGAGCACGTAGTGCGGAGTGGAGGGACCCGCTTTCCTGCCGGGCTGCACTGCTGCTTCGTGCAACAGCAGGTCCCTTCGGCAAGCTCAGGGCAGGCTTCTCCACTTCGCTTCGCTCCAGTCGAGATGACAAATCGTTTGAAGGTCAGAAAAGAAGCCGCACAACCCCGCCCTCAGTGCACACCCAGATGGTGCTGCATGTCTTCCAGCGTGTAGCCCTTCGTCTCGGGGTACACAAACAGCACCACGGCAAACTGAATTGCCGTGGCCACCGCAAACACGGTAAACGGCAGCGAGGCCGACTTGCGCCCCAGGATCGGAAACAGCTGCGCCACAATCGCGTTGGTCACCCAGTGCGCGCTGGAGCCCAGGCTCTGACCCTTGGCGCGCACATTGGTGGGGAACACCTCGCTCAGGTACACCCAGATGACCGCGCCCTGGCTCAGCGCAAAAAAGAAGATAAAGCCCACCAGCAGCGGCAGCAGCAGCGCTGTCGAACCGATGGCAAACTGCCACGCCACACCCGCCAGGCACAGCGCGTCACCCGCGCCACCCACCAGCAAGAGCTTCTTGCGGCCAAACTTGTCGATGATGCTCAGCCCGAACAGCGTGGACACAAGGTTCGCCAGTCCAATCAGCACGGCGTTGCGGTCCGGGTGCAGCTTGCCGAAGATGTCGTTGAGGTAATACAGGATGGCGTTGATGCCGGTGAGCTGGTTAAACATGCCCACCGTCACGGCCAGAAAGATCGGGAACAGGTAGCGCTTCTGGAACAGGCTGGTGCGCGCCGCGCCGCCCTCTGCCTGCAGCGACAGCGCCATGGCATCGACCTCGGCCTTGCTGTCCGGCGAACCCATGCGGCTCAGCACCAGCATCGCCTCGTCCACGCGATTCTGACTCACCAGCCAGCGCGAACTGTTGGGCACCAGGAACAGCATGACCAGGAACAGAACGGCGGGCAGGGCCGCAATGCCCAGCTCCCACCGCCACAGTAGGCCGTTGTGCACCACGCCCGCAAGGACGGCGTTCGACAGGTACGCCAGCAGGATGCCGACCACCACGTTGACCTGGAACAAGCCCACCAGCCGCCCGCGCCACTTGGCTGGTGCCAGCTCCGCAATGTAGACCGGCCCCAGTACCGACGACCCGCCAATGCCCAGCCCGCTGATAAAGCGAAAGATGAGAAACGACTGCCAGCTCCATGCCAAGGCACAGCCGATGGCCGACAGGATGTACAGCACGCCCAGCCAGCGCAGCGCCGCGCGGCTGCCAATCTTCTGCCCGATGCTGCCGCTCACCAGCGCGCCCAGCACCGTGCCCCACAGCGCAATGGCCACGGTAAAGCCCAGCTGCGCATCGCTCAGCGTGAACTGCTGCGTCAGCGCATGCGTCGTTCCTGCGATGACCGCGGTGTCGAAGCCAAACAGCAATCCACCCAGCGCGCCAGTAAACGCACTTTTAATCAGCAAGAACAGGGCACTGCGCGACGTGGTGGGCAAGGGCGGGTGGCTCCAGGATAAAGGCTGTGGATGTGCCACCCAACATACCATCTGCTATGACAGCTTGGCGATGTGGCTGAACGGCTTTTCAGTCCAGTTCACGATTCGCTTGCACCTCGCATGGGCTGCGCGCTAGGCTCAGCCCATCACACAATAAAGGAATTTATGCGCCGTCTCTGCTGTCTCGCGCTCAGTTGCGCCTTCTCCCTGATCTCGGTTGCGGCCCACGCCGCTACTACCACCTACAACATCAGCTTCACAGCCAGCGGCCAGGTAGCTGCCAGTGGTTCGTTCACGTTGACCTTCGACCGTACTCAGCCCTACGTTTCTAACGCGACCGCAGGACTGACTGTCAATAGTCTGAGCTTTGCTTCTGGCCCAAGCGGTTACATCTATTACCCGGGAGTGAACGGCTCGCTACGCATCGGAGGTCTCCTTAGTGGAGTAGACGGTGTAACCCTTGGTACAGATGATTACAGTGTCGAATTCGATGACTTCGGACCTTCTACTAGATTTGCTGTGCTGTTCCTCAGTCAGCTTGGCGCGACCGAGTTCAAGGATGATGTTGTGGGAACCGTTACCGTGACTCAGGTTGCTACCACGCCGGAGCCATCCAGCTTCGTGCTGCTGGTAACGGGTCTGCTGGGGTCGGGTACGGTCCTACGGCGAAAACTGTCTTAGATCGCCCTCTTCAGAGCGTAACGAACTTTACGTCAGGGGCGGTCCACAGCTCTCCCGCACCACCAGCTCAAACGGCACCAGCACATCCACGCCGGGCCGCTGCGGGTGTTCCATGCGGTCCAGCATCAGCGCCATGGCGGTGCGGCCAATCTGCCCGCAGTTCTGGTGGATGGTGGTCAGCGGCACCGGCAGAAACTTGGCGTAGTGCACATCGTCAAAGCTCACCAGGCGCACCTGCTGCGGCACGCGCACGCCCAGCTCAATCAGCGTGCGCATCAGCCGTGCCGCGGTCAGGTCGTTGGCGCACACAATGCCGTCCGGCTGCTCCCGCTCCAGCAGGCCGCGAACAAAGTCGGCGTCCTCCACATCGCCATACAGCGTGGCTCCGGCAAACTCCAAACCTGCTTCGCGCAGTGCAAATTGGTAGCCGGACACCCGCTCCACAACGGTGGGGGCTGACCGCCGCCGCGCCACAAACACGATGCGCCGTGCGCCCTGCTGCAGGAGGTGCTGGGTTACCACAAAGCTGGCGCGATGGTTGTCGATGCCCACGCGGTCCAGGTTTGATCGCTTGGGATACGGGTAGTAGCAGCGGTCCAGCAGCACAATGGGCACGTCCGCCTGCCGCAGCTCTGTCACAATCTGGTTGTTGATGCGGTCCTTGCCCTCGGTAAACTCCAGTGGCGCAAAGAAGACGCCAGCCACCCGCTGCTGGATGAACTGGCGGCACAGGCTCAGCGCCGAGGCTTCGCGCTCGCCTTCTCCCGGCATGGAGTGGCCCCAGATCAACGAGTGCGACTTGGCCTCGGGCGACCGCATGATGCCTTGGCAAATGGGCTCGAAGATTTCCGTACTACCCAACTCCGGGATGAGCAGGCCGAACTGGTGGGTCGCCGTGGGCAGCGGCAACTGGATATAACTGCCAGACCCGGCACGCCGCACCACCAGGCCGTCGGTCTGCAATGTCTGGATCGCCTTGGCCACCGTAATACGCGAGGCACCGTACTGCTTGCACAGTTCCGTTTCGCTGGGCAGCCGGTCGCCATCACGGTAGGTACCGCCGCGGATGGCTGCTGTAAGGTCGTCGTAAATGGCGCGGTGCAGCGGAATCTTTTTGGCACCGGTGCCGGTTGTGAGCGGAGTCTTCATGGTGAGTGTGTGGACCCGTGCGCAACGCTCGTTTCAGGTGTTGTCGAGTCAGGTGGGTCGTTCCATACGCCCACCGCTTCAGCCGGGTCGCCCCTCCGATTTGTCATTCCGACCGGAGCGAAGCGGAGTGGAGGGACCTGCTTCTCCATGGTTGGCTTCGCCGCCAAACTTAGGCAGAGCCCACCAGTTTGCCGCCAAATCTTCCCACGTTGCGTTCTCACGTTCTATCAGCCAGATCTTCTTCTCTCGCCGCCAACGCTTAATTTGCTTTTCGCGCAGGATCGCGTTTCGCACATACTGGTGGCGTTCAAACCAGACCAGCCGGGTGCAAATGTATTCTGCCGTAAAACCTGGAATGAGTCCGTCTTTATGTTGGCCCACGCGTGAGGTAAGGTTTCGTGTCACACCTACGTAGAGTGTGCGTGACCGGCTTGCAACCATATAGACGAAGTACTCATGTTCCATTTTGGCTTTTCTGTAGCACCCGGAAAGCAGGTCCCTCCACTACGCTTCGCTCCGGTCGGGATGACAAGAATAAGGAGATCGCTCGATAGGAAGGAGGGGATGCTGTGTGCTCCTTTACATGACGCCGTACTGACAAGCCCGTAGGCCGGGGGTGCTCTACTGCGTTGGACTAAAGAGTTCTACTCGTACCCTACTACGCACACGCGACGGCAAATGTTTCCTAAATTCGATTACTGCAGTGAGCCAATCCAGGACGCGTACGCGGGCAGGGTGATGGACGTGAGCGTCTGTGTGCCGCTGACCGACGGGTCCGATGACGCCAGCGTAGTCGCCTTCGTCATCTTTAGGTCCACCGGCTTCAAATCAAGCGAAATGGTCTGCGGCTGCGCCGTCATGTTGATCAGCGTCAGCACGGGTGCGCTACCCGTGGGTGCGGTACGCACATAGCTCAGGATGTTGGGATCGCTGGTGTTCACCATGGCGAAGCCGCCGTCGTGCAGTGCGGGGTTGCTGCGGCGCAGGGCGATCAGTTTCTCGGACCAGTTCAGCATGCTGTTCGGGTCGGCCTGCTCCGTCTGCACGTTGATGGTCTTGTAGTCCGGGGCGATGGGCAGCCAGGTTTTGGGATCGGTAGAGAAGCCGGCCTGCGGCCCGCTGGTCCACTGCATGGGTGTGCGCTCGCCGTCGCGGCCCTTTTCCTTGGGCCAGCCCGTTTTGCCGATGGGGTCCTGCACGTCCTCCACGCGGGTGGGCGTGGTAGTAGGCATGCCGATCTCCGCGCCGTAGTAGGTCAGCGCCGTGGCGCGGGTGGTGTACAGCATGGTCGCAATGATCTTGGCTATGGCCTGCTTCTGCGCGTCGGTCTGGTCTGGGCGGCTGAAGCGGTCCCACGAGCGGACGTTGTCATGGTTGTCGAACACCAGCAGCGGCCAGTTGTCGCCCAGCGTGGTTTCCATCTCGCCCAGGTAGGTGCGCAGGTGCTTCAAGTCCAGGCTTACGTTGGGGCTGTTGGGGCCGCCGCCCTCCGTGTGAAAGCCCACCAGAAAGTCCATAGGTAGGTGCAATTCCGCCGTCTTGCTCAGCACCGTGCCGCCGTACCACTTGTTGAGCTCCGCTGTATTCGGCAGGTAGGTTTCGCCTACCAGCACGCGGTTGCCGGGATAGCTGTCCACCATGGTGCGCATGCGGCGCAGCACATCGTGCACCTCGGGCAGCATGTTGGTGCGGCTGTCGTTCAGGATGGGATCGCCCTGCGCGTTCGTCAGCGGCTTGCCCTGCGCGTCGAACGATGCAGCCACCGTATCCTCGTTGCGCAGCTGCGTGTCCTCAAACAGGGTAGGCACCGCATCCAGCCGGAAGCCCGCGACGCCCTTGTCGAGCCAGAACTTCATCATGTTGAACATGGCGGTTTCCACCGCAGGATTGCGCCAGTTCAGGTCGGGCTGCTGCTTGTAAAACTTGTGGTAGTAGAACTGCTTGCGCGCGGGCACCCACTCCCATGCCGAGCCGCCAAACAGCGATTCCCAGTTATTGGGCGGTGCCATGCCATCGTGCGCGAACTTCTTCTGGTAGTCGGTGACGCCTGCCTTTTCCACGGGCACGCCGTCATTCCACACGTACCAATCGGCCTTGCTGTTGCTACGGCTCGCTGCAGATTCGATGAACCATTTGTGCTTGTCGCTGGTGTGGTTCAGCACCATGTCCAGCATGACCTTGATGCTTTTGCCCTGCGCCGCGGCGACGAGCTTGTCGAAGTCGGCCATGGTGCCATACTGCGGGTCGACTGCCTCGTAGTCGGAGATGTCGTAGCCGAAGTCCACCTGTGGCGAAGGGAACATGGGCGCAATCCACATGACGTCCACGCCCAGATTCTGTAGGTAAGGGAGCCGCTGTGTCATGCCGTTCAGATCGCCCACGCCGTCGCCGTTGGAGTCCTGGAAGCTGCGCGGATAGATCTCGTACACCACGGCGTGCTTCCACCAGGTCTCGTCGTGCGTGGGCCTGGCGGCGGCCTTCAACTGCGCAGCGGTGACCGGCGGCGGCAGTGGCGTTTCCGCCTTTTGCGCAATGGCGCACGGGAGGTATAGGGAAGCAAGCAGCAGGGACGCAGCGGAACGGGCGGCAACATGCGCTCGACTCATGCGGCGAACTTTAGCATGCTGCTATGCAGGCTGTCGACAACTTGTCATGACGACCTGGCGGCGGGACATTACCCGCGACCGCGACACGACGGCAACAGCTGAACCCGGCGCGTATCATGCTGGCGAGAGCAGAAATGCGCACATTTAGAAGACAAAACTGGGGTGCGAATATGCAATCCCCGTACCAAAACTGCAGCATAATGACACCTTTCACGCACAATTCAGCACCCAGGTGCACGCTTTCTGCGCGTTCCTGCGCACGTTTTGTTCGCTACATCACGCCTCTTTTTGCACTGGTTGTGGTGCTTGCCCTCGCTGGCAAGGCGTCCGCCCAGAACCCGCTGGAGCAGCGAACCGCCAAGGGACAGGAGGGCGCCCAGCCGCCCCCAGCCAGCGGGTCCAGCACCGGGGGAGCCTATCCAGCCCAGCCCGGTCCGCCGACGGTAAGCGGCACGGTGGCAAAGGGCGATGTGCCCTTTGTGGATGTCACCGCAAAAAGCGGTTTGCAGAATTGGAAGCACGTGTCGGGGGACACGCCCAAGCGCTTCATCCTGGACGCGATTGGCTCCGGTGTAGCCCTGCTGGATTATGACAACGATGGCTGGTTGGATATTTACCTGGTCAACGGCTCGACCGAATCGGCGCTCCTGGGCAAGGCTGCCGCACCTTTGGCGGCACTGTTCCACAACAATCACGACGGCACGTTCACCGATGTGACCCAGAAAGCTGGGGTTAGCAACGGACGCTGGTGTGGGGGCGCCCGGGCGTCAGACTTCGACACCGACGGCACGCCCGACCTGTACGTCAGCAACTACGGCAAAAACCGGCTCCTCCGCAACAACCACGACGGCACCTTCACCGACGTGGCAGAGAAGGCGGGCCTGGCGCTGGGCGGCTGGTCTACCGGTGCCACCTGGGGCGACTACGACGGCGACGGCAAACTCGACCTGTTTGTGCCCGGCTACGTGAAGTTCGACCCTAGCAGTGCACCGGATCTGAACCCGGCGGCCAGTAATCTGGCCTTCTGCTCCTTCCGTGGCGTACGCGTGTACTGCGGCCCGCACGGCCTGCCAGGCGAGGGCGACCACCTGTTCCACAACAACGGCAACGGCACCTTTACCGACGTGAGCACAGCGGCGGGCGTGGCCGACAAGCCGGGCTACTACGGGCTGGCGTCTGCCTTTGTGGACGTGAACAACGACGGCAAGCCCGACCTGCTGGTGGCGAACGACTCGACCCCCAACTATCTTTACC
>CALMRM010000226.1:2117-5758 GCA_937871605.1 uncultured Terriglobus sp. | reverse complement strand
TGGCGACTTCCGCAACAACGGCCTCGTAGAAATTTTCACCCCCACATTTTCCGCCGAGTACAAACCCATGTACCGCAACGATGGCGACGCCAACTTTACCGACGTGAGCTACGAACTGCACATTGCGGAGGGCACCATTCCATTCCTGGGCTGGGGCACGGCCTTTCTGGACTATGACAACGACGGCTGGAAAGACCTGGTCTTTGTGAACGGCCACGTCTACAAGGGCGCCGACACCAATCCCTGGGGCACCAGTTGGCAGGAGCGTATGCTGCTGTTCCATAATGCGCAGGGCAAGGGGCTCACACCGGTTCCTGCAGTGACAGGAACGGCGCTGGCGCAGCCCCGCAGCTCCCGCGGCCTGGCCGTGGGTGACTTGTTCAACGACGGCAATCTGTGCCTGGTGATCAACAATATAGAGGGCGCACCCACCGTGCTTTGCCGCAAACCTGTGGGCAAAAACCACTGGGTGGACCTGCACCTGGTTGGCAGCGGCAAGTCGCCGCGCGCCGCTATTGGCGCGACCGTGTACCTCTCGGCGGGCGGTCAGCGTCAGCGGGCCGACGTGGTGGCGGGCGGCAGCTTTGCCTCTGGCAGCGATCCTCGGCTCCACTTCGGCCTGGGTACCGCCACCAGAATCGACAAAGTTGAAGTCCACTGGCCAGCGGGAGCGTTGGAGACGATTGCTCTGCCCGGGATCGATGCGGTCTACACCGTGACTGAGGGTAGTGGCAAGGGTGAGCCGCCGAGTTCTTCTCGATAGCTGCTGACAAGAACGGTACATCTGTAATACCCTTTACCGGCGATAGCCCATCATGCGCATCTCCAGTCTCCAGCTTCGGCAGCTCGGCTCCTCGCTCGCGATCCTGTCGTTTGCGGCGTTTTCGATGCTGCTGGGCCATGTGCTGCAGGGGACGCCGGTAAAGGCGGGGACGGATGAGGACGCCCACGCGAGTGCCCGTACGGCCTACAGCCAGAAGATGGCGCAGAACTACAACGACCGGTTTGGCCAGACGTCGCCATGGCTGCCGTCGAACATGACCACGGACAACGGCGAGTTCATTGACCCCAAGGACTTCCCGACGGCGCAGTACTGCGGCCACTGCCATCAGGAATCGCACAAGGAGTGGCGCGAGTCTGCCCACTCCAATTCAAACCGCGCACCCTGGTACCTGAAAAACGTAGGTCTACTCAATGACAGCAAGGGCATTGAGTTCTCCCGCCACTGTGAGGGATGCCATGACCCTGTGGCCATGGCCGCCGGTGTCATGACGCAGGGCACGCCGCAGGCAGGATCGCGCAAGCGGCCATACGACCAGGATGGTGTTACCTGTGCGGTGTGCCACAGCATCCAGAAGGTGGACCTGCGCGGCACCGGCAGCTACGTCATCGCGCCGCCTGCCGTGCTGGTGGACGAAGATGGCAAGCCCATCCACCGCAAGGTGAGCGACATTGAAATTCTGTCGCACCTGGACCGCCACAGTGCCGCAGTGATGAAGCCGTTCTACAAAACCAGCGAGATGTGCGCCGCATGCCACAAGGCTGCGCTGCCGCACGAATTGACGGACTACAAGTGGCTGCGCGCCATGACGCCGTATGACGAGTGGCAGAACTCGAGCTTTGCCAAGCAGTCGCCGCTGCCGTTCTACGTTAAGCCCGCGGTCAGCACCTGCGAAACCTGCCACATGCCGCGCGAGGCGCTCCTGGGCAAGGATCCTGGGGCAAAAGATGGCAAGCTGGCCAGCCATCGCTGGCTGGGTGCGAACACGCTCATCCCCACGGTCTACGGCTATGACGAGCAGTTGAAGCGCGTGACCGCGTTCCTGCAGAACAGCGTCTTCAATGTGGACCTGTTCGCTCTGGAGGCAGAGGGCGCGCCAGCACCACTCGCCATGCCGCTGGGTGCCAAGCCCTTCACGGTCAAGGAAGGTCAGAAGCTGACCGTCTCCGTTGTGATTCAGAACAAGGGTGCAGCCCACTCGCATGTGCCGGAACAGCGCGACATGTACGAGAGCTGGGTGTCGTTCACTGCGAAGGATGGCACGGGCAAGGTGATCGGTCAGAGTGGCGCGCTGCAGGCCTCCGGTGACCTTGATCCGGCGGCGCACAGCTTTACCAACCGCCTGATCAACAAGCAGGGCACGTTGAACGACCTGCACCAGGTGTGGAACAACCGCGTGGTCGCGTATAACAACGCGCTGCAGAGCGGCCGTTCACAGGTGGTGCGCTATAGCTTCACCATGCCTGCGAAAGACTGTGGCCCCGTGACAGTGACGGCGATGGTGCGCTACCGCCGATTTGACCAGCATTTCATCGACTTTGCCCTGAAGCCCGGCTACCAGCAGCCCATCGTCGATATGACGACCGCCTCACGCACCTTCCAGGTGGGCGACAACGCTGCCGTAGCGCCGGGCAAGGACGACATTCCGGAGTGGATGCGCTGGAACAACTACGGCGTCGCCCTGCTGGACGCGCAGCAATACGGGGCCAGCGTACATGCCTTTGAGCACGTCGCCAAGCTGCGGCCTGAGTATGCAGATGGCTTTACCAACATCGGCATTGCGAATATCTCCTGGGAGAAGTACGACGACGCGCTGCCCAGCCTGCAGCACGCGCTGGCACTGGCACCGGACAACGCCCGCGCTCTCTACTACCTGGCGCTCATTCAGCGCAACCAGGGCGACGTGGATGGAGCCATCGCCAACCTGAAGAAGGTGGCGGCGCAGTTTCCACGGTCGCGCGATGCCCATCGCGAACTCGGCTTTAGCTACTACCAGCAGCACCGCTACCCTGAGGCGCAGGCAGAGTACGAGACGGTGCAAACCATCGACCCGGATGATCTTGCAGCGCACTACAACCTGGCCATCCTTTACCGCCGGCAGGGCATGAAGGACAAGGCAAGCGCGCAGGCTGCGTACTTCTCCGACCAGAAAGATGACCCTACGGCCAGCACCTATGCTTTGGAGTACCTGCGCAAGCACCCGGAGATTGCGTCGGAGTCCGTACCGTGGCATGTGCACGATCTGGACGCACATGGCAAGGTGACTGACACGCACGTGGACGCCGGGATGCTGCCCTCGCAGCAGATGCCGTAAGGTATGGCTGTGCTTGCTTCTTTCGGAAGACTATTTTGCGCTGCGCCTGGCTTTTCCAGACTGCTGCTTTGCGGCTTGGCCAAACAACATCGCCACTCGGCTACACGCAGCTTGAGCCGCGGGGGCAGAAGTCGCCGATCTTCGTCGGTGGCGGTAGCCGCTAAGACGGTGCATCTTGGCCTGTTCTTGGTACTGGCCTCCGCGCTGGTTCTGCCCGGTTCTGCGCAGCAGGCCGCTCCACCTGTTCCTTCGCCCGACGCTCCACCGCAAGCCCCCGCGACACCGCCCACCAAAGAGCGGGGGGCCAAGCTCTTTGCAGAAAGCGGCTGCACCCAATGCCACGGACCGCAGGGCAATGGTACCGACAAGGCACCGAACATTCACGATGTGCGCAAGCGCAAGACGGACGAGCAGATCTACACGCAGATCAAGGAAGGCAAAGGTGCCATGCCCGCCTTTGGCGATGCGCTGAGTGAAGATGAGATTCGGTCGATCGTGGCTTTCCTGCGAGCGTCGGATGGCTGGACGTTGTTGCCACCTGCGGCA
>CALMRM010000226.1:0-2081 GCA_937871605.1 uncultured Terriglobus sp. | reverse complement strand
GCGCAGCGGAGGGATCTGCATGTGTGTTCGCGCATGCACGCTGCCTGCACGAGCAGACCGACAGTGCTGTTCGCGCACAGCGCGAATGGTTTCACGTTCTCGCCTCATCCTGCAGTTTTGGCACGCTCGGCTTACAAGCAGATCCCTCCGCTACGCTACGGGATGACACGGAGGAGAGGGCAAGAAGAGGTCAACTGGGAACATCGCGCTCTTCGCGTTCACCTTAGCGTTCTTCGCGTTCTGCTTTCATCCCCGAACCCTCGGTGATTGTCAGCATGTGGTCTGTCACAGGCACAGAGAACTTCTCGCGCACGCCGTTCGGCCAGCGCACCGTCAGCGACTGCAAGACGGCCTCCGTGCCAAGCCCGAAGTGCAGCCGCAGGTCGCTGCTGCTGTTGTAGCTGCTACCGGAGCGCACTTCATCCACCCAGACGTGTGGCTTGCCTGCGAGCGTGCCGCGTACTTCTACGCGTGCCCCGATGGCATCGCGGTTCGACTGCGTGCCTACCAGTTTCAGCCCGAGCCAGTGGTTGGCACTGCGCGCCTGGTTCACCAGCAGCATGGGGCGGTCGCTCAGGTTGTTGACGACCGCGCTCAGGCGACCATCGTTCCAAAAGTCGGCGATGGCCAGGCCGCGGCCAGAGAGCGGCTCCGTCAATCCCGGCCCGGCCTGCTTTGACAGATCCTGAAACGTACCGTTGCCGGTGTTGCGGTAGAACAGGCGGCGCTCCTTGAAGTGCGAGCCGAGTTCGGCGCTGTCCACCTCGGGGTACACATGGCCGTTCACCACCAGCAGGTCCGGCCAGCCGTCGTTGTCGGCATCCAGAAACATGGTGCCCCAGCCCAGCGCATCGGAGTTGGTGGCCAGCCCGGCCTGCGAGGTGTCGTCGCGAAAGGTGCCGTCACCGTTGGCGTGGTAGAGCGTCGCGGTGTCGTCTGAGAAGTTCGTCTTGAACAGGTCCAGGTGGCCGTCGCCGTTGTAGTCCGCGGCAGTGCTGCCCATGCCCGCCTGCTCGCGGCCGTCCTCGTTGTAGGCCACGCCCGCCTCTGCGGCCACGTCGGTAAAGGTGCCGTCGTGGTTGTTGCGGTAGAGGATGGACGGCGTTGAGTCGCAGGCCATGTAGATGTCCGGCCAGCCGTCCTCGTTATAGTCCAGCGTGGTCACGCCCAGGCAGTAATGGCCGCCCGTCTTCGCGAACCCTGCTGAAGTCGTAACGTCTTCAAACCTGCCGTTGCCCATGTTGTGCAGCAGCGTGTTGGGCGCAAAGGGCAGGCCTCGCGGGCCGCACATGACCGGCGCGCCTTTCCACATGCAGCCCGCCTCGGTACCTGGCTTGGGGGTCTTCGACAGGTCAAAGTGCACGTAGTTGGCGATGGCGATGTCAAGCTTTCCATCCCGGTCGAAGTCCACAAAGGCGCAGCCGGTACCCCACTCCTTGCCGCTGCCCGCCGCGTTGGATGCTGTGCTGACTTCGGTGAAGTGCTTGCCTGCATCGTTGTGCAGGAGGTGATTGTGGCCGTACGCGGTGATGTAGAGGTCGTCGTAGCCGTCGTTGTCGTAGTCGCCCACGCACACGCCCTGGCCCCAGCCGCTGACATTGAAGCCGGTCGCCGCGGTCACGTCGGTAAAGGTGCCGTCGTGGTTGTTGTGAAACAGGTGGCTGGTGGGCGCGGATGTGCCCGGTGTGGTCTGCAGACCCTGACCGTTGACCAGGACGATGTCAGGCCAGCCGTCGCGGTCGTAATCGATGATGGCGACACCGGAGCCGGTGCTCTCGAGAATGTACTGCTTGGTGGTGGTGCTGCCGTTGGTGTTGCGCAGCGTCAGCCCGGCTTGCGGTGCCACGTCGACGAACCAAGCTGGGGTGCCGTTTTGCGTTGCGGGGTAGGGTGCGGGCTTCTGGCCATGTGCGCAGAAGAACAACATGGCAAGAACAATGGACAACAGCGCATCCACGTTGCAGGAACTCGCCTGTCTTGAGAGCCGTCGATGCCTGTACGCTGTCATGCTAGCCACGCCCTTCTATTGTCATCCCGCCCGGAGCGAAGCGGAGTGGAGGGACCTGCTGTTTGCCATAATC
>CALMRM010000225.1 GCA_937871605.1 uncultured Terriglobus sp. | reverse complement strand
CTGCAGCGTGGTGTGCCCCAGAGTGTAGTTCAGCGCATCGCGCAAGCGACCCTCATAGAGCGGGTCGGCCGCGTGCACACGGTCCACGCAAAAGGTGTGATAGCGGCCAAAGTCAACGTGGTGGTCATAGTCCGTGTGGACGCTTTGCGCCAGGAGCGGGGTGGCGGCGACACACAGGGCCAGTGTCAGGGTATGTACGGTCTTCATCACAACCTCACCCCGTTAGACGCGCTGCCTGTGCACGCGCTGACAGTGCGTGCAAGCGGCTGATACAGTGTCAGGTATGTGCCGGACCTTGCTTGTGCGTCTGCTGCCGCTGCTTGTCAGCGCGCCCCTCGCGGCTTCTGCAGCGGTCGGTATATCTGGCCGCTGGCTCACGCAGACGGAGGTACAGGGCATCGCCGTGAACGAGACCTGCGACCTCCTGCAGGCTGCCGACGGCACACTGACCGGCACCTGTGAAACCTCGGGTGGCAACTTCAAGGTCAGCGGCAAGGTAAATGGCACGGGTGTCACCTTTACACACCCGGCGCGGTATGGTGGCGAGGATGGTACGGTGTCCTTTTTCGGCAAGCTGGACGATCCAACGTCGATCAGCGGCTCGCTTGACCTGCAGCCGCTGAACGCGGGCGGCGCATTCGCCATGAAGAAACAACCATCGAACTGAGCAGAGAGGGAGTAGCAATGAAGCGATGGATTCTATGTGCACTTGCAGCTGCCATGCCCGCGCTGGCCGCCACCGCACCCAGGGCAGCCGCGCCAGACGTGGACCTGTCCGGTACGTGGAGCATCAGTGGCGATGTGCAGGGCGTGGGTGTGGAGGAAACTTGCACCGTGGTGCAGCAGGACGCCGCGCTGAGCGGATCCTGCGACACCAGCACCGGCAAGTACGACCTGAGGGGCAAGCTCGATGGCCGCACCGCGACCTTTAGTCACGGTGGCAAATACCAGGGCAGCGATCTAACCATTACCTTCACCGGCAAGGTGGGAGCGGACGGCACCATGACGGGCACGATGGACGTGGACCCGTTCAATGCGACCGGCAGCTTTTCTGCAAAGAAGGGAACCGCAGCTAAACCCGCAGCCTGAACGCACTCCAGCGCAGCAGAAAGGGCTGGCATCAAGCCAGCCCTTTGTTGTGTCCATCGGAGGTTTAGAAGTCCAGGCGCAGGGCAAACTGCGTCAGGCGCGGATTGTAGTTGTTGTTCAGGGCGGTGATGGTGCCAGCGGTGGAGGAGCCCACCGTCGTGTTTGGGTTGGCAAAGTTCGCCTGGTTGGCCACATTGAACATCTCTGCCCGGAACTGCGCCTTGACGCGTTCAAACACGTCGAAGGTCTTGAAGACAGACAGGTCCAGGTGACGGTAGTTTGGCCCAAAGATCTGGTTGCGCCGTGCGCTGCCCAGTGTTCCAGGGACCTGATTGGTGAACGCAGCCGTGTTGTACCAGGATCCGATACCCTTGGGCGTCAGTGGTGCCAGACTCACCGCGTAGTTCTGGTTGGGCCGGTCCGAGCCGCCGTTGGGGCTGGTGTTGGAGATGTTGGCGCTGTTGGTCGGGTTGGTGGGCAGGCCGTTGCCCCACACCTGGATCGCGTTTGCCTGCCAGCCCTTGGCTGCGAACGCCGCGAGCCCGTGGAGCGACTGACCCGGCAGGCGGTAGTTCAACGAGATGACGTACCGGTTGCGTTGGTCGAGATCGGCGTTGCCATAGTCATCGCGGTTCTTGGTTGCCAGCACCTGGGCCAAGCCGCCGCCGCCACCGCCAGATGGCGTGGAGACGTTGTCCAGGTTCTGCGCATGGGTATAGTTGGCGCTGTAGCCCAGCCCGCTGGTAAACCGGCGGTCCACCGACACCTGCAGCGAGTGATAGCTGCTCGCGCCGTCTGACCGCAGCTGGTTGATGGTGGTTACGTTGGGCAGCTGCGCGTAGAAGCGACGCTGCGTGTTGGCCACGGTTGCATTGGCAATGCCCAGCGGCGCACGGTTGATGTCACCCACACCGTCGTAGAGGAAGCGGCCCAGGTTGCCGACGTACGCCACGGTGAGCGTGTTGCCGTAGACGTCCTGCTGCACGGCCAGGTTCATCTGCTCCAGGTAGCTGTTGCGGAAGCTGAACTGCTCGGCCGCTGGAATGTTGGCGCGCAGCGCCGTGGCACTGGACGCGACGGCCAGCGGCAGTCCATCCCCGAGGAAGCGGTAGGTCGGGTTGCAGCCGGAGGTGCCGGTCTGCGCGCTGACCGAGGTGCAGGTACCGTAGTTCGCGCTGTTGGGCTGGTTTTTCAGGTTGGCATTAGAGGTAAAGTTCTCTGGGAAGAACGCGAGGCCAAAGCCGCCCCGCACCACCGTCTTTGGCGACACGGTGTAAGCAAAGCCGATGCGCGGCGCAACGTCGCGGTAATCGGTCTGCACGCCAGCCGTGCGCCCGGTGCCATTCAGGCCGGCCTGCACGATGCTGGCCGTCGCCTCGCTAAAGTTCGAGATGTGGTTACCCTCCTCTGTAAAGGGGGTAAATACGTCATAGCGAACGCCCATGTTGACCGTCAGCCTCGACGAGGCATGCCAGTCGTCTGCCGCGTAACCGCTGATCTCCCACAGCCGGTAGTGCGGAATGTACACAGAGTTGTTGCGGGTGACCGACGAGTAGAAGCCGGACACCAGCGCGGGCAGGCCTGCTGCAAAGCTGAACACACCTTCGCCCGCGTTGTCCTGCGTCAGTGCCGCGTGCCGCCGAATGAGTGCGCCACCCACCTTGATGGAATGATTGCCCCTGGAATAGAACACCGACCCAGCGCCCTGGTAGGTGGAGTCGTGATTGACGAGCGGCACAAAGTAGCCACCGTTGCCCAGCGAGGTGAAATTGGTGACGTTTACCTGGCCCAAGCCGCTGGTCAGCTGGCTGATGTTGATGTTGGCCTGGCCAAATGCCGAGTTGGGGTTCTGACCATAGTTCAGCGGGTACGAGGCCAGGTTCACAAACAGGTATCCCACGCTGGCGTTCAGCAGCAGCCGCGGGGTGAACGTGTGCGTGTAGTTGATCTGCGCGTTGCGGGCCAGGCCGGGCGCATTGCCGGCAAAGCCGCTCTGCGGATCGATGGTTTGGCCTGCGGCAGTAGTCACCGGCAGGGGCGAGGTCGCGGCCAAGCTGTTCACGTCATTGTTGGTATACCGCAGAAAGACCGAGTCGCTCTCGCTGAACCTATGGTCCAGACGGATGTCATACACCGTGGAGTACTGGTTGCGATTGCGATTGCCG
>CALMRM010000224.1 GCA_937871605.1 uncultured Terriglobus sp. | reverse complement strand
CCCGTGACCATGCTGAATCTCGTCACCTATAACGCGGAGGCTCAGTACGACGAACCGGCTGCGCCTACCATCACGGGTGCCGAGGCGTATCTGAAGCGCTACGCACCCGCGTTCAACGAGGTCGCAGCTGAGCTCGGCATTGAGGGTATTGAATTGGTCTATGTCGGGGCAGTCGCGCAGAGGCTTGTAGGTCCGGCAGAGCCGACGTGGGATGCGGTCGCGATTGTGCATTACCCAGACTTTTCCACCCTGCGCAAGTTACTCGAAAGTCCCCAGTACCTGGCCAAGGCGGAACCGCACCGACATGCTGCCCTCAAAGCCTGGGAGTTCATCGCGACCTTTCAACCAGCCGCCGAACGACGCGTGGACGCGGTACTAGGTCAGACACTTCGGTCGTCGTGACCCGCCTTGAGACACTCGCTTCCGCAACTTAGAGGCTCTCCAAATACAGTCTCAGCAAACTACGGAACTCGCCGGCCAACTCGGGCCGCTGGCGTGGCGCGGCACTCCGGTATGCCTCCACCAACGCTTTGATAAGCGCAACGCAGACATTGGCGGTGAGCATAGCACGCTCGTCCGACAAGTGCGGATCCAGCTTCAGGACGGCGGCTGCAAACCGTAGTCGAATAAGCAGCCGAGCCGCGGGCAGGCGACGGTAAACCACTGGCGCGCCCTGCAGCGCTAGGTACGCTGGCCGGTCCTTCACGAAGCGCAGCACGCCATCGACCATGAGCTCCGCAAGCGTCGCGGCGGTGTGCTCACACGGCTCGTCGAGCTGCATGGTCCAGTAGGCGCTGGCCTCTTCGTGGTAGGCCGCGAGCAGCGCAAGCGCGAGTGCTGGCTTATCCGGAAAATAGTCGTAGAGTGTGCCGATGGAAGCGCCTGCGGCTTGTGCGATTGCGGTCATCGTCGCAGGTTCGTACCCGGCGTCCGCGATGACTTGCGCGGCTGCGGCGAGCAGTTGCTCGCGCCGTTCCGACGCCCGGGTCTGCTGAGGCTTGCGGCGCGCAATTGCAAATGTCGAGGGCACTCTCATATAGTAGCGGCAGAAGAATAGTTGAGGAATGCCTCAGTTATCGAGTGGCATCAGTTTGGCATTCTTCATCTGTGGGAAAGCAGGACCAAGTGACTGGAGAGAATGCCCTTCGCCCCAACCTCGTGCTCGCCATTTGCTGTATGAGCCTGCTGCTCACCGGTATGGACGTGACGATCGTCAATGTGGCACTGCCAGCGATTCAGCACGCGCTGGGAGCAGGTGTCTCCGGCCTGCAGTGGATCATGGACGCTTACACCCTTGTGGTCGCAAGCCTGCTCATGCTTGCAGGGGCGATGAGCGACCGTTATGGCCGGCGGCTGGTCTTCCAGATTGGTCTGGTGGCATTCTGTCTCGGCTCCCTGCTGTGCAGCATGGCGACGACCCTCGAACAACTCGTCACATTCCGCGCGATACAGGGCCTCGGTGCGTCAATGCTGAATCCAGTGGCGCTCTCAATCCTTGCGAACGCGTTTCCGGACAAGCAGGAACGTGGCAGCGCCATCGGCATCTGGGGAGCCGTGGGTGGGCTGGCGTTTGCGCTCGGCCCGCTGCTGGGCGGCCTGCTAGTTCAAACCGTAGGCTGGCGCTCCATCTTCTGGATCAATCTGCCGCTTGGCGCCATTGCCCTGGTGGGCGCAGCGCGCTTTATACCGGAGTCGCGCGCGGCTCACGCGCGTGCCGTCGATCTGGCTGGGCAGGCGCTTGTCTTCGTGATGCTCACGTCGCTGCTCTATGCCGTGATTGAGGGCCCGCGTCTCGGCTGGGGTCGTACGCCGATCGTGAGCCTGTTCGCTGTAGCTGCCGTGACCGCAATTACTTTCTTGCTGTACGAGCCACGGCTTCGGGAACCGCTGCTGGATCTCCGCTTCTTTCGCAGCGTACCGTTTGCAAGTGCGACGCTGCTGGGTGTATCGCTGTTCGGAAGCTTTGCGGGCTTCTTGTTTCTGAATGCGCTCTACCTCGAGCAAGTACGAGGGTTCTCGGCGCTACACACGGGCCTGTGTACGTTGCCGCTGGCGCTTGCGATGGCGTTTAGCGCGCCAGTTGCAGGCCGCGTCATGGGCCGCAGCGGCACATGGCGAACGCTGACCATTTCCGGCACCTGCGTGATGGCAAGTGCGCTGCTGCTCACGCGATTGGATCACGGTACACCGCTGCCCCTCCTGCTGGTCATGTATGCGCTGTTCGGCGTAGGCGTCGGGATGTGCAATCCCGCCATTGCCATCAACGCCGTGGCCGGCATGCCGTTGTCCCAGGCCGGCGTCGCTGCAGCGATTGCCTCCACGAGCCGGCAGGTGGGTGCTGCCTTTGGCGTCGCCCTCGCGGGTACGGTTGTGGCAGCTAGCCGCGCGCACGGCAAAGATTTTGCAACTGCGACTCACCCGTTCTGGTGGCTGATCGTCGCGTCCGGTTCCCTCATCGTTCTGCTCGCGTGGCTGTCAAACACGAGCCGGGCCCGTGGCAGCACGCAACTTGTCGCGGGGTTGCTGGCACTCGAGGCATCTGAGCAGACATGAGCTGTATTTGGTGTCGGAATAGGTAGCAAGCAGACGTTGGCTGGTTTCCATCGTGGGACGTAGGGTCGATCTGGCGAGAAACATTGTTTGCCTCAACAGACAAGCGTCGAAGTGAATCTTTACTTCAAGGCCTCGCCGAAACGGGTTGCAGGTCGGCAGTGATGACGCTCCCGTGCGTGGCATCGATCTGGAAGAAGCGGTCCACCGCGTCCATGACCTGCTCAGCCTGCTTAGCTTCGAAGATGTGTTTGCGTAGGGTGCTGCCGCCTGGGACACCGTGTGTGAACCAGCTTGCAAATTGCTTCATCTTGCCGATCACATCGCGGCGGGCGCTTTCGCGGTCGCGAGCCAGGTGGCGCAGTCGGTTGTGCGCGGCGAGTTCGGCTGGAGTGAGGGTGTCGAGGTCGATGTGCGTGGGCACGGCGACTTCCGGGTGCTCCTGCTGCATCTCCGCGAACAGCATGGTGAAGTAGGTGCGGATCATGCGGTAGCGATCCTCGGCGGTGGCTATATCGTAGGCCTGAGCGGGACCGGGCACACATGCAGATCCCTCCGCTTCGCTACGGGATGACAAACCGGAAGAGCGGGATAACAAATCCGAAGAGCCAACTAATGTAAAAGCAGAATCGCGAGATGACGAACCGTACAAGGCTGCATGGTTTGCGGTGTACTGCGCGATCTGGCGGAAGATCCATGGGTTCGCGGGCGCGGCGCGGCCGATCATGACGGCGTCGCAGCCGGTTTGCGCGACCATGTTGGCGGCATCCTCGGGGGTGCGGATATCGCCATTGCCGATGACGGGAATGCGGACGGCGTCCTTGACGGCGGCGATGTACTCCCAGCGCGCGGTGCCGGTGTAGCCCTGCTCGCGGGTGCGGGCGTGCAGGGCGACGGCGTTCAGGCCGCAGTCTTCGGCCATCTTTGCCAGCGGCACGCAGACCAGGTTGCTCTCGTTCCAGCCCATGCGGAACTTGACGGTGAAGGGAATCGTGATCGCACCGCGCACCCGCTCAAAGATGGTCTGGATCAGCGGCAGGTCGCGCAGGAGACCGCTGCCGCCATTGCAGCTAACGACGCGCTTGGCCGGGCAGCCCAGGTTCAGGTCCACGATGTCGAAGCCAGCGTCCTGGCAGATGCGCGCACTGTCGGCCAGCGTCTCCGGGTTGGAGCCGAAAATCTGCGCAGAGATAGGGTGTTCGTCGTCGTAGTAGGTCAGGTAGCGCTTGCGCTTGGTTTCGCGCATGCGGCTGAGGCCGTCGGCAGAGGTGAATTCCGTCATGATGAGGCCGCAGCCGCTCTGCTGGTTGGTCGCAGCCTCGTCGACGTCGGTGCTGCCGCTCCCCGGCGAGAAAAGGGAGGCGTTCTTGATGAAGCGGCGGAAGACCGTGTCCGTGACGCCAGCCATGGGCGCGAGCACGGTCGCCGGGGCCACTCGCACGTTGCCGATGGTCACTTCCGCCGGTACAGCAGCGGGCAGCGGTGCCGTCGGGGGACAATCGATCACGGCGGTGGCGTAACTTTCCCACTCTTTTTTCATGCAGTGTCTCAATACAGCAGAAAGCCCCCGGCAAGCCGGAGGCTCTCAGGTCCTTATTGCAGGAGGTTACTTAGCGGCAGCGACGGCAGAGTCGCTCTTGGCGAACTTGCGCTTGAAGCGTTCGATACGGCCCGCAGTGTCGATCATCTTGCTCTTGCCGGTGTAGAAGGGATGGCATACGCTGCAGATTTCAAGCAGAATGTCGCCCTTGTGCGTGGAGCGGGTCTCAAAGGTGTTGCCGCAGGCGCACTTGACGTTGGTGGTGTTGTAATTAGGATGAATACCTTGTTTTGGCATGGTTCAGATCTCGATTCCTGTAATATCCGGCTGCCCCGGCTCACGGTTCGCTTGCAGCGGTCATGTTCACGCCACATCGATGTTCCCGTCGCTCCGCCGCTCTGCAGCCGCCGATGTGCTGGCATACATACGATGCTGTGCACACCGCATAGGCTCCATGGTACGTTTCATTTGCGCTGACCGCAATCCCGGCGCATGATGTTGCAATGCAACTGGGCGCGGGCACAGGCCTTCAGCGAAACACCTGCTGAGCGGAGGAGCGACGAGATGCGACTGTTTGGAAGCGTGGCGCTAGTGGGTGTGCTGCTGGTTGCCAGCGGCATGCAGCGAACCTGCGCACAAAACAATAGCGGCGGGCAGTCCCGTGGCACACGTGGTACCGCCAATGGCTGCCAAGAGGGCTCTGCTACGGCGGCCAACGACCCCAGTTGCACAGAAAGCGCGCAAGGCTTTGCGGTGCCCATGTTGGGGGCGGCTGTGCCGGATTCACCGCGCGCCGTGACTGCCCTGGTGCGTGTGGATGCCATCATGAAGCGTCCTCCGGTGGCGCTGCCCACGGGCAACAGCTTCACGCTGGTGGGTACGGCGACCGTAATCAAGGTGCGCCGGGCCGACCAGGAGGCGTGCCTGGCCACGGGTAAGCGCATCAGCGCGCGGGTGAATGCGGCGACGTCCACCACTTGCCTGGACCACAAAGGCGAGCTGCTTGCCGTGGAGGAGTGCGCGCCCGGTACGCCGGACTGCGCTGTGCTGCTGGCGCCGGACATCGCCCGCCAACAGAGTCCGGCATCGCAGCCGTGATGGAGCGGTCGCTCACCATGGCAGAACTGGACACCGCCTGCCCACACTGTGAAGGGCAGGGCATGCGCATTGTGGAAGACGCCGCGGGGCGGCGCTCTGCCGTGCCGTGTGTGTGCCGTGCGCAACGAAGGCTGCACCGCAGCTTTGTGCAGGCGCGCATTCCGCGGCGGTACGAACACTGCACGCTCGACTCGTTTGAGCCGTCGTACGCCGGTGGCGGCAACCGCAGCCTGAGCCGCGCGCTCATGGCGGTGAAGCGCTTTGTGGGGGACTACCCTCTGGAGACGGACGGCAAAGGTCTGCTGCTGACCGGCAGCATCGGCGTGGGCAAGACGCACCTGGCCGTCGGCATGCTGCAGGCGCTCATGCAGGAGCGCGGCGCGCGCGGGCTCTTTTACGACTACCGCGAGCTGCTGAAGCAGGTGCAGAACAGCTACAACCCGCGGGTTGCAGCCACGGAGCTGGAGGTGCTGGCACCTGTCTTTGAGGCAGAGGTGCTGGTGCTGGACGAAATCGGCGCGTCCAAGCCGACGGACTGGGTTTGGGACACGGTCGCGCACATCCTAAACACGCGTTACAACGACAAGCGCACGACCATTATTACGACGAATTACGCAAACCTGCCGCCGCTGGGCATGACCGCGGATACTCCTGGCAGCAATGCTCGCAATGCAGTGCGCGAGGAAACGCTGGGCGACCGCATCGGCGAGCGCATGCGATCGCGCCTGCAGGAGATGTGTACCGCCGTCGAGATCACGGGACAGGACTTCCGCCAGAGCGTCAAGCGCGCATCCTTTGTCTAGCGGCAGGGGCGGTGTGAGCCGGGTAGTAGACTGCCAACCATGAGAGACAACAGCGCAGGCCTGGAACTTTTGCCACCGGACCCGCAGCGGACGATGTCGCCGCGCATCTGGATGCTGGCGGTCCTGGCCGTGCTGTTGGTATTGGTTGTGGCCGCGCTGGCCACGATACACCGCAACGCCGAAAACACGGGCCAGGTGCACGCGCCCGCGCCATACGCCGCGCAGCTACAACTCAGCGGACTGCAGGTGTCGGAGGCGACGAACGGTACGGGCGGTCAGTCGGTCTACGTGGATGGCATCGTGCGCAACGCAGGCAGGCAAACGCTGACAGCGGCAGCCGTGCAGGCGACCTTTCAGCGCACGGACGGCAGCGCGCCCTACCGTGAAACCCTGCCGTTGACGCTGGTGCGCACGCGCGAACCTTACGTGGACCTGCAGCCCATATCTGCCGCGCCACTGCAGCCGGGCACCGAGCGTGAGTTCCGGCTCATCCTGGATGCCGTACCCGCGGCGTGGGATGAAAAGGTACCCGATGTCCGCGTGGTGCGCGCCGACGTTCGCTAACGAAGCCGGTTCCGCACCTCAGGCCCCTCAGCCTCCGTTCCGGCCTTCTGCGTACAGAGGCTCAATCACTCATTGCTGTCGACCGAACCCGTTGGTACCTGAGTGAGTGTGTACGACTCCGCAGCTACCCTTGACTAAACCATGAAGTTAGAACTGGGCCTTTCCGCCCTTCGCCAGCACCACACTTTGCCACGGCGCGTACGAATTGCTGAAAGACCCGGAAAAATTTACCGGATCCCGCTATTACCCGGAGGGTGGTCCTGCACCGGTCGAAAATGTAAGTGTAACAAAAAGTTCAAGTTACGGCGTCAGGCAAGTTTGGCCCCTGCCGTGCAAAGTATGGAGATGAAGATGTTCCATTCCTCTCCCAGCAGCGCCACACTACAGATGCGTCAAGGAGCACAGAAACGCATGAAGCAGCACGTCCGCACCACCCACGTCATGGCTCTAGGAGGCGTTCTGCTGGCGGCAGGCGCGTTCACGACAGCAATCCACGCGCAGGCCGCAGATGCACCGGCAGCCAGTGCTCAAGCACAGCCCGCGAAGCAGGATGCGGCGGACAGCAGCAGCTACTCCACCGGCCAGCCATTGCAGATGCAGTCGAAGGAAGGCTTCTGGGGCCACATGAATCCGCTGGCCCGCAAGAAGTGGGTAAAGCGCCAGATGGACCCGGTGCGTGATCGCGTGAACGAGCTGGACCAGTTGCAGGCGAAGAACGCAAACGACATCCGTGACGTGGACACTCGCGCCACCGCAGGCATCAAGCGCGCCAACGACTCCGCTGCGCTAGCCGATCAGCACGCGCAGGATGCCAGCCGTCGCGCCGACACCGCGAACGGCACCGCTACCGCAGCCTCCACGCGCACCGATGCGCTGCACACCACCGTGACCAACCTGGACCAGTATCAGGCAGTGGAGACGACGCCGGTGAAGTTTGCACCGGGCCACACCACGCTGGGCACGCGCGGCAAGGCAGAGTTGGATGAGCTTGCAGCCAAATTGGCTGCGGAAAAGGGCTACATCGTCGAAGTGCAGGGTTACAGCCGTAGCGGAGTGGCAACGTCGCAGGCCATGGCCGACTCTGTGGTGCGCTACCTCGTAGTGGAGCACCAGGTGCCGGTGTACCGCATCTA
Organism: uncultured Terriglobus sp.; assembly: GCA_937871605.1. Taxonomy (GTDB): domain Bacteria; phylum Acidobacteriota; class Terriglobia; order Terriglobales; family Acidobacteriaceae; genus Terriglobus. The sequence continues at coordinate 15,095 of CALMRM010000224.1, read as the reverse complement.
CCGTTCCGGCCTGGGGCGCGCCTCTGCAAAGTCTCCGGCTGACGGCGAAGCGCTGGTGGCGAATGGCGTCCGCGTGACGCTGCTGCACAACAGCCTAGCCACCATGGGCGGCGCGCCTCCCGCGCCCGCGACAGGTCCCGCAGGCGCGTCCATGTAGCTCCTACAAAGTTCGAGATTGGCGGACACCGCCAAAAACCCTCTCCTAAGCAGAGAGAACCAAGGCAGATTGGCCCTCCCGCAACGGAGGGCCGTTTTTTTGGCTTACTGCGCGTTCGTATGTGCGCCGGTTTCCCAAACCTCATACATGAGCCTTACTGCTTGAGTTCGTCATTCTGAGCGAAGCGCAGGGGAGTCGGAGGACCTGCTTTCTTCGCAGGCTGCACTGCTACTCCGAGCAAAAGCAGGTCCTTCGCAGCGCTCAGGAGACGGCAGAGAAACGATTTGCGCACTTAGGGTGATACGAGTTCTCAGCGAACTGTCACAGTCGTAAACCCAAGGCCGCGCAACAGGCTTTCCATGCTGCCGCGTGCGTTGGCGCGAGCCGCATCCAAGATGCCGTCGTTCGTCGCAGCCTGCAGGATCTGTGTTTCGGCAGTCTTGCGGGTGTCGCTTTCAAGATTAGGATCGGCAGGTGTCAGCAGGCCGGTCGTGCGTGCAAAAACGCGTGTCTTGCCGCTGTCGATGTGCGTGGTGAAGACCTCAGAGGCAGGCAGGTCCACCATGACAGTGCGGCCATCCACATGCACCGACTCCGGCTTAAGCTTGCTCATGTCCACCCCTGCGATCACCTGGCCATGCACCACCAGCAGCAGGCGGTCGCCAAAGAGCAGGTCAGGCAGCACGGCGTTGGTGTGTTTGCCTTCGACCACCGTGTCTACGGAGTAGCTGACCGTCTCCAGCCGGTTCAGGCGCTGGATCTGGTTCACGACATTCGGTGCGGAGGTGTTGAAGGTGGTGCGCCCGCTGAGCAGTATGCCTGCCAGCTTCGCGGCGATGCCGTTACCCATGCCAGCTTGCCGCAGCAGGTAGACCGCTGCGCCAACGCCCACGATGAAGAAGAGCAGCAGACCGAGCAGGATGGCTCCAGCGCGGCTGCGCGGCCGCTCCTTGTACGCAATACGTTGCTGCCGTGCAACTGCTTCCTGGCGTGCGCGCTCGGTGCTAGACGGCTTGGGATCGGTGCTCATGACGGTTCAGATGCTTAGTTCAACCGAACCTGTCATCCCGCAGCGCAGCGGAGGGATCTGCTTGTAAGCTGGTCCGCAGGTCAAGGCTGGCTGTGACGGGAGTGTTCATCCGTTCGCGCCCGCGCGCGAAACATGCAAAAGTAATGCGCTCGTTTGAACGGCACGCCTGGGCAAGCACACATGCAGATCCCTCCGCTGCGCTGCGGGATGACAAACTAGACAGAGGGACGGCTATGCCGAAGCGATGGTGTCGAAGCTCACCTGGCTCAGCGCGCGCCCCCGGCCCATGCGGTTGCGGTAGCTGGCCGCCACAAACTCGCGGAAGAGTGGGTGCGGCTCCAGCGGCTTCGACTTGAACTCCGGATGGAACTGGCATGCGACGAAGTAAGGATGCGAGGGGATCTCAACAATTTCCACGTAGGTCGCATCGGGCGTTGTACCGGTCAGCCGCAGGCCTGCGCCGGTGAGCACGGGTTCGTACTCGCGGTTGAACTCGTAGCGATGGCGGTGGCGCTCGCTGATCTCGGTGGTGCCGTAGGCCTCGGCTGCCCGGCTGCCAGGCTCCATCACGCAAGTCCACGCGCCCAGCCGCATGGTGCCGCCCATCTCCTCCACGCCGGTCAGTTCGCGCAGCTTGTAGATCACGCGGTGCGATGTGGACTGGTCGAACTCGCTGCTGTTGGCATCGTGCAGGCCGCAGACGTTGCGCGCGTACTCGATGCACGCTGTCTGCATGCCCAGGCAAATGCCAAAGTAGGGCGTCTCGCTTTCACGGGCGTACCGGATGGCGTTGAGCATACCCTCGATGCCGCGCTTGCCAAAGCCGCCTGGTACCAGGATGCCGTCCAGCCCCTCTAACTGCTGCTCGTACGTGCGGTCACCGGTCTCCAGACCCTCAGCCTCGAGCCAAGTGACGCGGAGCTTCAGGTTGGCGTGCAGCGCGCCGTGGACCAGAGCTTCCTTCAGTGACTTGTAGCTGTCTTCGTACTCGACGTACTTGCCCACAATGCCGATGTGGACCTCATCCTTCGGGTGATAGGCGTGATCCACCAACTCGCGCCACTTGGCCAGGTTGGCTTCCTTCGCTTCGAGCCGCAAATAGTTCATGACGAGCGCGTCCACGTGCTCGGCCTCAAAGGCGAGCGGCAGTTCGTAGATGTTCGCGACGTCGGTAGCCGCGATGACAGCGCGCTCTTCCACGTTGCAGAAGGCGGCGATCTTGCCCCGCATCTCGCGCGGCAGGTTGCGCTCGCAGCGGCACAGCAGGATGTCGGGCTGGATGCCGATGGAGAGCATCTCCTTCACGGAATGCTGCGTGGGCTTGGTTTTGAGTTCCTGCGCGGCGGCAATCCACGGCACCAGCGTCACGTGGACAAACAGCGTGTTTTCGCGATGGAGGTCCTGCCGCATCTGCCGAATGGCTTCGAGGAAGGGCAGCGACTCGATATCGCCAACGGTGCCGCCGATCTCGACGATGCACACGTCGCAGTCCGCCGCCACCTTGCGCATGGCGGCCTTGATCTCGTTGGTCACGTGCGGGATGACCTGCACGGTTTTGCCTAGGTAGTCGCCGCGGCGCTCCTTGGTGATGACCTGTTCGTAAATGCGGCCGCTGGTCAGGTTGTTGTCGCGCGACAGCTTCGCGTGCGTGAAACGCTCGTAGTGGCCCATGTCCAGGTCGGTTTCGGCACCGTCGTCGGTGACGAACACCTCGCCGTGCTGGAACGGTGACATGGTGCCCGGGTCGACGTTCAGGTAGGGGTCGAACTTCATCAGACCCACACGCAAACCGCGCGCTTCCAGCAGGCAGCCGATAGATGCGGCCGCAAGTCCCTTGCCGAGCGATGACACAACGCCGCCCGTTACAAAGATGTATTTTGCTGACATCTCCGCCTCGTTCTGTTTAGTTGTCGTGATGGACCGTGCGTGGGGTGCACAACTGAGTATACCAAGCGTGTGGCAGGGAGCATCAGCGTTGTTTTCGCCTTTTGTTCGTATACACTACTCGCCATGGACTTCGTGAACTGGCTCTTCATCGACATCAACTCGTACTTCGCGAGCGTGGAGCAGGAGACGCGGCCCGAACTGCGGGGCAAGCCCATTGTCATCGTGCCCATTGAGGCGGAAGCGGGTTGTTGCATTGCAGTCAGCTACCAGGCAAAGGCCTATGGCATACATACCGGATGCCGCCTCCAGGATGCGCGGAAGCTGTGTCCGCAACTTGAAGTCGTCATGGCGCGGCCCAGGCTCTATGTGGAGTTCCACCATGAAATTGTGAAAGCGATCACCCGCTGCGTCCCAGTCCACCGAACCGAAAGTTGCGATGAATTTACCTGCCGGTTGCAAGGCGCTGAGCGTGACGCCACACGCGCTGTTGAGATTGCCTATGGCATCAAGCAGGAGATCCGCAAGGTCGGATCTACCCTGCGCTGCTCCATCGGCGTGGCACCGAATCGCTTGCTCGCGAAAATCGCTGGCGAAATGCAACGTCCGGATGGCCTGATGCTCCTGCTCCCGTCTCACCTGCCGCACTCGCTGTTTACCCTTGCACTGAAGGACATTCCCGGCGTGGGCAGCCGTATGCATCGCCGCCTGCAGGCTGCGGGTATCACCACTGTGCGCGAGTTGTGCGCACTGCCGCGCAAACAGATGAGTGCGCTTTGGGGCAGCGTCTTGGGGGATAGGCTCTGGCTATGGATGCGGGGCGAAGATTTCGAAGAACCGGCCGCTAGGCCGCGGCAGTCCCTCAGCCGCCAGCATATCTTGCCACCAGAGTGCCGCACGCCGGAGCAGGCGCGGGGTATCGCGCTGAAGCTGTTGCATACCACGGCACGGCGCATGCGGCGCAACGGTCTGCGAGCACGGGGCATGGTTGCCCACATCGGCTTTCAGGACGGGCGCGCCTGGCATATGGGCATCCAGATTCCGCCGTCGCATGACTTGCTCACCTTGCAAGCGCATTTTCTGCTGTTGTGGGAGCGCGTGCCGAAGCAGAAACCCTCGGACCTGATGGTGGCTCTGTGTGAGCTTGAGCCCAATTCTCAGCCGGATCTGTTCCAACCGGAGGAGCCCGTTGCGGCAGAGCGTGTCACCACCACGGTAGATCAACTCAACATCCGCTATGGCCTGCATACGGTCTACCCGGGTTCCATTCATACTGTGCGACAGCAGGCACCCACACGAATTTCCTTTGGGCCACCGCCGCCGTTGGAGGAGTATGCCGACCCAGCAGATGCTGTCTGAAGTGCTCTAAAATGTACCCAATCCGGCGGCCTCTTTTAGCAGCAGCAGGTACCACAGTACCGGTGCGGCCACAAGCAGGGCATCGATGCGGTCTAGGATACCGCCGTGGCCGGGCAGCATGGTGCCGCTGTCCTTGACGCCTACGCCGCGCTTCAGGGCGCTTTCCAGCAAGTCGCCCACCTGAGCGGCGACGTTGACCAGCGCGGCCAGCAGCAGTGTTTGCCACAGCGGCTCTGAGATGTGCAACACCGTGCTGCCGTGGCGGCCTACGGCCTGGCACACAGCCGCCAGCGCGCCCGCGATGGCGATCGACCCTAGCAGCGACGCCAGCGCGCCCTCCTGCGTTTTGTTCGGGCTTAGCGCGGGTGCCAGCTTGCGCTTACCGAAGGTCTTGCCCACGTAGAGCGCGGCGATGTCGCCCGTCCAGACCACCAGCATCAGGAAGATCAGCAGCGTGGGGCCGTTTTCCCTCGCGATGATCTGCGGCAGCAGCGTGAGCGGGTACCCGATGTAAATGAGCCCGAAGAACCCTGCGGCGGCGATGGGCAAGACGCGCTCCAGGTGCCCGTTGCGCGCTTCGCGGAAGGCCACCACGGTGAGCAGGCTCAGGCCGAGGGCGCTCAGCACGGGCAGCATCGCCTCAAGCGGGCGAAAATACGTGACCACAAACAGCAGGGCAGTGGCCAGCAACATCCACCATGCCGGCACCACCTCGTCACCCGCGCGTGTCAGGGCGAGGTACTCATACGCAGCCAGCATAGCCACCAGCGCAGACACGACGATGAGGGCAAGCTGATTGCCCCAGAACACCAGGCCAAAGACAACTGCGATGAGGACGGTGGCGGTAAGAACTCTCTTCATGGTCCAGAGAGCAGCATACCGCTTATGAGTCGATCAGGCTCTCCACGCGGGCCTTGTTGCTGTTCCAATCGGTCATTGCAACAACGAGGGACTCCACCACGCCGTTGACGCGAAAGAGGGTGGCAGCGCCTGTGCCGCCAAAGCCATAGATCTCCGGCATCACGAACGAAGATCCGGCGAACGCCGCATCCATCTGACCGTGGGTATGAAACGGGATTACCGCGTTTGCGCCCAGCGGGTAGTCCGTCAACAAAGACTGCACCAGCACGAACGATCCAGTGAGAAGGCACGCAAGAGCCGCTCGCGGATTCTTCTTACGGCAAACAAGCGCCGCGGTCAAGAAGAAGGCAGCATGGCCATAGTCGATGAAGCCGTGCGTTCGGGCACTGATCGGCTTGGGCATGTGGACCTGGTCAGGCAAAACAGCGTTGGAAGACATGAGCTTCACTCCTTGAACTGCTCCGCAGAATGCAATGTGCAGAGCGTGCACAGTGAGATAGCAGAGGAGAGCGCCGCATGATGAAGGATTGTTTGTGACAGCAGAAGACGACGGACTCTGGCGTGCTTTGGCTTAGCGAACCAGTTCCGGCATCTGCGGGTCGGGCAGCGACTCATCACTGAACTCCGTGTCGAGTCCACCAAATCGGCGGCTACGTCCCTGGAACGCCGCGATGCCTTCCAACAGGTGAACCCCTCGGAAATCGGGCCACAACCGGTCCGTTACGTACAGCTCGGCGTAGGCGATCTGCCACAGCAGGTAGTTGCTAATGCGCATTTCGCCGCTGGTGCGGATCAGCAGGTCCGGGTCGGGCATGCCGGCGGTATACATGTGTCGCGACAGTGCGTCTTCATCGACGGCATCCAGGCCGCCTACGCCGATCCAATCCTCTATCGTGCAACCGCGCCTCTGTGCTTCTGCCAGCAGGTGCAAGATCACGCCGCGTGCAGCGTCCACGATTTCTGCGCGCGAGCCGTAGTTGAGCGCCAGCGTCAGCGTGGTACCGGTATTGCGCGCGGTTTCTTCCGCCGCCCACTGCATGGTTTCCTGTACTTCCGCTGGCAGGTCTTGCGTGCGGCCGATGTAGGCCATGCGGACGTTGTTGTCGTTCATCCGCTTCACGTTTCCTGTCAGGTAGTTGCGCAGCAGCTTCATCAGAAAGCTGACCTCGGCCCTGGGCCGGCGCAGGTTGTTTTCCAGTGAAAATGCGTACAGCGTCAGGTAAGGCAGGTTGATGCGGCTGGCCGTTTCCACCACAAAATGCACGCTATCGGCACCGCGCTGGTGCCCCAAAAAACGCTTGAGGGCGCGCTTGCCCGCCCAGCGGCCATTGCCGTCCATGATGATGGCCACATGCTCCGGCAGACGCGCAGGGTCAAGGGAGCGGTACACCGCAAGCTCCTCGGGGGAAAGCTCCTGGATGCGCAGCGCCTGGGTCAGCGGCAAAGGTTGTGGTCTCCCGGATGCGACTCCGATTGAACCTAGCACGTCGCCTCTAGCCCCTGCAATGGCTGCCAGGAGCTAGAGGTCGTCCGCGGGCTCGGAGAATGGGTGCGGGAAGTGCTATTACGCCATGCGGCGACGGCCGGAGGCCAGTTCGCGCACATGGTTCAGGAACATCGACTTCTGCAGCGCATCCATGTGCGAGCAGTAGCCGGCAATTTCTGCCAGGAAAGGGTCGTTCATGAGGGCGGTTGCCTCCTCACGTTGGCGGCTCTTGCTGTCCCGCAACAGGGCACCGATCTCGACCTGGAGCGCGCGCGCCAGCCGTTCCAGCGAGGACAGCGTGGGCATGGCCTTGCCGTTTTCGATCTTGGAAATGTAGGTCCTGGGCACATTCATGCGGCCGGCCAGCTGGCGTTGGCTCAGGTTGCGCACGCGGCGCAGGTCCTTGACCGCGGTCGCCACTTGAATCGTGTCGCTCTCCCGCTGGCTGGCAACCGGCACAAGGGACAGTGCCGGTGTGGCGACCGTTTCCGGCTCGTCCACGTCCAGGGGCTTGCGGCACTTTCGGCATAGTTCGTTGCCGGTGCGGAACTGCACCAGGCCGCAGTGGTCGCAGCGCAAGACCTCACGCTGTTCTACGGGCGCCATCATGGTTGCCATATTGTGTGTTGCGGATGGGGGCCAGAGCGGGGCCCCATAGCGCCGATGCCCGGGGAGGCACCAGCGATGTACTTACAGTCATACCCCGGTAACTCCCTAGTCAAGAGGAATCTTTTTCGTTAGTAACGACCCTGACTGGAATAGACCGTCCGGGTATCCGCTTAGTAACTATGGCGCGTGCAGGATCGCGCCGCTCTGCAACAGCGTGACACCCGCATCCTGCCAGCGGGCGGTCATAGCGCGCATGCTATCTGGCTGGATGCCCCGCACGGCGTCTGCGACCACGCTGACATCGAAGCCCAGCGCCTTGCCATCCAGCGCGGAATAGCCCACGCAGTAGTCCCACGCCAGGCCGCAAAGATACAGCCGCGACAAACCGCGATCGCGCAGGTAGCCTGCAAGGCCGGTGGAGGTGTGATGGTCGTTCTCAAGGAACGCCGAGTAGGAATCGATGTCCTGCCGGTGGCCCTTGCGCAGAATCATCCCAGCGTGCGGCAACTGCAGCTGTGGGTGCAGGGCAGCGCCCGGGGTTTGCTGCAGCGTGTGCTCGGGCCACAGCGATTGCGTGCCGTAGGCCGCTTCGACCGTTTCAACAAAGGGCTGCTTGCCATGGGTGCTGCCAAACGAGATGTGGCCTGCGGGGTGCCAATCCTGCGTGAGAATGATCTCGCTAAAATGCTGCCCAAGCTGGTTGATAAGTGGCACAATGCTGTCGCCCTCTGCCACGGGCAGGCTGCCGCCCGGCATAAAGTCCACTTGCATGTCGATCACCAACAATGCCTCGCCAGCTGCCATATGTACTCTCCGGGTGTGCTGAGGGTCAGATGCTGCTAAGGGTCTGACAGGCACCACGTGCAGCCACGCAGGGGTGTTCGACGCTACACTGGCGGCATGCTCAAACCTTGTCACGCGGAGGCACGGTTGCGCGTGCGCTATGCCGAAACCGACCAGATGGGCGTCGTGTACCACGCCAACTACCTTGTGTGGTTTGAGGTAGGTCGCGTAGAGCTCATGCGAGTCTGCGGGTTGCCGTACAGCCGCCTGGAGCAGGAGTTTAGCTGCATGATTGCCGTAGCGGGTGTGGAGGTTCGCTACCGCTTGCCCGCCCGCTATGACGATGAAATCCTGGTGCGGACACGCCTGCTGGCCATGCGCGGACCGGTGTTGCGGATTGGCTATGAAGTGGTGCGCGCCGGGGAAGACAAGCTGCTGTGCGAGGGCACAACGACCCATGTGGTGGTGGGCAGGGACATGGCAAAGCGATTGCTGCCCGAGCCGTACCGTGTGGCATTTCAGACCCTGCTAGCAGCCGACCCGGTCGGCTAATCCTCCCCCTGTTCGGCTCGCTCGAGTGCCGCGTCGTCAATCGCATGCGAGCGGTTCACGTCTTCGCGCAGCTCCTTCGAGGGTTTAAAGTAGGGCACGCGGTTGGCGGGAACGTCCACGGGGGTGCCCGTCTTGGGGTTGCGCCCCGTGCGCGAGTTGCGCTGGCGTGTGCGGAACGAGCCAAAGCCGCGGATCTCCACCTTGTCGTCCGCATGCAGCGCCTCGGCGATGCCGGCGAAAAAAGTCTCTACGATGACTTCGCCGTCGCGGCGTGTCAGGTCGCCCACCTGGAGCACCTGGTCGACTAAATCGGCCTTCGTCATGCACACACCCTTGCTGGAAGTGGGTTGAGTGTACACCGACGCCCGGGGATACCACCTGGCAAATGGCGCGGGTGGGCTACTCCAGGTAGATGGACAGTGGCGGCAGCTTCCACTCGCCGTGCAGGACACGCCGCCCAAGTCCGCGCGTACTCCAGTCTGGAATGTGCTGTCGTCTTCGACAGTGTGCGGCAAACCTCAAGTCGCAACGCGCAGGCAAGAGCGGTGTTGAAGTAATACACAAAGGACCGTGAGCACACTCCACGCTTCTATCATCTGAGGTGCTATGTTCCGTTCGGTTCTGATCGCCCTGTCACGCAACGCCCCTGTCCGCCAGCTACTGGAGCGGTCTACGCCGGGTCGTCGCATTTCCAGCCGCTTTGTTGCCGGGCTTACCATCGCCGACGCGTTGCGTGTAACCGCAGAACTGAACCGGCAAGGCTTTGCCGTGTCGCTCGACTCGCTGGGCGAAAGTGTGCGGACCGAGCAGCAGGCGCGCTCTGCGGCAGACGTGTACCACCGGCTGCTGGACGCGATTGCCGACCGCGGGCTGAACGCGAACGTGTCTGTCAAGCTGACCGGCGTTGGCATGGACGTGTCGGCCGCCCTGGCTGAGAGCACGGTGAGTGGCATTGTGGCGCATGCAGAGCGCCTGGGCAACTTCGTGCGCGTCGATATGGAGGGTTCCGGTTATACGGAGCCGACGATAGCACTAACAGAGCACCTGCACGCGCGTCACCCGGGCGCGGTCGGCACCGTGCTGCAGGCGTATTTGTATCGCACGGTGTACGACACAGAGCGGCTACTGGAGCAGGGTATTCGCATCCGCCTGTGCAAGGGTGCGTACAAAGAGCCTGCTCGCCTCGCCTTTCCGCAGAAGGCCGATGTGGATGCAAACTACGTGCGGCTCGTGCGTATGATGCTGCCGTCTGGGGTGTTCTGCGGCATTGCCACGCATGATCCGACGATGATTGCAGCAACAGAGCGTTTTGCGGCAGAGCAGGGCATCGCGCGTGACCGCTTCGAGTTCCAGATGCTGTACGGCGTGCAGCGCGAGTTGCAGCGCGACCTGCTGCGTCGTGGCTACGGCGTGCGCGTCTACCTGCCGTTCGGCACGGATTGGTACCCGTACTTCATGCGACGGCTGGCGGAACGGCCCGCGAACGTGCTGTTTCTGCTGAAGAACCTGTTTACGTAGCTTTCTCGATTGCTTGTCATCCCGTAGCGCAGCGAAGGGATCTGCATGTGCGCTCGCACCGGCAGAAAAGCAGATCCCTTCACTTCGTTACGGGATGACAGAACTAGAGGATGGGCAGCCGGGCGCGCCGCCGAGCCTCCCACACCTTGACGTACTTCCAGTGCGCATACACAGCATGGTTCAGGTGGAAAACCAGCCCCTCGGCACCATCCAGAAAACCTAGCCGGAAGGCGTAGTTCTTCAGGAACTGAAAGAGGGGGTTCGCGAACGACTGCAGTAGGATCAGCCACTCCGACGAAGTGTGTTTTCTCCGGCCCATCGCCTCCAATGAAGCAGAGCTGTACTCGTTCATATGGTCCAGGTAGTTGGCGAAGTCCGGATAACCGTAGTGCAGCAGATGGTTGCGGAAGTGACCTTTGGCTTCGTGGTATTGCGGCGTGCCGTGCGGTCCGTTGTTCTCTTCGACGACCGCCGCGCCGCGCCGGAAGAGCCGAAGTTTCGCGTCCGGATAGAGGCCGCCGTGCCGCATCCAGCGAGTCATGAAAAGGTTCAGCCGGGGCATCCAGTAGGCGTTGCATTGCGGTGCGACCAGCGCGGCTTCGATCTCCGCGCGCAACTGCGGCGTGACTACCTCATCCGCATCCAGCAAGAGAATCCAGTTGGACGTGCACTGACCAATGGCAATGTTTTTCTGCTCGGGATGGCCGCGGAAGTCGCGGTTGTAGCTGTGCTTTGCGCCGAAGCTCTGCGCAATTTCCGGTGAGCGGTCCTTTGAACCGGAATCGACGATAACGATCTCATCGACCCAGCCGTGCACGGCAGCCAGCGTTCGCGGCAGGTTCTTCTCTTCGTTGGTCGCAATCATGGCGACGGAGAGGGTCGCGCGTGTGGGTTGGTCGGGCATCCGGCTGAGTTTAACAAGGGAAGAGTAGAACGTAGAGTACGCAGAGGACGTGCACGCAAGGGCGCAATCGCCAGAACGTGTCTGCGTCCCCTGCGAAACCTCTGTGTCCTCTGCGTTCTATAGGTACGAATGTCAGCCTTACCTGCACCCATGTACGATGTCGCAAGATACCTCTAACCGGGAGTTCCGCAGCATGTTTGCAATGTCTTCTTCCGCGAGACGCTTTGCCGCGCTCGCTCTCGTCGCAGCATGCACTTTGGCAGCCGTGGCGCAGCAGGCGGCGCCCACGCCGACGCCGCGCGCCAGGATTCCGGGCAACGACTGGATCAACCTTTTTAACGGCACAGACCTGACCGGCTGGACGCCCATCGGCGCGGAAAGCTGGACCGTGGAGGGCGACGGCATTCTGCACGGCAAGGGGCTGACCAAGGCCTACGGCTACCTGCAGACCGCTAAGGACTACAAGGACTTTCAACTTTCCCTGCGCTTCAAGTGCGTGGGCGACGGAAATAGCGGTGTCTTCTTCCACACGGGCTTCAAGGGCGTGGACACCACGCAGGGCATGCAGTTTGAAATCGACTGCACCATGATGCACCACACCGCCGGTGTGTACGCGGAGGACGGTCGTGGCTGGGTGGTGTGGCCCTCGCCCGAGAACGAAGGCGTCGTGCGCAAGGGCGAGTGGAATGACTACCTGGTTGAGGTCGTGGGCAATCGCTACCGCTCGCGCCTGAACGGCGTGCCGATGGTCGACTTCACCGACCCCAAACCAGGCGCGCCCGACGGCAAGATCGCCCTGCAACTGCATGCGGGCGGCGCGGGGAACATGCAGTTCAAGGACATCTGGATCCGCGACCTGTCCCAGCGGTAGGCGTAGTTGGCGCGTCCGGCTCTGCATAAATAAATTGCTTCATGCAGCCGGAGTGGGAATCCAAAGCGCATGAAGATTCTGCATCTCGATTCCAGCGTCACGGGTGAAAAGTCCGTGAGCCGTCCTCTTTCCGCTGCCGCTGCGCAACAGCTCAGGCAGGCCCACCCTGACGCCGAGTATGTCTACCGCGATCTTGTTGTGAACACGCTGCGCCACTACACCGCGGTTGCCCGCCTGTATGGCAACAATGTGGAGCAGATCACAGACCAGCAAAAGGCCGAGTTAGAGACCGGGGAAGAGATCCTGCAGGAGTTTCTTGCCGCCGATACCCTGGTCATCGGTGCACCCATGTATAACTTCGGCGTGCCCTCCCAGCTCAAGGCATGGATCGACCTGATCGCCGTGCCGGGCGTCACCTTCAAGTACGGTCCCAATGGAGCGGAAGGCCAGTGCGCCGGCAAGCGCGTCATCGTCCTTTCCACGCGTGGAGGCCTGTATGGCCCGGGTTCGCCTTACGAGCAGTATGACTTCCAGGAGAAGTACCTGCGCGGGGTCTTTGGCTTCCTTGGCATCAAGGACATCACGGTGATTACGGCAGAAGGCGTAGCCATGGGGCCGGACAAGGCTGCCGAGGTCGTCGAGGCAGCAAAAGCAAAGATCGCGCAGTTGCAGTAGACAGGGTCTGCTGCACCGACTGGTGGCGGAGTGAACGAGGCAGGCTGCCAGCGCGGCCTGCCTTGCAGCAGATGTGGCTTATCGTAGAACTCGATGCTGACCATCCGCTGCCGCCACCGTGCCCTTGTGCTTTTTTCCGGTCTGATCCTCGTTGCCTTTGCTCAGCAGGCGGCCGCGCAGGACCACAGCACGTGGCGCGACTACGGCGGCGCGCCGGACGGTGCGCAGTACTCGTCATTGGCGCAGGTGAACCGCACCAACGTCAGCAAGCTGCAGCGCGTGTGGACGCTGCCTACCGGCGATGACGTGAACTAAGTCTTCAACCCGCTGGTCATCGGCCGCACGGCATACGTCATGGCGCACAGCAAATCGATAGTCGCGGTGGATGCCACGACCGGCAAAGAGCTTTGGACGCACAGCTTTCAAGCAAAGACGCCACTCATCACCACGCGCGGCCTCAACTACTGGCAGAGCGCCAACGGCAAGGATCGCCGCCTGATCCTCTCGGTCGATAACGCCCTGCAGGAGTTAGACGCCGACACCGGACAGTCCATCACCAGCTTCGGCCAGGGCGGCCGTGTGGACCTGCGCGAAGGGCTTGGCCGCGATGCCAGCAAGCTGGCGCTGGTGCAGAGTTACAACCCAGGCAAGGTCTACAAGGACCTGCTGATTCTCGGCTCGGCTACCAACGAGGAGTACAGCTCCGGTCCTGGCGACATCCGCGCCTACAACGTGTTGACCGGCGCGCTGGCCTGGACCTTCCACACCGTGCCGCATCCCGGCGAAGTGGGCTATGACACCTGGCCGAAGGACGCCTGGAAGACCGTGGGCGGCGCGAATGACTGGGCGGGCATGGCGCTGGACGAGAAGCGTGGCACGATCTTCATCCCCACAGCCAGCCCTAAGTACAACTTCTACGGTGCCAACCGCACCGGGCAGAACCTCTTCGGCGACTGCCTGATCGCGCTGGATGCCGCCACCGGCAAGCTGCGCTGGTACTTCCAGACCGTGCACCACGACATCTGGGACTACGACAATGGCACCACGCCCATGCTGCTGACCGTGAACCACAACGGCAGGCGCGAAGACGTCGTGGCGCAGGCCAGCAAGGTGGGCTGGGTGTGGGTGTTCGACCGTGATACCGGCAAGCCGCTGTGGCCAGTCGAGGAGCGCCCGGTACCCGCGTCCACCATGCCGGGCGAACACGCGTGGCCCACGCAGCCCTACCCGTCGAAACCGCCAGCCTTTGCGCGGCAGGCGTTCACCGTCAAGGACCTGAGCCCATACCTCGAACCCGGCGAGCGTGAGGCCCTGACGCGGCAGATGAACTTGGCCCGCAACCAGGGACTGTACACGCCGCCCGGCACCACCGACACGGTGGAGATGCCGGGCAACAACGGCGGTGCCAACTTCGGCGGCGCGGCTGCCGACCCGGCGCACGGCCTGTTCTACGTCGTGTCGAAAGACTTGCCCGCGATGCTGAAGCTGACGCTGGCACACGCGGTCGCGCCCGTCCCGGCGAACGCCTCCCCAGAGGTGCGCGGGCAGGCGCTGTACCAGGCCAACTGCGCGCTGTGCCACGGTGCGGACCGGCAGGGCAAGCCGCCCGGCATCCCGTCGCTTGTGGAGGCACCCGCGCACCTCTCCGACGTGCAGATCGCGCAGACAATCCACTACGGCAAGGAGAAGATGCCGTCCTTCGGCCAGCTCTCCGGGCTAGAGGTGGACAGCATCGTTAGCTATCTGCGCAAGCCGCAGCTCGCACCCGTTACCGCAGTGCCCAGCGTTGCCGCGACGCCTGTGGACCCGCTGACCGCGCACTACCGCAGCAGCTTCGGCTTCATGTTCGCGGAGAGTGGCCTGCCCGTCATTGCGCCGCCGTGGACGACGCTGACCGCCTACGACCTGAACACCGGTCGGGTCATGTGGCAGGAAGCGCTGGGCGACGTGCCTGAACTGGCTGCGCAGGGCCACACCGGTACTGGCACGCACTTCCCCAAGGTCGGCCCGGTGGTCACGGCGGGTGGGCTCATCTTCACCGGCAGCCGCGATCGGAAGATTCGCGCGCTCGACTCCAGCACCGGCAAGGTGCTGTGGGAGACAGAGGTTGGCGAGGCACTCGAAGGCATGCCCGCCATCTACCAGGTGGATGGCCGCGAGTACATCGTCTTCTGCGCCGCCGCCCGCGCCACCACGCACACGCACGCCATCCCCGGGCACCCAATCAGCACGGATGCGATCCATGGCGAGTACATAGGGTTTGCACTGCCTGCAAACAAGTAATCTTCTCGACTTGTCATCCCGTAGCGCAGCGAAGGGATCTGCTTGTTAGCTCGCGTACGCACGCTGCCGGTGTAGGGCGAGGCATCTGTCATGTTCGCGCAAGCGCGAACGGCCGTGCTGCGT
>CALMRM010000223.1:9490-11833 GCA_937871605.1 uncultured Terriglobus sp. | reverse complement strand
GTCCCACACCGGACACCACCGCCCACCCCACCAACAGCAGCGGCAGCAGCCACCTGGACGCGTGCACCACACCCGGCCCCACCAGTGCGGCAAACGCGGCAATGCGCAGCGCCGCCGCTGCAGGGTCTGTCAAGAGCAGGTTCGCCGAAATGTCTACAACGCCAGTGGATTGCCATGGCACCGCAGCCAGCACGCTGCTGGCCGTACGGTACAGCAGCAACAGCGCCGGTACGCCATATAGCCAGCGCCAAGCTACTTCAATTAGCAGCAGCACGGGCCGTTGCCGCAGCCAGGACAGATTTGCCACAAACCCCTGCGTAGCGCGCTGCGGGTTAGGCGCAGTGCGTGACGAGATCACTCGAGGTTCGAGTCCTTGCGGGGCAGCCAAGCCGGTCAGCCCTTCACGACGAGGTTGACCAGCTTGCCGGGGACTGCGACGATCTTGACCACGGGCCTGCCTGCGATGCGCGCGATGACCTTCTCGTCGGCCTGCGCCGCTGCTTTTGTCGCTTGCACGTCGGCATCTGCTGCCACCTTGATGACGGTGACGAGTTTTCCCAATACCTGCACAGGAATCTCGATCTCATCTTCGCGCGCGAGTACCGGGTCGCTCTGTGGCCAGGGTTGGCGGAAGACCGCGCCCTCATGGCCCAGCTCCGTCCACAACTCCTGCGCTAGGAACGGAGCGAACGGCGCTAGCAGCAGCGTGAGGGAGCGGAAGAGTTCGCGCTGCGTGGTCACGCCGACGATGCCGCCGTCCATGGCCGCTTCGTGCGCACCAAGTTCGTTGACCAGGATCATGACGCTGGCGATGCATGTGTTGAAGTGCCAGCGACCGCTGAAGTCTTCCGTGATCTTCGCTATGGTCTGGTGCAAGCGGCGCAGCAGCGCCTGGCCTTCAGTGCTCAGCGCCTCCTGCGTTGCGATGCCCTCGCACGCACGCACTGCTGGCGCAAATTTCGTGGTCAGCCGGTGCACGCGCGAGAGGAAACGGTACACACCCGCTACGCCGTCTTCCTGCCATTCCAGGTCGCGGTCGGGCGGCGCCGCGAATAGGGCGTACATGCGCGTGGCATCCGCGCCGTACTTAGCAATCATGTCGTCGGGCGAGACCACGTTGCCCTTGGACTTTGACATCTTTGCGCCGTTCTTGATGACCATGCCCTGCGTAAATAGGCGCGTGACCGGCTCGCTGTTGCCGATGACGCCGATGTCGCGCATGGCCCGCGTCCAGAAGCGTGAGTAGATCAGGTGCAGAATTGCGTGCTCCACGCCGCCGATGTACTGGTCGATGGGAAACCAGTAGTCGATCGCTTCCCTGCTGAACGGCGCTAGGCTGTTACGTGCGTCCGTGTAGCGGTAAAAGTACCAGGACGAATCGACAAACGTATCCATGGTGTCGGTCTCGCGCTTCGCCATGCCTTCGCACGCGGGGCACTTCACGTTGACGAACTCGGGCACGCGGCCCAGCGGCGAACCATCCACCTCTGCGAGGTCCACCTGCTCCGGCAAGAGCACGGGCAACTGGTCCTCTGGCACCGGCTGCATGCCGCAGGTGTCGCAGTACACCACCGGGATGGGCGTGCCCCAGTACCGCTGCCGCGAAACGCCCCAGTCCTTCAACCGATACGTGGTGGTGCGCTTGCCAAAGCCGCCAGCCTCGGCGTGCTTGGCCATGGCCTCCAGCGCCTCCAGCACAGGCTCGCCCGTCCACTGGCCACTGTCGATCAGCACGGACTCTTCCTTGTCCGTGTAGGGCAGAGGCAGGTCGTCGGTGTCCAGGCTGGGCGCGACCACGCGCTTGATGGGCAAGCCGTACTTGGTGGCGAATTCAAAGTCGCGCTCATCGTGCGCGGGCACGCTCATCACCGCGCCAGTGCCATAGCCGCTCAGCACGTAATTCGCTACCCAGATGGGCAGTCGCTCGCCGGTGAATGGGTTGGTGGCGGCGCGGCCCGTGTCGATGCCATGCTTGGGCAGCTCGCCCAGCATGTCCGTGTCTCGCGCGGTCTTCTGCTCGGCCAGCATCTTGTCTACTTCGACCGACAGCGCCGCGTCAGAGCCGCACCAGTGCTGGATGAGGGGATGGTCTGGCGCAAGCTGCAGGCTGCTGGCGCCGAAGATAGTGTCAATGCGCGTGGTAAACACCGTCACGGTCATGCTGTCGGTGCAGCCGTCTACCGCGAACGTGACCTCCGCGCCCTCGCTGCGGCCAATCCAGTTACGCTGCATAGTTTTGACCTTGTCGGGCCAGCCCGGCATCGCGTCCAGTCCGGCCAGCAACTCATCCGCGTACTTCGTGATCCGCAGGAACCACTGCGTCAGGTCGCGCTGCTCTACGAG
>CALMRM010000223.1:0-9480 GCA_937871605.1 uncultured Terriglobus sp. | reverse complement strand
GTATTGCAGTTGGGACACCAGTTCACCTTGCTCTTCTTGCGATACGCAAGGTCACGCTTCAGCATTTCCAGGAAGAACCACTGGTTCCACCGGTAGTAGTCGGGCAGGCAGGTGGTCACCGCGCGCGCCCAATCGTAGCCAAGGCCCAGGCGGCCAAACTGCTTGCGCATCTCCGCAATGTTCGACAGGGTCCACTCACGCGGCGGCGTGCCGTGTTTAATGGCGGCGTTTTCAGCAGGCAGGCCAAAGCTGTCCCAGCCCATGGGATGCAGCACGTTGAAGCCGTTCATCCACTGGTAACGCGCCAGCGCATCGCCAATGCTGTAGTTGCGCACGTGGCCGATGTGCAGCTTGCCGCTGGGGTAGGGCAGCATCTCCAGCACGTAATACTTTGGCTTCGCACTCGTGTGCGGCTCGGCAGCGTAGAGCGCGGGGTCAGCATCCCACGCGGCCTGCCAACGCGGCTCGATCTCGTACGGGTTGTAGCGGCGCGCCTCTTCGGGGGTGGGATCCGGCGCTACGGCGGCGATGGCTTCTTCTTCTTGGGGCATCTACTCTATTGTATGAGCGGCATGACAACGTGTTGACAGGCGAGTGTGCCGCTACCAAACTTTAGACAGGGAGGACGCCATGACTATTGAGATTCACGAACCGGAGTTGGAGCAACGCATCCAGCAGCTAATCTGCAGCGGTGCGTATTCCAGTGTCGAAGAGCTTCTCCGTTGGGCACTGAATGTCACACCGGCCAAAGATCCACTCAGCAGTTCAGCAACCGAACGCGAGTCGCTTGGTGCCTTCCTAAGGCGTTCCCCTTTATGGCGCTCTGGCTTAGAGATTGAACGCCTAAAAGACGAGCCGCGTGTGCCGGAGCTGTGACTCACTATCTGGTTGATACAAACGTCGTTTCCGAAACAGCGAGGGACGCGCCGGACGGTCGCGTTGTGGATTGGCTGGATCGTACTGCATCCGATTTGCTCTACGTAAGTGTCATGACTCTTGGGGAGCTTCGTCTCGGCATCGAGAAGTTGCCGATTGGGCGCCGCCGGCTTCACCTGGAACTTTGGTTGGGCCATGAAGTTCCGAGGTGGTTCGGAGCCAACAAACTGTCAGTCACAGAAGCCATTGCGGACCGGTGGGGCCGGTTGATTGTTCAGGCGCGCCGCAATGGGCTAACACTGCAGACCAGCGATGGGTTGATTGCAGCGACAGCAGCCGAGCACGGACTGACGCTGGTCACGCGGAACATCAAGGACTTCCAAAATCTTGACGTACCGTTGCTGCACCCCTGGGACTAAGTCTTGCTGTTCGCAGGCCATTTCGTCATGCCGCCGCGGTGGTACGCCAGGTTGCCGATGTGCCCGGCAGCAGCCGCGGCGATACCCGCCTCGACCGGCGCATTCGGCTCTTTGCGCGTCTGGACACAGTCGAAGAAGTTGCGCATGTGCGTCACCGTGCCGTCCTCAAAACTGTCTTCCTTCAGCACCGGATTCTGCTGCCTGCTCACACGCTCGCGCCACAGCGTCATGCCTGAACGGGTGAGTTTGAGCGTGCCTTCGCTGCCGCGGAACTCCAAGCCGCCATCATCGATAGACGAGCTCATCATGCCCTCGTACACCACGTCGAAGCCGGGGTACCGGAACGCGGCCTGTATCGTGTCTGGGCACTCCCACTGTGTCTGGAGGTAGCGATCACCCAGCATGGTGGCCAACGTGGGCGTGTCCTGCTTCATGGCCCAGTGCACAATGTCGATCCAGTGCGCAAACAGGTCGGTCATGGCACCGCCGCCGGTCTGCCAGAACCAGCGCCAGCGGCTGTACTTCTCCAGGCTGAAGGGTTGGTCCGGCAAGCCGCCCAGCCACTGCTTCCAGTCCAGCTGTGCCGTGTCGATGGGCTTGGGCACCCAGCTGACGTCGTAGTTCTGCCACCAGTACGTGCGCACCTGGACCACGCGGCCAAGCGCGCCGCTCTGCACCAGGGCAACGGCATTGCGGAAATGCACCCAACTGCGCTGCTGCATGCCACACTGCAGAATCTGCTTGCTATTGCGCACGGCTTTGCGCAAACCGTCGCCCTCTTCCAGCGTATGCGTGACCGGCTTCTCCAGGTATGCATCCTTGCCGGCAGCCATTGCAGCCTGCGCGATGCGAACGTGCCAGTGATCCGGCGTGGCGATGATGACGGTGTCCACGCCTTTGTCGTCCAGCACCTCACGAAAGTCCACGTGCAAGCTGGCGGTGGCAGCCGTTGGACGTAGCTTCACCGCTTCGCGCGCGGGCCCGTACACATCGCAGACTGAAACGATGTCATAGGTCTGGCCGGTCTTCTCAGCGGCATCCAGCAGCGAGCGCATGCGCCCGCCCGCACCAATGACACCCACGCGCAGGCGGTCTGAAGCGGCATAGGCGCGGGTGGAAGCGAGGGCAGTCAAACCGCTGCCAACAAGAAAGGTACGGCGGGAAGGCGAGATCATTTGAGGTCCTCAGCGGTGCAGGTATGCCCAGGCATGCAGCGTGGACATGCTAGTGCATTGGTGGCGAAGTTGTCCTGCCGCCTGGTAGAAGCCGTCAGAAGCAGGAACGCAGAGTGCGCAAAGGTCCTGCGAAGGGCGCAGAGACGAGGATCGCTTCGTTGTGAGGCGGCAGGAGACTTACGCAGAAGAGCAGCCATTGACACTGTGCGGGCCTCAGCTACTCCTCCAGCTTCAGGTCCTCTGCCACGCGCTCGCGCCCACGCTGCAGCAGCACCTGGACACGGCCCTCTGCAGCGTCAAGCTCTCGCTTGCACGCGTCTGAGAGGTCCACGCCCTGCTCGAAGAGCGAGAGCGACTCCTCAAGCGGCAGGTCACCGCGCTCAAGTTTCTCTACGACGCTTTCCAGACTCTTCAGCTGTTCCTCAAACGATGGCATTAGGACTCTCCCGGACTGCTTCTGCAGACGGCGGCAGCACATCGGCCAGCACCTCTGCCGCGGCACTGTAGCGGGCAAACGGTGCACTGACCTGCACACCCTGCACCATGTGCCGCGCTTCGCTCAGCATCTCCTGGGCGATGCGCACACCCTCTGCGCGCGACTGCTCCGGGCTGCCCGCAGCGCTGCCCATGCGCTGCAGAATGTCGTCCGGCATGCGTACCTTCAGGTCATTCTTCATGAACTCGGCGTTCTTGACACTGGTCAACGGCCAGATGCCCGCGACCACAGGAATGCGAAACCCTTCGATGCGCCGTAGGAACTGCTCCAGCAGGTGAAGGTCAAAGACCGGCTGCGTGATGGCAAACTCCGCGCCTGCCTCTACCTTTGCGGCGAAGCGGCGTACCTCCGCATCAATGTCTGGCACGCCGGGGTTGGCCGCTACGGCGATCACGAAGCCGGTGCTGGAGCCGATGGTGTTCGCACCGATGTCCAGCCCGTGGTTCATGTCGCGCACAATGTGCGTCAGCCCGACTGCATCCACGTCGAACACCGCAGTTGCATCCGGGTAGCTACCCATCTTGGGTGGGTCGCCGGTCAGGCACAGGATGTTGAGGATGCCCAGCGACGACAGGCCCATCAGGTCGCTCTGGATGCCCAGGAGGTTGCGGTCGCGGCAGGTGTAGTGGATGACGGTCTCGATACCCACCTGCTGCTGGATGTGCAGGCACAGGCTGCCGGCGCTCATGCGGGCGCTCGCGCGTGGCGAATCTGGCACGTTGATCGCGTGCACGCCAAGCTCTTTCAGCATGCGCGCACCCGCTAGTTCCTTTGCAGGATTCAGCCCCTTGGGGGGCACGATCTCCACCATGGTCACAAACTCACCGGCGGCGATGCGCGCACCCAGGGTGGAGCGCTCGGCGAGCGATGGCGGCATAATCTGACTTGCGGCTGACGCAACCTTCGCCTGTGCCACACCCTCCGCCTGCGCCTGGATGGCCTTGACCGACGAGCGCATGGCCTTGATGTGCTGCGGCGTGGTGCCGCAACAGCCACCGATGATGGTGGCACCCAGCCGCATGGCCTTGCGCGCGAAGCTGGCCAGGTACTCCGGCGATGTCATGTAGATGCTGCGCCCGTCCACGCAGCTGGGCATGCCTGCATTCGGCATGGCTGCAAGCGGCAGCTCCGTCACCCGGCGCATGCGCTCAACCGTGGCGAGCACCAGCTGTGGGCCGCCGCTGCAGTTGCAGCCCAGGGCGCTTGCGCCAGCCGCCTGCAGCCGCCGTGCCGCGTCCTCTGGCGAGGTGCCGTCCGCTATGTTTCCCGTATCTGTCACGGTGACCATGGCGATCACCGGAAGGTGGGCAGCGACAGTTGCCACGGCCTTCAGGGCGGCCTCTGCCTCTGCCAGCGAGGTCACCGTCTCCACGACAAAGAGGTCCACACCAGCCGCCGCCAGGGCTGTGGCCTGCATAACATACGCCTCAACCATGGTGTTGGCGTCACGATCCTCTTCGCAGAGGCCAAGCGATCCAAGCGCGCCTGCCACAAAAGCGTGATGTGCGTGTTTTTCGCGCATGCCTTCCACGGCTGCCCGGGCAAGGGCAACGGCAGCCGTATTGATCTCCTCGACCTTGTGCTCCAGGCCGAAGCGCTTGAGCCGTATCGCATTTGCGCCGAAGGTATTGGTCTCGATCATCTCTGCGCCCGCCATGAGGTACTCCTCATGCAGTTCGCGCACGAGCTGGGGCTCTGACAGGTTCAGTTCATCGAAGCACCGATTGATGAACACGCCGCGGGCGTAGAACATCGTTCCCATCGCACCATCGCAGAGAATGGGTGACGATCCGAAGATGCGCTCTCGGAGTTGGGTTTGCGCCTCGTTTGTCCTGGAATCCTGCATAGAAAGTGCACCGAGGGCTATGGTACAGCGGCTTGTCCCTGTCGCTGCTACGCCTTGCCGTTTGGTATACTGACCTGGTTTGCGGCAGGTAGAAAGTACATGCCCTTGCTGAGGTTTTCGGTTTGAAACGTGTTGTTGTGGTGCGGTCAGCGACTGCCCTCCTCATTGGTACGGTCCTTGCCCTGCTTACCGGCTGCGGCTCACGCCCCTACAAAACAACGGAGAATCAGTTCGCCGGCCGACCGGTTCCCCCGTCCAAGCTGACGCAGCGTGTGATGGTGGCCATTGCGCAGTCGGGCCTGGCCAACGGCGGGTTGGAATTGCTGGACGCGAGCCGTGACATACGCGCCAATGTTTTCACCGCAAACAGTACCTTTACGGTGAGTGGCTTTGCAGCCAACGCGCAGCAGATCATCAGCTATCCTGAGCAGCTGCGTGGTTTTGTGTACGCGCAAGATGGCTCCATTCAGACCATCAACTACTCTACCGAGGCTTCGCTAGGTACAACTGCGACAGCGGCAGGACTCGCAAGTTCATTCTTTGTGCCCACGGACACGCAGGCCGTGTACACCGCCATCGAGCGGAATGGCACCTTTGTAATGTCCGCTCCGGCATCGGGTTCGGCAACCAGCACCTCCATCACGGCGACGTACACCTTTGCTGTGCCTAGCGTGTACAAGGTCATCGCCAACCCGAGCCACTCCGTTGTGCTCCTCATGCTGCGCAACTCCAATGACGTGTACCGGTTGTTGCAGCTCAACAGCGATCAGGCTCCGCCCTCGGGATCGCTGACCTGCCAGCCGCTCAACAAGCCTCTGTACTGCATCCTGCCCGTCGGCTCGACCCAGCCGGATGGCAGTATCCATGAGCCTGCCTTCCACCGGCCCGTGGATGCGTACTTCTCGCCCGATGGTTCGCAGGTGTACTTTCTCAGCTGCGGTCGTGAGTGTGGCGGGTCGGCAGCAACCGGCGATGACACCCCCGGCATCAACATCGCCAACCTGAACTCGATGCGTACGGACTACTACCCTCCGAGCGCCACGTACACGTCGCCCGTGGTAAGTACGACGAGCGTGCCGGGCGGAGCAACGGCGGCCATCTCTGATGGCACCACGGTGTACGTCGCGGGTCAAGCTCTCCAGTCCGACAATCTCTACACTGGCAAGCTTTCCATCATTCCGCTAGCAACCAAGGCTGTCTCTGCAACCTACGGCATCTCGGATGGTACCCACACCAAGATGCTCTTCGGCGACAACAACAGCCTGTGGATTGGTGCCTCAAACTGCTCAAGTGGTGAACGGGCTGCTCACAATGGGAATCCCAACTGCCTGACGCTGTTCAATACAAGTGCCAGCACCGCGAACATCGTGCCCAACGTGACCCTGGGCGGCAGCACGACCGTTCCGTACCCGAATGAGAACCTGGACCCCTACTACTACGGCAGCCTCACCGGCCTTTGCTGGGTTGAAAACCTCAGCAAGGTCTACACAGCCTATGGCGGTCAGGTCCATGCGTTCCACACCGCAGATGGTTCGGAAATCGACAACACCAACATCACGGTGCAAGGTACGGCGAACGACGTCGCATACATCGACGCCTCGACCAACGAAGCCAACTAAAGGGTTGCAGCAGTTACCGGTAACAATGCCGGTGTGCCCAGGCGCAACGAGAGCCAAGCAGATGCCTTGGCGTCGAGCGCGGTCTCGTGCAACTCAAAAACTGGCTTGTTCCTAAGCAGTGCGGCGTTTACTCCGGGCCATGACGCGTGGTTCAGAGTGTCAGGCCCGCCGGGCACAAAGAGGGCATCGGCACGATCCAAGTAGCGCAGCGCAGACGCCTTGAAGTCAGACTTTTCCGGCTGTAGCACGGCCAGGTAGAGGTCTGGCCGCAGAAAACGCAAGATGCTGTTGGACTCGATCAGAACGTTTTCCGCTCCGGCAATTTCCTTGCGGATACGCGGCATGGCCTCGTGCAAGGAGCCCTGCTGGGTGCGCACCCAGAGCACGCGTCTGCTGCCGGTCTGGAGCATGCGTGCGGTGTCCTTGCCAGAAGCGGCGTTCCGCTCTTCGCTGATGGCAATGGCATGCTCACCCGTGGAGCAGTCACAGGGTTCGCCGTTGGCTGAGCATACATTGTGCCCAAACTGGGTGACCTTGATGGCTGTCCAGGTCAAATGCTGCATCGCACCCAGGATCTGAGTGGCCAGCGTCGTCTTGCCGATGTTGCGAGTGTGGCCGCCCACGGCGACGATCGCCACGGCTAGCGCCCCCTGCTCAGACGTGCCAGATCTCGCAGGTACTGCTTCAGCGGGCGCGCAGGCCTGCCCCAAAACACCTGGTGTGGACCACGCAGCTTTTTACCGCTCAGCACACCAGCACCACCCCCGAGAATGACGTCCTCTCCAATGTGCGCATGTTCCCCGACACCCACCTGTCCACCGAGAATCGCGCCGTCTGCCACGGTGCTCGAGCCACTGATTCCAGTCTGGGCGGCGATGATGACGTTGCGCCCGATTTGGCAGTTGTGTCCGATGTGGACGAGGTTATCGATCTTTGTTCCAGCCCCGATGCGGCTCTCACCCAAAGCACCGCGGTCGATGGTTGTGTTAGCCCCAATTTCTACATCGTCTTCGATAATCACCGTACCCTGCTGCGGGAAACGCAGGTACGAGCCGTCCGGGCGTCGTGCATAGCCGAATCCCAATGCACCGATTACCGCGCCCGCCTGAATGACAACGCGGTTGTGCAGCACGACCCCATCCTCAAGAACAACGCGTGGACCGATGCGGCAGCCATCGCCCACGTGCACCCGTTCCCCGATCAGAGCTCCCGCATGCACCGCCACGCCGCGGCCCAGGTTTGCCGATGGGGCAATGACAGCCGAAGGATGGATAGAGCCTGCAACAGCCGGCTCCAGGTGCCACGCCGCTTCTGAGAAGGCCAGCCTGGCGTCGGCGACGCGCAGCAAGCGACGGTCACTCAGGCCGTTTGCAAGCGCGGTGTTCACAAGGATCAGACCAGCGGCAGATGCCAGCGCCTCCTGCAGTGCTTCAGGGGTGATCGCGAAGACAACACAATCCTCCGCCGCACTACCTGGAGCGGAAACCCGGCGTACAACGCCCTCGGCGAGGGCCGCCGTCCCACCAGTCCATTGCGCGACTTGTGCCACACTCGCCATAGAGAGCCCTCACCTAAGATGCGTGCTGCCGCGTGTACAGCGGCGGCTCGCCTGTGGGCCGGGTCTTCCATCGCCGGTGCAGCCAAAGCCATTGCTCTGGGTTTGCGCGGATATAGTCTTCTGTCACCCGTGCAAAGAGTGCTGTGTTGTGCAAGGCATCCTGCTCAGGGTCCTGGGTCTGCTGCAGCGTGAGCCGTTCACCAAAGCGCAGCGTGTAACGCTCTGCGCGCTCATCCCAAAGCAGAAACCCTGGTAGAACAGCCGCTCCAGTCTTGCGGGCCACCCTCGCCAAGCCTGATGCCGTGCAAGCTTCCACACCAAAGAAAGGCACAAATACGCCCTGTGGCGGCGTCATGTTTGTGTCCATCAAAATCCCCACGGTCTCACCACGCGCCATAGCGTGCAACAGCCCGCGTGCAAAGTCATCCTTGTGCAGGATGCGATTGCCATGCTGACAGCGAATGTCATTCACCAGCCGGTCAAGCAGCGGATTGTCCAGCCGTCGAATAACGATGCCCATGGGATGGCCGAGCAAGGAGTGAATAAAGCTGGAGAGCTCCCATGCGCCCAAGTGTCCGGTCAGCACCAGCACCCCTTTGCCTGCCTCCGCTGCGTCGAGATAGTGCTGCAGTCCCTCGTAGCGCATGACGTTCTCTTGCGCGAAGGAGGCGGTGTACCGCGTCATCAGGCACACTTCCGCAAGGTGCTGCCCAAGGTGCTGAAACGCTCTCTTCAGCAGCGTGGCACGTTCAACTGCCGCCATTGCTGGAAAGGCGATGGTTAGATTCTGGGTGCCGGTGCGGCGAAGCTTGCCAGAAAGCGTGAAGAGCAGGCTGCCGAGCGCTGCTCCAAGCTGCCGTGCAACGCTTCGTGGCAGGCAGCCTAGCACCGTAACGATGGAGGAAACAGAGTGGTACTCGATCCGGTGCCGCAAGGAACTATGTCTCACTGTGGCGCGCCGGCTCAAGACAGTAGTGTACCGCCCCAGCTAAACGGCAGGTTCTTTGTTCACGGCTAATGCCGCACGCTGACAAAGTACTTGGCCACGGTGCGAACGAATGGCCTTGCTGCCTGAGGTGTGGCCACATTCCCGGCGAGTACCGTGCGAAATGGAGTTGCGACACCGTAGAAACTTCGCGTGTCGTCCTGGTTCTGCGACAGCACTGTCCCGTCGAGATCGATGCCTGCAAACAGGCCACGGGAGCGGGAATACGTAAGAAATTCCGCGTTGAGTTTCCAATCCGTACCGGCCTGTGCATTGCGTCCAACTGGACCGGCCGCAGCGGCTGCGTCCCCACCAATCTTGAATTTGTTCTTGAGCATGTGTTGCAGCCCGCCCGGGTTCATGGCTACCAGCACGAGGTCGGTAGACTGGCCGCCGATCTGAAAGCCAAAGCTGCCACCGGTCAGTTGTACAAAGACGGGCGCGCTCCAGCCGCGTTCTGTCCGGCAGGTCGCCACACCTTGCCCGTACTGCGCTCCCACGACAAA